>CAXUNX010000116.1:0-965 GCA_964252545.1 uncultured Acetobacteraceae bacterium | reverse complement strand
AGGTCCGCCTGGGAACCCAGGAGCGTGCATGTCGACGTTCAACGTGCCTCATGAAGCCCTGCTTGTCTTCACAACCGCGCTCAGCGGCATCCTCTGCGTCGCGGGCTATGTTCTTGCCTTCGCGCTGAGCCGCCGCCTGCAGCCCTGCGCCTTGCGGCCGATCATCGGGCTCGGTGAGATGGTCCGCCCGCTCGCCGTCGGCATGCTGCTCGGCGTCTTGATCCTGTTCTGCCGGCTCGGCGGCGATCCTGCCGATCCCGCGCTCGACGCTTCGGCCGCTCCGGTCGCGTCCATCCTGCTGATGGTGTGCCTCACCGGCATCGGCGCTGGCGGCTGGGCAGCGCGGCGGCACGGGCGGCGGCCGGTGATCCCCGCCTCCGACCTGGTCAGCCGGTTGTGCGTGGCGGGAAACACCCAGGAGGACGCCACCGCCCGTGTCGCCGTGCGGCTGGCGCTTGCCGCGGGCTACGACCCTGCCCGCGCCGGCGACCTGATGGCCGCTGCCTCGCTGCACGACATCGGCAAGAGCGGAGTGGCCGGCACCATCCTGCGCAAGCGGGGCCCGCTCGACGCCGCCGAGCAGCGGGCGCTGCAGAACCACACCCGGATCGGCTTTCGCATGCTGGCGCACAGCCATGAGCCGATGCTCGACTTGGCCGCGGACATCGCGCTGCATCACCATGAGAACTGGGATGGCACCGGCTATCCGTTCGGCCTTTCGGGCGAGACCATCCCGCTCCCCAGCCGCGCCGTGGCGCTGGCCGAGACTTTCGACGAGCTGCTGGGCGAGAGCTGCGATGTGGCCGGACTGGACTGCGCCATCAGGCTGCGCGCCGGCAAGCAGCTCGACCCCGGCCTAGTGTCGCTGCTGCTGGCCGACCTGCCCGGGATGATCGCGGCACGCGGCGCGGGCGTGCAGGCGCGCGCGCCGGCTCCGGCGGCGCCGCTCGCGGCCTGGCTCCACC
>CAXUNX010000115.1:0-10369 GCA_964252545.1 uncultured Acetobacteraceae bacterium | reverse complement strand
GGTCACTGGGCTCCGAAGCCCGGGAAGACAGGGCCGGTCGCGATGATGCCCGCCTCCACGCGGGCACGCAGCCGTGAGCCAGGAGACCTGCCGTCGTCGCGCCAACCAGCGTTTCCGGGCGGGGTGTCCCGGAGGCCGGAGACATGTCATGGGATACGCCCACCACCGCGCCTGCACGTCGCAGCGCCCCCGCCTGCCCGGCCTCCGCGCGCCTTCGCGCGCCGTTGCATCGGGACAGCGCTCGGGAGACGGCACATGCTGCTGACGCTCCGGAGCATCTTCCGCGATCAAGCCGTAAACGTGCGGGGCAAGGTGGTCGGCATCTACGCGCTGCTGGTTGCCTTCAACGCAGGCTCGGCCGGCTACGCCCTGCTGGCCTTCCGCACTCATCCCGTGCTGCTCGGCACTGCCCTGCTCGCCTACGGGTTCGGGCTGCGGCACGCGGTTGACGCCGACCATATCGCCGCGATCGACAACGTCACGCGCAAGCTGATGCAGGAGGGCAAGCGCCCGGTCGCGACCGGGTTCTTCTTCTCGATCGGCCATTCGCTGGTGCTGGTGATCGGCACCGCGGTGATCGCCGTCACGGTGACGCAGCTGCAGGGGCGGTTCAGCGCCTTCAACGACGCCGCGGGCATCGTTGGGACCCTGGTGTCCGGCTGCTTCCTGCTCGCCATGGCGACGATGAACCTGGTGATCGCGCGTGGCGTCTACCGGACGTGGAAGCACGTCCGGCGCGGGGGTGCCTACGACGAAGACAGCTTCAACCTGCTGCTGAACAATCGCGGGCTCATCGCCCGTCTGCTGCGCCCGCTGTTCCGGCTGGTGAACCACTCCTGGCAGATGCTGCCGGTGGGCTTCCTGTTCGGCCTCGGCTTCGACACCGCAACCGAGGTCAGCCTGCTGACGGTCGCCGCGACCGAGGCCGGGCACGGCTTGTCGGTGTGGTCGATCCTGGCCTTTCCCGCGCTGTTCTCGGCCGGCATGTCATTGATCGACACCACCGACGGGATCCTGATGCTCGGCGCCTATGGCTGGGCTTTCGTCAAGCCGATCCGCAAGCTCTACTACAACCTGACGATCACCGTGGTGTCGGCGATCGTCGGGCTGCTGATCGGCGGCATCGAGACGCTGAGCCTGATCGGCAGCGAGCTGGACCTCAAGGGCTGGTTCTGGGAGGTGATGGGCGACCTCAGCAACCATTGGGGGCTGCTCGGCTACGCGATCATCGGGAGCTTCGCCGCCTGCTGGCTTGCCTCGGCCATCGTCTACCGGATCAAGCGGCTCGACGATATCGAGATCGCGGACCCGGTCCGGTCCGTCTTCCCGGAAAGCTGAGGGCGGTGAGAGGCCACCGCTCTTCGCAGGCTGCCTCACTTGCGACAACCAGCACCGGATAGCGTTTCCACCTTTCGCAGGAGCATGAAATGATAGGCAAGAGCGCGCTCATCACCGGTGCCAACAAGGGCATCGGCTTTGAAACGGCCCGCCAGCTCGCAAGACTGGGCTACCGGATCTGGCTCGGAAGCCGCGACCACGCGCGAGGCAGGGATGCCGCAGGGCGGCTGGCGCAGGAAGGCCACGACGTTCGGATGCTGCCGCTCGACGTGACCGGGGAGGACAGCGTCCAGGCTGCTGCCGCCCTGGTTCGCGAGCAGGACGGAAAGCTCGATGCCTTGATCAACAATGCCGGCATCCTCGGCGGGCGACCCACCGCGCCCAGTCAGCAGGCGGTCCGCGACGTGCGCGACGTCTATGAAACCAACGTGTTCGGTGCGATACGGTCGACGCAGGCCTTCTTGCCGTTGCTGAAGGCGGCGGGCAGCGCCAACATCGTCATGGTCAGCAGCGGCCTGGGATCGCTCGGGTGGCTTTCCGATCCGACCAACCAGTTCTATCGAGTCAACGTGCTGGGCTACAACAGCTCGAAGTCTGCGCTGAATGCCGTCACGGTATCGTTCGCGAAGGAACTCGCGGCGGACGGCATCAAGGTCAATTCCGCCGATCCGGGCTACACCGCAACCGATTTCAACGCCTACTCCGGTTATCGAACGGTGGAGCAAGCGGCCGCCGGGATCGTGTGGCTGGCGAGCCTGGATTCCTCCGGACCGACCGGCGGCTTCTACTTTGAACAGGATCAGGTGCCGTGGTGAGGGCCGCTTGCGGCCCCGCCCCTTGGCTTGCGGCCTGACTGGCCATCAGGTCCGCCGTCCGCTTCGTGCAGCCGGCTGTCTCGCGGCGCTCCAGGCGCGTCCGGCTGCATAGGCGAGAGCACTCAGGCTGCCAACGAAAAAACCGATCGGCCAGTCCGACAGGAACGAGAGGGCGATCGCTGCCCAGAGGATGGCGAGGGACAAGGCAGCCGAAAGCATCATCGCCGGAAATGGCCGGCTCGTCAGCCTGCGCGCTGCGAAAGCCGGCCTGACCATCAGGCTGAAGACCAGCAATGCGCCCACACCTGCGGCCGCGCCCGGAAAGGTCCCCAATGGCAGCGCATGCGCCGCAAACGAGGACCCCCGCAGCACCACAAAGAAACCGATCAGACCGGCCACCGCCGCGACAATGCTGGCGGCGATCCAGGTAGCCTCGGCGGCCGGTCAGTGGGTCAGCGCTTCTCAGCCGTGGCAGGTGCAGCCGGCATGCTCGCAGCCGGCTCCGCCCGCATGGTGTTCGGCACAAGGCTCGCCGCAATAGATGCGGTTGTCGCGCTTGATGCCCTTGTCGACCTCGACCACGCAGACGCAGTCACTGCAGGCACACTTCACTCGATCAATGGTCACGCTCATGGCTTTTCTCCTGCTTCGATGTTGACGCTGTCTTCTGGCTCATGCGGCTCGATCAGATGCTCGATCATGTTGGTCAGCATTTCCCGGACGTGGCAGTCGGGGATGCTGTAGAAGACCTGCTTGCCTTGCTTGCCTGCCTTCAGCAGTCGAGCAGCACGCAGCAATCGAAGATGGTGCGACACCAGCGACTGGCTGATCGACAGGCGCGCGGTGATCTCTCCGACATTGAGCGGCCGCTCGAGACAACTTGCCACGATCCCGAGCCTGTTCGGTTCCCCGAGCAGGCGGAACAGTTCAGCGAGTTCGGTCGCCTGATCGGTCTCGAGCATATCCAGAACCTATGAGCATGTGTTCATGTATTAGCCGTGGCATGCGCCGTCAAGCGAGAATTGAGATCCCCGGACGCATCAACCCACCGCTTGCGAGGCGAGGCTCAGCCGCTGCTTGATGGCTGATGCGCCGCTCGGCAGGGAACTCTTCCAGGGTCGGCTTGCATGCTATAGTATAACAGTTGCAAACGAGGTGCCCGTGGCGACGCTTTCCTTCTCCAAGCAGACCAACACGATGCTGTCTCGTGCCGCCTTGCTGTGCGACCAACGTGGCACGCGGCTGACCGAGCTGCGTCGCCAGGTGCTGGGCCTGGTTCTTGACAGCGACAAGCCGACCGGCGCCTACGATCTGCTCGACCGGTTGCGCGCCTCGCACAAGCGAGCGGCACCTCCCACGATCTACCGGGCCCTCGACTTCCTGCTCGAGCAGGGATTGATCCACAAGGTCGAGCGGCTGGCTGCCTTTGTTGGATGCGTCCATCCCGCAGACAAGGATGACCATGGTCACCACCATGCTGCGCAGTTCCTGATCTGCCAGCAGTGCGGCCGGGTGACGGAGCTCGAGGAAAGACAGATCAACAAGGCGCTGACCCACGCGGCGCGCGGCGTCGGGTTCCGGCTCGCGAGCTCCTGCATCGAGGCCGTAGGCACCTGCGCCCTTTGCGCTGCCTTGCCCTCCGCCGCATCAGCCCCGGCCGCCGCCTCTTCCACGGCGGTCTGACGCGGCGCCAGAGCGGCGTCGCTGCAGCAGACACGCAGTCGCGAGAGCCCGGATCGCGTCTGCGCAACAACCGTGCCTCGGTTGCACGCACGCTGCAGTTTTCAACAATGCCCGTGCAATGAGAAGCGCCCGTGTCACGGGGCATGGACAACCCTCCGCGAATGGTATCTTATAACGTAACAGGACGTTATAACGTTTTTGCTGCGGCGGCGGCCGTCGGTGTTGGAGAACCGTTCATGTCACGATGGTGCCTCTTCTTGTCGGGCAGCATGCTTGGTTCGCTGTGCGCCGGATTGCCGGCCGATGCGTGGGCGCAAGCCGCACAAACCAACCAGGCCGGGCCGACTGCGGTGATGGGAAACCAGAAGCCGGTCGGCCTCAACGCTCCGGCGCAACCGACCAGGTCCCAGCCAGCCACAACCCAATCACCCGGGGCCAACTCGACCACCCCTGAGGTCGAGCAGATCACGGTGACGGCGCGCCTGGATCGGGCGCGCAGCGCGCTGGAGCCGAGCCTGGGTGCTACGGTTTATCATTTCAGTCGCAGCAGCATCAACACGATCCCGCAGGGAGACAACGTTCCGCTCAACCAGTTGCTGTTGCAGGCACCCGGCGTGGCGCAGGACAGTTACGGACAGATCCATGTTCGCGGCGACCATAACGAGATCCAGTTCCGGCTCGACGGGGTGCAGCTTCCCGAAGGCCTGACCGTGTTCGGCCAGGCGCTCGAGACCCGGTTCGCCCATTCGCTGTCGCTGATCACCGGGGCGCTGCCGGCGCAGTACGGCTTTGACACCGCGGCGGTCATCGACATCAACACCAAGACCGGGATCACCGATCCTGGAGGAGAGATCTCAATCTACGGCGGTGCACGCGACTATTTCCAGCCCTCGTTCTCGTATGGCGGCCATAGCGGCAATCTCGACTGGTTCGTCACCGGGGACTTCCTGCACAACCGCGTCGGCATCGAGAACCCGACCGCAAGCTTCAACCCCGTGCACGACCTCAGCAACCAAACCCACGGACTGGCACATCTGTCTTACGTGGTCGACAGCGACACCAGGATCAGCCTGCTCGCCGGCGCCTCGAACGAGTTCTACCAGATACCCAACAACCCGGCTCAGACGCCCTCGCTCGGTCTCGATGTGAACGGCATCACCACCTACAACAGCGCAGACCTGGACGAGCACCAGCGCGAGATCACCGACTTCGGAATCCTCAGCCTGCAGAAAACCATCGGGGCGGTCACCCTGCAGACGGAGGTCTTCAACCGGTATTCCTCGCTGTACTACTCGCCCGACCCGATTGGCGACCTGCTGTTCAACGGCGTTGCCCAGACTGCATCGCGTTCGGTGCTGTCCACCGGCGAGCAGACCGATGCGAGCTGGCGGATCAGCGACACGCACACGCTGCGAGCCGGATTTCAGGTCCTGGGAGAGCGCAACGTGTCGAGCATCGCCTCCTCCGTGCTGCCTGCCATCGATGGTTCAGCGGGCGATGACCTCAACGGCGGCGGCATCGCCAACAGCATCGAGCCGAACGGTTCGGGGGCCATCGCCACCTCGAACCGGCCCTTCAACATCAATCAGGGCCTGGGCAAGACCGGCGGCCTGTATGGTCTCTACCTCCAGGACGAATGGCACATCCTGCCGCACGTGGTGATCAACTACGGCGCGCGATTTGACGTGGTTGACGAGTACACGCACGAGAACCAGTTCAGTCCGCGCGTGAACGTGGTCTGGAACCCGACCGCGACCACCACCGTGCATGCGGGCTACTCGCGCTATTTCGTGCCGCCGCCGTTCGAGCTCGTGGGCTCGTCCTCGGTGTCGATCTTCAACGGCACGTCGGCGGCCGCGGAGGTGACGCAGGACACCACGGTCAAGGCCGAACGGGATAACTACTACGACGCCGGCGTGGAGCAGGTGCTCCTCCCAGGCTGGCAGATCGGCTTCGATGCCTACTACAAGCAGGCGCGCAACCTGATCGACGAGGGACAGTTCGGCGCCCCGATCATTCTCACCGCCTTCAACTATGCCAGGGGAGAGGATCATGGCTACGAACTGAACACGACCTATGATCACGGCCCCTGGTCGCTTTACGCCAACGTCGCCTGGTCGCGTGCCATCGGCAAGGATATCGACTCGGCGCAGTTCAACTTCTCGGCCGACGATCTGGCCTACATCTCTCACCACTGGATCTATCTCGACCACAACCAGACCTGGACCGGATCGGGTGGCGCCGCCTACACGGCGTTCCATGGAACCGCCTATCCGCTGCGCCTGTCGACCGATCTCGTGGTGGGCAGCGGTCTGCGCGCAGACGGCTCGGTGCCGAACGGCCAGGCGCTTCCCGGCTACTACACGATCAACCTTGCCGGGTTGCAGACCGTCAAGCTGATCCCGCGCCGCCCGACCACGCTGCGGCTTGACGTCATCAACCTGCTGGACCGACATTACGAGATCCGCAACGGCACCGGCGTCGGCGTCGGCGCGCCGCAATTCGGACTGCGCCGGACCATCCTGGTCGGCATCGCGCAAAGGTTTTAAGGAACCCGTCGCATCCCAACCAGGCTCACAGCAACCTCGACATCATGCCGTCATGGCACGAAGCCGCCTGCTGGCGCCCTGATGATGCGCGCACCGATGTTGCGCTGTCGGCGAACCCCGGCCGGCCTTGCAGGGTTGCTGCTGGTGGTTCTGGCACTTGTCAGTCAGCTGGCACTCGGCGCGGTCACGCTGCCGGATCCGCCCTCCGAGCGGCAAAGGTCGGATCTGCATTCGGTGAGCATCCTGTGCCGGGGCGGCGTTCCGGCACAGCCTGATCGTCGCCCGCCGCATCACCGCGGGCACGCGCCGGCCTTCGCGCTCTGCCCGCTCAGCGTCGCGCTCGCTCTCCCCAGCGTCATGCTGATGCTTCTGCCCGGGCTGGCGCCCGTGGCCGCTCTCGGACGGTTGTCGCACCTGCAAGCGACGCGGTCGGCGCGCGGACCGCCGTCGCACCAGTCCCAGCTCGGCTTTCCCCGAGGTCCACCCGTCCAGGCCTGAGTCCTCACGCAGCGGACGCGGTGCTGCATGCGCCGCGTCCATCGACTCACGCTCACCAGGACGGTGTTCCCATGCGTTCCATTCCCTGCGTGCCAGCCGCGGTTGCGGCTGCGGCGCTGCTTGCCGCGCATCCTGCGCGGGCTCACGTCATCGCCGGCGTTCGGGTGTTTCCGGTCACCCTGACCTTCGATGATCCCGGCGTCAGCGACGAAGCGTCGCTTCCCGCCTTCACCTACACGCGCAGCGGTGCCGACGGCGGCACCGGTCCCGGCCACGAGGTCGATCTCGGCTTCGAGTACGACAAAACGGTCACCTCGAACACGGCGCTGATCTTCAACGACGGCTACGACATCCAGCAGATGACCGGATCAAAGACCCAGACCGGGTTCGAGAACCTGTTCATCACCGGCAAGTGGCAGGCCTACACCAACGCGGAGCACGAGTTCGTTGCATCGCTCGGCGTGATCCGCGAGCTCGGCGGCACTGGAACGACGCATACCGGTGCTGACCATTACGGCTCGACCTCGCCGACCGGATATTTCGGCAAGGGGTTCGGCGATCTGCCGATCGGCCTGTTGCGACCGTTCGCGATCACCGGAGAGCTGAGCTACACCATCGCCGACAAGGAGCTGAAACTGGCCCAGCCGGCGGCGGTGGTGGCGTCTCCGTTCGATAGTGGGATTGCCGCCCAATATAATAACGGCAACAACAATGCCTGGGCCGGAGCGCTCTCACTCCAGTACAGCATCCCCTACCTGCAGTCGCAGGTGAAGGATATCGGGCTGCCGGCATTGCTCGGCAACATGATCCCGCTGGTGGAGTTCACCTGGTCGTCGCCAGCCTCCACGCCCAGCGCCCAGGCCACCGCCTGGACCGCGGCTCCGGGCGTCATCTACATGGCGCAATGGGGCGAGATCGGGCTGGAGGCGCTGGTGCCTCTCAACAAGACTGCAGGGACGAATGTCGGCGCCGTGGGTCTGGTGCATTTCTTCTTTGATGATCTTTTCCCCAACACGATCGGCAAGCCGATCTTCCAATGATCCGGCAGGGAGGGCATTCGATGCATCGCAATCTCATGGCTGTCGCGGTTGCCGGCCTCGCACTTGGCGGGGGCCGCGCCTCTGCTCATGCCTTTCTCAAGAAGGCGAACCCCGCGGTGGGAAGCACGCTGGAACAGGCGCCGGATCAGGTGGTGATCGATTTCACCGAAGGGGTTGAACCGCGCTTCAGCACCATCATCGTGCAGGATGCGTCCGGCGCGCGCATGGACCAGGGCGCCGCTCACCTCGACGGCGGCGAGGCGCGGCTCGCGATCGGGCTGAAGCCGCTCAAGCCCGGCACCTACCTCGTGGTCTGGCACGTTGTTGCCACCGATACCCATAAGACCGAAGGCCGCTTCACCTTCAGCGTGAAGAGCTAGCCATGCCGCCTGGTGGGATGGCAGCGTTCGTGCCGGAAGGAGGGATGTTGATGATGCTGGCGCGTGCGCTGTTCGTGGCCGCCCTGCTTTCAGCCAGCGGAAGTCTGGTGTTCCGGGTGCTGATCGCGCCGCGCGCGCTTGCCGGGATAGCATCCGATCAAACGGCTCCGGTCGAGCGGGCACTGTCTCGCCTGACTTGGATCAGCCTGGTTGCGGCAGTGCCCGGCATGGTCGGCTGGGCAGTGCTGCAGGCTGGGGTGATCTCCAGCGCCGAAGATTTGTCCCAGACCGTCTCGGCGCTCCAGCCGGTGCTGACCGGCACCCGGTTCGGCCATCTGATTGTGCTGCAGCTAGGACTGGTTGCCGCAACCAGCTGCCTGATCGCAGGGCGCGCCGACCGCTTGGCCGCCATCGCTGCCACCGCCAACGTGGCAGCACAGGCGGGACACGGCCACGCGATGGCGATGCATGGCGCATCAAGCCTGTTGTTCGGCGCGGACGTGCTGCATCTCCTGTCGGCCGCCTTCTGGGTTGGCGGGCTGATGCCGCTGCTGCTGGTGGTGCGTCTCGGCCCGCCGAGGGCAGGTGCGACCGCTGCCCGCTGGTTTTCGCCGCTGGGGAAATGGGCGGTCGTCCTGCTTGCCGGATCCGCCCTGCTCCAAGGCTGGGTGCTGGTGGGGAGCGTGGCCGCGCTGCGCGCGATGCCCTACGGCATCGTCGTGCTGGTCAAGACCGCGTTGTTTGGCGGGCTGTTGGGCTGCGCGTTGCTGAACCGCTATCGGCTGGCTCCCGACCTGCTCGGCGGCAGCGCCGAGGCGGCACGTCAGCGGCTTGCCGGCAGCATCATCGTGCAGGCCACGTTCGGGGTGCTGGCGATTGCTGCCGCAGCCATGCTGAGCGGCCTGACGCCGGGCATGGACATGCATGCGGGCATGTCATGAGACGGGCTGCCGAACGTCGGACGACGCGCGCGCAGGCAGCGCGGCGACGCCAATCGCCGCAGCCCGGGCACGGGCTTTTGGTCGGCATCCTGGGTGGAGCCCTGCTGCTGCTCGCGGGCCTGTATCTGTGGCTGCTGGGTGGCCCGGTTCCTGGGGATGCAGCCGTCGGCGGCTCCTGGACGCTGATGCGGGCAGACGGGAAGCTAGCGACTGATCGCGATTTTCGAGGCAGGACCCTGCTGATCTATTTCGGCTACACCTCCTGTCCGGATGTATGCCCGGTGGTGCTGGGCACGGTCGCGGATGCCATGCAACGTCTCGGTGATCGGGCCAGAACGCTGCAGCCCCTCTTTATCACCGTCGATCCGTCGCGCGACACGCCCGATGCCGTGCAGCACTTTGTTCAGAAGTTCGATCCACGCTTGATCGGCCTGACCGGCAGCGATGCGCAGATCCAAACGGCGATGCGGGAGTACCAGGTGACCGCGATCAGCCACCCGGATCCGGCCCATCGCGGCCGGTACACGCTCGATCATAGCTCAGTCCTGCTTCTGGTCGGACCGGACGGCCGTTATCTGGCGCCGCTTCCGGCAGACGAGACTGCGGCCGAACTTGCCGGTCGCCTCTTACCGTATCTCTGACCACGAGGGCGCGGAGGATGTCTCCGGCGAAGCGTCGTGTGGCCTTCTCGTGCAGCTCCACACAAGGCAAACTTGGTGACCCGATCGATGGCAACCAGGAGGTAGAGCCTTCCTTAGGCAGCTAGCCGTCTGACGTGACGTCTCAGGCAGCGGCTGATGGGATCGGGCTGACGCGATGAACCGCGCAGGCGGTGGCTCGGATCCGGTGGTTCTCCATTCTCGTGGCAGCCTGCTCCCATGTCGAGCTCGCATCGTCGAAAGTTCTCGATGCCGGGAGAATGGCCGTGTTGCTGACAAGAAGGAAACTCGGAGTCTTTGGTGCTGAACCGGCTGACGGGGGTGCGCCTGCGGGACGGGACGTCGCACCGACGAGCCAGGACGCGCTTGATGTCGTCGGACAAGCCGCTCAATGGTTTATGGTTATGCATAGGTATTGGTTGCGGGGACAGGATTTGAACCTGTGACCTTCAGGTTATGAGCCTGA
>CAXUNX010000114.1:0-10542 GCA_964252545.1 uncultured Acetobacteraceae bacterium | reverse complement strand
GTGCAGATCCGCCGGTGCCGGCCGCAAGCGGCGGCAACGGCGGATCTGCACCGGCTCGCTGGTCGCGGCCGGGATGCTCTATCTCGGCTCGCCCTATGCAGCGCTCTGGGCGATGGGCAGCGCCCTGCGGAACCACAACCAGGCGGTGCTGTGCGCCTCGCTCGACTGGTCCGCGGTGCGGACCGGATTGAAGCAGTCGCTCGGGCTGCGGCCAACAAGCATCCAGGCGGCCAGCCAGCCGGACGAGCTGCCCGGGTTCGGGGAGTCGTTCGCCCAGGGGCTCGCCTCCGGGATCATCGACGACGACGTGACCCCGGCGCGCCTGGAGGCGATGCTGGACAGCCCGGTGCAGCACCCGCGCAGTGCGGCGGGTCTGCCAAACGGCTTCTTCACCTCGCCCGCCGGTTTCGAGGCCCGGATCCCCATCGGCGGCGAGCCGCCGATCCGGATCAGCATGCGGATCGAGCAATGGCGCTGGAAGATCACCCGCATCGTGCTGCCGCGGGACATGCTGGAGGCTCCCGCCGCCAGCCACCTGGCAAGCACCAGGAGCTAGCCCGCCTCGGGTGGTTTCCAGAGCATGAGCCGTGAGCCCATGCAAACGCAACCGGCTCTAGCCCGGGCCGGCGACACGCAGCAGATCCTCGAACGCCACCACCAGGTGGTAGAGCGTGCTGGCCGGCACGACATCCGCGCGCGCCTCGCCGCCGGCGTCGAACTGGTCGACCCAGAGGCCGGGCACCCGGGTCGCGAGATAGCTGTCGAGCAGCATGTCGCACACCCGGGCGGCGTGCTCGAACGCGCCCTGGGCGAGGTGGGCCTTGATCAGCTCGGTCTGCGGCCAGGTGCGACGCGAAAGCCGAAGCTGCCGCCCGGTGCGGGAACACTCGTCAATGGCGAACCCGCTGTTGCCGATGCCGTGGCGGAGCCCGAAGGCATAGAGCGCGCTGGCCTGGCCGCGATAGTTCCTGCCGCCCGCATCGGCCAGCCGGTGCAGCAGCCAGCACCACTCGAAATGATGCCCCGGCTCGACCGACTGGCCGCGCTCTCCCTGGGCCAGCATCAGGTCGCGGCTGAAATACTCGCCGAGCGTCCCGTTCTGGTGGTCAAAGAACCGCCGCTCGAACAAGGCGGCGATGCGGTCGGCGCGTTGCAGCCAGTCGACCTCGCCGGTGACCTCGAACAGCGCCAGCATCGCCTCCAGCAGGTGCATGTGGGGGTTGGAGCGACGCGGCAACGAAGCCGGCAGACCTTCGAAATAGCCGCCGGCCTTGGGGTCGGCGAGGCTCGCATCCAGGAACTCGACGGTGCGCCGGGCAAGCACCAGCGCGTGCGGGAAGCCCGCCTGCGCCGTGGCCGCAAGCCCGAACAGCATGAAGGCCTGGTCGTAGGTGTCGCGCAGCACGTCGAGCGGCTCGCCGTCGGGGGTCAGCATGTGGATCCAGCCGGGCTTGCCGCCGGCTCCCCAGCACCGGGCCTCCACCGTGGCAAGCGCTTGCACCAGCGGCGCCCGCGCCGCCTCGTGGCCGCAGGCCAGGGCGCGAGCGAACGCGAACAGTTGGCGTCCCTGCACGCGCACCCGGCGGCAGGCGGTGAGATCGGGATTGCCGGCGAAGTCGAGCTGCTCGAAGAACAGGCCGTCGCGGTCGATGCCCCTGGCGATCCAGAGCGGCCACGCGCAGCCATCCAGCCAGTGCCTCACCCGAGACGCCGTTTCACGCAACGCGGTTACCGCTCCACCCGCCTGATCCATGATTCCACCCGCCGGTCCTGACGCCTCATCACCTTGTCATGCTTTTTGCACTTTGCGGTTGCAGCCTGTCGAGACCGGCCACATCTCTTATAGTCGAATTTCGGAACAATCCGGGAACGTTGCCTGATGGATCTGCTCAAGAAGCTCGAAATCCTGGCGGACGCCGCCAAGTACGACGCTTCCTGCGCGTCAAGCGGCACCGAACAGCGCAACAGCCTCGGAGACCGCAAGGCGCTGGGCTCTTCCGAGGGCATGGGCATCTGCCACGCCTACGCGCCGGACGGTCGCTGCATCTCGTTGCTCAAGATCCTGCTGACCAATTCCTGCCTGTATGAGTGCGCCTACTGCATCAACCGCGCCTCCTCCAACGTGCAGCGGGCGCGCTTCACCGTGGACGAGGTGGTCCGGCTGACCTTGGGCTTCTACCGACGGAACTGCATCGAAGGGCTGTTCCTGTCTTCCGGCATCATCCGTTCGCCGGACTACACCATGGAGCAGGTGATCGGCGTGGCGCGGACCTTGCGCGAGGCCCACGGCTTCCGCGGCTACATCCACCTCAAGACGATCCCGGACGCCGATCCGTTGCTGCTGCAGGAAGCCGGTCGCTGGGCCGACCGCCTCTCGATCAACGTCGAGCTGCCGACCGAGCAGGGGCTGGCGGAGTTCGCCCCTGAAAAGGACATGCGCGGGATCCGCCGTTCGATGGGCCGGATCCGCCTGGGTGTCGACGCGGCGCGCGAGAAAACCCCGCCCGGACGCGCCAAGCCGCCGCGCTTCGCGCCGGCCGGCCAGTCCACCCAGATGATCATCGGCGCGGATGCCAGCTCGGACCGCACCATCCTGAACGCCAGCACCACCCTTTATGGCGCCTACGGCCTGCGCCGGGTTTATTATTCCGCCTTCTCGCCGATCCCGGATGCCTCCTCCCTGCTTCCCCTGAAGCCGGCGCCGCTGCTGCGGGAGCACCGGCTCTACCAGGCCGACTGGCTGCTCCGCTTCTACGGCTTCGGCGTGGAGGAGCTGGCCACCGACACCTCCGGCAACCTCGACCTGGAACGCGATCCGAAGCTGGCCTGGGCGCTGGTGCATCGCGAGATGTTTCCCGTCGACATCAACCGCGCCGACCGCGAGGCGCTGCTCCGGGTGCCCGGCCTGGGAGTCAAGTCGGTCGACCGGATCATCGCCGCGCGCAGGCAGCGCAGCCTGCGCATGGAGGATCTGGGACGGCTTCGCCTGTCGCTGGCAAAGATCGCGCCGTTCATCACCGCGCTCGACCACGCGCCGCGCAGCGCTCCGGACAGCGCGCGGCTCGCCGCCCGCTTGGCCAGGAAACCATCGCAGCTCGCCCTGCTTTGACCCGAACATGAACTCGGTCGTGCTGGCGCATCAGGTGGATTTCGAGGGCTGGCGGAACGCGGCCAGGCGACTCGCCGCCGCCGACACCCCGCCCGAGTCGGTGATCTGGTCGGTGGGCGCCCCGGACGACCTGTTCGCCCCCGCGGGGGACGCGGCTGCCGCCGAACCCTCCCCACACCCACCGGCTCCGGCCCCCGCTCCGGTTTCGGCGTTCGCGGTACCGCGCCCGCTGGTTGATCTGGCGCAAACCGTGATCCAGGCCCGCGAGCCGGAACGCTTCGCGCTGCTCTACGCGCTGATCTGGCGGGTGCGCCAGGGTGAGCGCAGCATCATGCAGGATGCGGTCGACCCGCAGGTCAACCGGGCGACCCGGATCGCCCAGTCGGTGCGGCGCGACACCCACAAGATGCGGGCCTTTCTGCGCTTCCGCGAGGTCAAGGCGGAGGATGCGGTCCGCTATGTCGCCTGGTTCGAGCCCGAGCACTACATCGTCGAGGCGAATGCCGACTTCTTCATCCGCCGCTTCGCCAACATGGTGTTCTCGATCCTCACCCCCTATCGCAGCCTGCACTGGACCGGCGAGGTTCGCGAGTTCGGCGCCGGCGCCGATCCCTCCGCGGTTCCCGACGACGACGCCCTGGCGCGCTACTGGCGCGCCTATTTCAGCGCCATCTTCAATCCGGCGCGGCTGAAGATCTCCGCCATGACCTCGGAGATGCCGCGCAAATACTGGCGCAACCTTCCCGAGGCCGCTGCGATCCCCGAGCTGGTCCGGAGTGCCGCAAGCCGCACCCGAACCATGCTGGAGCAACCGCCGATGCCGAAATCCACTCCCACGCCGCGCGCCCCCGATCTGCTCGAGCCACGCGAGCCGGCCCCCTACCGGCCGGAATCGTCCGGCGGCATCCAGGCGCTGGCGGAGGAAGCCGCGGAGTGCCGGCGCTGCCCGCTCTGGCAACCCGCCACCCAGACGGTGTTCGGCGAAGGACCCGCCGACGCGCGCATGATGATGGTCGGCGAGCAGCCCGGCGACCAGGAGGATCTTGCCGGACGGCCGTTCATCGGCCCGGCCGGACAGATGCTCGACCGGGCGATCGTGGAGGCCGGCATCGACCGGCAGGTGGTGTATGTCACCAATGCCGTGAAGCACTTCAAGTTCGAGCCCCGCGGCAAGCGGCGCATCCACCAGAAGCCGGACCAGTCCGAGATCACCGCCTGCTCCAGCTGGCTGAGCGCCGAGCGCCGGCTGGTGGCGCCGGTGCTGCTGGTCATGCTGGGCGCCACCGCCGCACGCGCCGTGCTCGGGCGGACGGTGACCATCTCGCGCGAGCGCGGCCGCCCGATCGCCCTGGACGGCAACACCCAGGGGCTGGTGACGGTGCATCCGTCCTACCTGCTCCGGCTGCCGGACGAGGATGCCAAGATCCGCGAATACGCCGCCTTCGTGGCCGACCTGAAGCAGGCGCGCCAGTTGCTGGAGGCCGCCGCCTGAGCGGCGCGGCGCGGCACCGAGAATTTTCCCGCGGCCATCGCTTCCGCGCCACCGCCCGAGCGGCCACCTGGGAGGCCACCACCTGGGGGGCTCGTGCGTTGGTCCTCCATCGTTCGGGAGGCATCGATGCAAGCGCCGCAACAAACCCGCGCCCTGGTGTTCGACGTGATCGGCACCTTGTTCTCGCTGGAAAGCCAGCGGAGCCGCCTCGTGGCCTGCGGGCTGCCGGGGCAGGCCCTGGAACCCTGGTTCGCCGCCAGCCTGCGCGACCTGTTCGCGCTGGGCTGCACCGGGCGGACCGCGCCGATGATCACGCTGCTGCGGGACAACCTGCATCATCTGCTGCACCAGCACCACCTGCGCAAGGACGGGGCGCGGGTCGAGGCCGTGCTGGCCGGCATGAGCCAGCTCGAGCCCGATCCCGACGCGGCGGAGGCGCTGCAACAGCTCCGCGCGCAAGCGCTCGCCTGCGCAGCACTCAGCAACGGCAGCACCGAGGCGACCGAACAGTTGCTCGACCGCGCCTCGCTGCGATCCTGCTTCGCCCATGTGGTCTCGATCGACGAGCTCGGCCTGCCCAAGCCGCGCGTCGAAACCTACCAGGCGGTCGCAGCCCGGCTGGCGATGCAGCCGGCGGAGGTGATGATGGTCGCAAGCCACCCCTGGGACCTGCACGGCGCGCGCGCCGCAGGCTTCTCGACCGCGTTTGTTTCGCGCGGACAGTTGTGGCCGGCCAGCTTTGATCCGCCCGATCTCGCAGCACCCGGTTTGATGGAGCTGGTGCCGTTGATCGGCGGGCACCACCGGGGCGGCGGGGGCGTTGCCCCCGGACCCAGCAAAGGCGTGCCCTTGCAATCCTGTTGAAGGTGTCTGGCGTGCTAGATGCGGCCGTAGCCCCAGCTTTGCTTGGGCACCGGCTGCAGCGCGTATTGCAGGTTGTAGCGGGCGTTGGTGGGCAGGCTGCCGGTGTTCACCGGCACCAGCAGGCCGTTCGGCAGCAGGGCATAGCGCGAGATCTGGCTGGCCGGCAGGTTATGCAGCACCAGGATCGGCGGAGCGCCCGGAGTGCTGGAATGCACCAGGCTCCATTGGTCGCCCCAGATCACCGTGTGGTTGCCCAGTCCATCCAGGCTCGGATCCAGCACCTGCGCCTGGAAATCATAGGCGCCGCCCTGGTCGCCGGGCGAACCATGCAGCACCAGGTTGACGAAGGTCGGATTGTTGATGCTGTCTCCGAGCTGTCTTCCCCGCCAGTCGCCGAACACCGGCCCGCTGGGGGTGACGCAGCCGGCGAGCGCCAGCGTCATCCCGATCCCCGCCCAACCCGGCCAACCCTTCAATCCCATCATCGCGCACCAGCAACCGTGAACCTCGCCGGGTATAGAGTTGGGCCGGGCCGAACCGCGCTCAAGGCGCATGCTGCTCGCGGCACCCGGGGAACGAAGCCGTTCCCCACACGTGAACGGTCACCACCGAGGAGCGCTCCCATGTCCCAGCCAACAAACACGCAGACAGAAAAGACCACCGCCAACGAGCCGGTCTCCGAGATCGATCCCGGCGGCGCCCGCCCCGGGCCGACCAAGGGCCAGCCGAAGCCGCGCCCCGAGGTGCAGAGCGGCGACCAGAACACCGAACCGCCGCACGGCACCGACCGATAAAAAAAACCTCGCATCCCCCGCTTACCGGGCGGCGCCCTTGCAGGAGAAAAGCTGCCCGGAGGCTTGCCTGTCGATCACGGTGGTCGCGCACCAGAGGGCGAGCCCGCCCGGCGCCAGCCCATCCCGGCGAGCCACGGCCCGAGCGCGTTGGCGATGTTGGGCGGAATGGTTGCGCGCTGCTGCGAGCGCCTGTGCCTCGCCGGCGACATCCATCAACCGCGTCTGCAGCAAAGCGTCCAGGGCGCGCACCGCCGCAAGCATAGCGCCGGACCCCCCCCCGCCTTCGTCGCCGACACGCGGGTCCTGTGTCAGTATACCGCACCGGGTCCATGTGCCGGGTCGCGGGTGCTGCGTCCCGATCCAAGATGCTTCGGAGCACCGTCAGCGCTTCTTCGATGTCGCTCATGATCAAAGCTCCGCTGATGCAGCCGAAATCCGGCCGGACCCGCAGGCCGGCAAACAACCCCCGGCCTGCGCCGACCCTGCCGCTTGCCCCAGAACGCCGCTACGGCTGGTCGAACTTAACAAGATCCTGGAAGATCAGCGGCCCCCAGCTCCGCCCGCGCGCCTGCACGAGCGCGCCGCCTTCGGCGAGCTTGCCCAGCCAGACCGGCGCGAAGCCGAGCCGTTCGGCCAAGCTCCGGACCGGAGCCGCCGCATCCTCGTCGTCGCTCGCCAGGAAGACCACCCGCCGGCCGCCGCGCGCGGCGGGGTCCTCGCTCAGCGTCCTCGCGGCCAGGTGGTTGAACCCCTTCACCAGCCGCGCGCCGGGCAGGCCGCGGGCAACCACCACCGAGGAGGGCAGGCCGTCCAGCTCCTCCACCGGGATGCCGAACGCGTTTGTCAAATCGACCACGATCTTGCCTTGCCAGCTCGGGCGCGCCTTTGCGATCTCGCCATGCTGCGAGAACGGCACCGCCAGCAGGACGATATCGGCCTCGAGCGCATCCTCGAGCTGCGTGGCGATGATGGTTGCGCCGATCTCCTGCGCCTGCTTGGCCAGCGCTTCCGGCGGCCGCCGGGTCGCCACCCGAACCTCGACGCCCTCCCGCGCGAACGCCCGGGCGAGCGCCTGCCCGATCTTGCCGAAACCAACAATGGCGTAGCTCATCCTTCCTCCGATCCGCTCCGGGCGGAAAGCGGCCCTGCTTGGCCGCCGCCGCCATTCCCCGTCGCCAGACTTGGAGATGCGGATGCCGCGGGGGGACTGGCGATTTTTCCACAACGGCTCTGCCGTGGCGCACCGCCGGCGGAGATCGGCTATTGATCCGCGGCGCCGGCCCACGGGGGCCTCTACCGGACCCCACCTGCGACGTTTACACTCCATCAAACCGGGGGGTTGGCATGATGGATCCGATAGGCGGTGCACTGCGGGCGGCCATGATGCACAGCAAGGCCGCGATGGTGCTGTCCGACCCGCACCTGCCCGACTGCCCGATGGTGGCCGTCAACCCTGGCTTTACCGCAGTGACCGGCTACGACGCGGAGCAGGTCGTCGGCCGCAACTGCCGGTTCCTGCAGGGTTCCAGAACCGACCCGACATCCACGCGCCGCATCCGCGCCTGCCTGGACGCGGGGCACGGCTGCATCGAGTGGCTGGTCAACTACCGACGTGACGGCGAAGCATTCTGGAACCTGCTCTTCATCTCTCCGGTGCATGACGAGGCCGGGAAGCTACGCTATTTCTTCGGCAACCAGCTCGACATCACCTTCGGCCTGCCGAGCTGGTTCGAGGAGGTCAGTTTCGGCCGCGCCCATGTGGTACCCGGTCTGGAGTCGGAGTTCACGGCCATGCTTCGGGAAGTGGGTGAAGCCGATCGCGTCCATGCACTCGACCGCATCGTAGCGGCCGCGCACCGGCTGGCCGAGATCACGGTGAAACTGGCGCCGGGCACGCTGGAAGAAGCGCGCGAAGGCCGGCGCTAGCCAGCCCCACCGTGCTGACCTGAACCGTCTGACCACCCCGCCGTCGAGGCCGGATGCGACCAGCCAGCCCGGTCTCTCCGAAAGCTACAGGCGAGTCATCGTCTATCGGCCGGCGCGTGTATGAACGGCCTTGGCGGCAGCGGCTCTCAAGCCATCGGGCCCGAGTGTCAGGTTGCGTTTGAGGCTGGCTATCCGGCGTCGCTGTCGAAGCAAAGGCTCCCCGAACAAGGTCGACGCGATCTTCTCTGCGGCGGCAAGACGTTCACGTTGAGCGGCAAGCCAGACTGAGGCGGTCTCCTCGGCTGAGAAAGTCGAGCTTGCGCCCGCGCCGGCTGTTGCCGCAGCGGCCACGTTAAGCTGGCTGCTCCGGTCCACGGCCGCTCTGGCGAAGGTCAGATAGAGCTCCTCTCCCCATTGGCCCATCCCGAAATTCACGGCGATGCAGACCAGTCGGACGTTCTCGGCGGTGTAGCCACGTTGGGAGGAGATCCGGTCAAGGCTCGGAGCGAATGGGTGTTTCACCAGCACACCGCTAAACTCGGCCAGGGAGAAGGCTAGTCCCGAGATGGCGCAGAGCCCCTGCTGCTGCTGGAACAGCTGCCAGCCTTGATCGGCCGGAAGGTCATGCATGAGCCCGGATCGTCCAGCACGGTGGCGGCTACGGGGGACCAGGGCACGCAACCACTTGGCCATCAACGGATCGCAAGGCACTGCGGCTTCCGGGCACACCGCGTGATGGAGACCGGTCATCGAATCAGAACCCGAGCAACAGGGTGTCGAGCGCGCGAACCACGGCATCGTGCTGGTCCGTCAGGAACTGCACGGACCAACAGAACTCGCGCCCTGGGATGCTGGCAATCGCCTGGACGACCATCCCATGGCGCTTGCCGCTGATCTCGAACAGCGGATTGGGTCGTTGATCGGTTTGGGTGCGGCATTCCGGCAGCAGCGGCGCCACCGTTCGGGTCGCGAGATGGGAGAAGAGGTCAGCCCGAACGTCGAGCACGTAACCATCCCGGCCAATGCCGGGCATAAGGTGGACATCCAGGT
This sequence comes from uncultured Acetobacteraceae bacterium, assembly GCA_964252545.1. Taxonomy (GTDB): domain Bacteria; phylum Pseudomonadota; class Alphaproteobacteria; order Acetobacterales; family Acetobacteraceae; genus Lichenicoccus. The sequence continues at coordinate 1,307 of CAXUNX010000114.1, read as the reverse complement.
GGCACATCAGAACTGGCGATAGGCGGCGCCGCTTAGCCACGGCGGCGGTGAGGCCGCGCTCGCAGGCCTGCGACAGATTGATGATGGCCCGGCGGTCTGGGCGCGTGCAGCAAGGCGGATCACGATGCAACCTTAACCAGGGCGCACTGGAGGAGCGCATACAGCATGCCCGATGCAAGCTGCATCCGCTAATCCGGCCACCTCGGCGGCCAAGCCCCGCGACCAGACGTCGGGTCGGTCGGCCGTGTTCCCGAACGGCGAGATCGCCAGGCTCGTGGGTCCTGAACACGGGCCTCGGGTCGGCATCATGGCGCCGCCGCGGCGCTTCCGGTCGGGGGCGCGGTGGCATCGAACCGCTCACGGGCCTTGCGGATGGCTGGATAGTTGTTCTCGGCCCAATCCACCAAGTTGGCCAGCGGCGTCAGCACGGACCGGCCCAACGGCGACAGGCTGTAGCGCACGCTGGGCGGCTTGGTGGGAAACACCTCCCGGTCGGCGATCCCGTCGCGCTCCAGTTCGCGCAGCGTCTGCGTCAGCATGCGCTTGGAAATGTCGGGGATCGCCCGGTGCAACTCGCTGAAGCGCCGCGGCTGCCGGGCCAGCGCCACCAGCGCCAGCAGGGTCCACTTGTCGCCGATGCGGTCCAGCACGTTGCGCACCGGGCAAGCGACGGGATCGAAGCCAGCCCCGCTCCAATCCTCAAGGGCGGTCTCGAGCGGCCGGTCGGCAGCGGCGAGGGTGGGCACGCGGCGGTCACCAGGAGCGGAAATCATGCCTCCTTACGTTGCCCGTAGCCAGTCCTTATTCAATACCTGGTCTCCAACCGAGACGGTCGAACAGGAGCTTTTCCCATGGCCCAACCCCGTATCCTCATCACCGGCGCCACCGGCCAACTCGGTGCGCTGGTTATCGCCGAGCTGCTGGACAGCACGCCGGCCGCCGCCATCGCCGGTCTGGTCCGTCCCGGCGAGCACGGCACCCCATCCAAGGCGGAGCGCCTGGAGGCACGGGGTGTCCAGGCGCGCCCCGGCAACTACGCCGACCCTCTCTCGCTTCGCGCCGCCCTGGAGGGGATCGAGCGGCTGCTGTTCATCTCGTCGAGCGAGATGAACGGCCGCGTCGCCCAGCACCGCAACGTCGTGGAGGCGGCCAAGGCGGCCGGCGTCGGCCTGGTCGCCTACACCAGCGTGCTGCATGCCGATTGCTCTCCCCTGGGCGTGGCCGAGGACCACCGCCAGACGGAGGCCCTGCTCGCGGCCTCGGGCCTCCCGACCGTGCTGCTGCGCAACGGCTGGTACACCGAGAAC
>CAXUNX010000113.1:0-10588 GCA_964252545.1 uncultured Acetobacteraceae bacterium | reverse complement strand
CCACCGAGGAGAAGCCGAGATTGCTGGCGATCGACAGGTCGATCTCGGCCACCAGCAGCGGCATCGACACCGCAAGCGCCAGCAGCCCGAGCACGGTCGCCTGGATCAGGATGTTCTGCAGGTTGGCGACGCTGAAGAAGAAGCTGTTGAGCAGGCCGAAGATGATGGCAAGCCCGATCAGCCAGAACCAGACGACGTTCTGCAGCGTCCAGCGCAGCCCGCGCTGCAGCGTGGGGCCGCGCTGCGCCGTGGCCGGGGCATCCGCGGCCCTGAGGCCCATGGCGGTGGAAGAAGAGGTTTGCTGCGACATGCTCAGGATGCCCCGTTCGCGCCGGCTTCCGCGACGCGTCGGTCGAACGCCGCCTCGCGCAGGTTCTGGGTGGTGATGGCGCCGCCGGCAAGCGTCTGCACGATGCGCCCGGCGGAAAAGATGCAGACGCGATCGACGATCCGCGCCATCTCGTCGAGATCGGCGGTGATGACGATCACGCTGAGGCCGCGATGCGTCAGCGCGTCGACCATGCGGTGCACGTCTTCCTTGACGCCGACATCGATGCCGCGCGTGGGCTCGTCAAGGATCAGCACGCGCGGCTCGGTGGCCAGCAGCCGGCCGAGGCAGACCTTCTGCTGGTTGCCGCCGCTCAGCGTGTCGATCGAAACGTCCGGGCTGGGCGCCTTGACGCCCATCTCGTTGAAATAGCGCCTGACCAGTGCTGCCTCGCTGCCGCGCCGGAAGAAGCGGAACCGCGACACCGCGCCCAGGCTCGACAGCGACAGGTTCTCGCCGATCGACAGCAGCAACACCAGCCCGTCGCGCCTGCGGTCGTCCGACAGGTAGGCGATGCCGCGCCCGAGCGCCTCGGGCGGCCCGGGCGGAAGCGGGCCCTCAACGGCGTCGCCCGCCACCCGCATGGAGCCTGCCCGCGCGGGATTGAGGCCGTACAGCGCCTGGGCGAACTCCTTGGCCCCCGAACCGGGCAGCCCGGCGAAGCCCACCACCTCGCCCGGGCGGATGGAGAACGCGTCGATCTCCACCGCCGCCGCGCGCACCCCGCGCACCGTGAGCGAGGCCGAAGCACCCGGGTCGGGGGGCGGGTTTTCGCCCGCGCCGGTAGCCGCAACCCCCCGATGGAACAGCTGCAGGTCGCGGCCCAGCACCAGCTCGGACAGCCGCTCGGTGGTCATGCCGGCGACGCTGTCGCTGCTTCCGGCCAGACGGCCGTCGCGAAGCACCGTGACGGAATCGCAGATCTCCAGGATCTCGTCGTTGTAGTGCGAGATGAACACAAACGAGATGCCCTGGTTCTTGAGGTCGCGCATGAAGTCGAACAGCACCGCCCGGTCGTCCAGGGTCAGCGCCGCGGTGGGCTCGTCAAGGATGATCAGCCGGCCGCCGCTGAACAGCGCGCGCAGGATGTTGAGCTTGCGCCGGTCCACAGCACTCAGCGTGCCGGCAGGCGCGCGCGGGTCGATGCGGGTGCCCTCGAGCATGCGCTGGGCCTGTGCCTGCAGCCGCTTCCAGTCCACAAAGGCGCCGCGCGCCGGCAGCCGTCCCAGCATCAGGTTCTCGGCCACGCTGAGCGGCTCGACGATCATCGGCTCCTGGGTGACCAGGAACACGCCCGCCTCCTCCATCGCCTTGACGTCACGTCCCTGCACCGGCTGGTTGTCGAGCAGGATGCGCCCGCCGGTCGGCGCGCGCATGCCGGCGATCAAACCCACCAGGGTGGACTTGCCGGCGCCGTTCTCGCCGAGCAGGCCGTGGATCGCGCCGCGGCGGATGCTGAACGACACATCGGCGAGGGCCACCAGCTCGCCATAGATCTTGGTGAGCGCTTCCACCCGCAGGATCATGTCGCGCGCGCTGGCACCCGCCCCGTGGTCTGCTGCTGCCTGCTTTGCAGCCTCGCTGCCGATTGACGCCGACATCAGCGTGACACCCCCGGAAGTCGTGGAGCCTCAGGAGTAGTGCAGGCCCCATTTGTTGTAGGAAACGTTGCCCCAGAGCCGCGGATCCTGCGCGTTCTTCTCGTCAACAATGAATGGCGGGATCACCAGGCTCGGTCCCGAGGCGGAATCGGTGATGGTGCCGTGCTCCCAGTAGTAGTTGCTGTTGCTGTAGGGGCCGAGCGGCACCTTCTGGTGCTTGAGCGCATACTTCACGATCATGTCGATGGTGATCTCGGCATAGGCGATCGGATCCTGCGAGATCTCGGCATCCATGTAGCCCTGCTGGATCCATTGCAGCGAGATCGGCTCGCCGTCGATGTTGACGAAGATCACGTGTCCGTCCTCGCCACGCTTCTTCCAGCGGCCGCGCTGCTGCAAAGCGGTGACGATGCCGCGCGAGGGGGTGTCGCTCGGGGCGTGCACCGCGTCGAGATCGGGATGCTCGGAGAGCGTCGAGAGGGTGACGCTCAGCATGTTGTTGAGCAGGCCCTCGGTGGGCCGGTCGAGCAGGGTGATGTTGGGATACTTGGCCATCTCCGCGTCGAAGCCTTCCTTGCGCAGCCGCCAGGCGACGCTTTGCAGCGCGCCGTAGCAGTTCAGCACCTTGCCGGTCGGCGAGCCGTGCTTGGCCTTGAGCCGCTCGATGATCGCCTGCGCCGCCATGATGCCGCCCTGGCGGTTGTCGAAATCCACCGTGATGGCGACGTTGCCGCCGGTGGCCGGCGTATCGATGATCCCCACCGGGATGTGGCGGAAGTTGAACCGCTTGATGGCGCTGACGATGGCCTGGCTGTCGATCGGGTCGCTCACAATCGCAATAGGCTTCTGCAGCAGCAGGCTTGCCCATTGCTGCAGCTGCACGGTGTTGTCGAAGTTGGCGTTGACCGCCTGGAACGACCAGCCTTGCGCTTCCGCCGCCCTGCGCACCGCATCCTGCTGCACGACGAAGAAATAATAGTCCAGGCTCTTGTTGCTGTAGACGAGCAGCGGCTTGGATTGCCCGGACGCGGGCCCTCCCGCAAACCCGGCGCTGGCGGCCAGGCCCAGACCGGCGCCGAGCACCCGGCGCCTGGAGACTGCGTTGATCGTCATGATGGTTTTCCCCCTTGCCCGCCAGCCTTGATGGCGTGGCTGAGCGCGATGTAGATTTTCTCCATCAAGGCGCTGATTCGCCTGCGCGTCAAGCGGCGCGCCTAGCGGCCCGGATCGCCACCGTTCGCCTGGCCGCGCTCAGCACGCATAGAGCGCGGGCGGCGCTTCCAGCCGGATCGCCGTGCGCTGCCGCGACCCGAGCGCCAGCAGCGCCGCCTCGGCGGCCACCGACGCCGCATAGCCGTCCCAGGCGCTCGACCCGGCAGGACGGCCGTGCCGGATGGACTCCACCCAGGCGGAGGCCTGCAGCCGGTAGGCGTCCGCGAACCGGGTGCGCCAGTCCTCCTCCACCCGGAAGCCGGCCTGCCCGGCGAAGCGGCGCGACACCGCCGGTGCAGGGGCCAGCGACACCGTGCCGCTTTCGCAGACCAACTCGCCCTGGACGTCGTAGCCGTACTGGGCGTCGGGCGAGATCTCAACCGTGGCCAGGACGCCAGACACCGTTTCCAGCACGATGAATTGCGGCTGCCGCGTGGCCGAATGCGCGCTCGCACGTGCGCTGATCACGCTCACCGCCGCATAATCCTCACCCAGCACGAAGCGCGCGATGTCCATCTCGTGCACCCCGGAATTGGCGATCACCAGATCGGAGGTGATGTAGTCGGGAGCGACCTTGTTGCGGTGCACGCAATGCAGGAACAGCGCGCGGCCGATCGATCCCTCCACCAGGGCCTGTCGCATCGCCATATAGCCCGGGTCGAAGCGGCGCATGAAGCCGACCTGCACCAGCCTGCGGCCGGCTCCGACCTCCGCCCGCACGATCTCGCGACAGGCGGCACTCGACGACGCCAGCGGCTTTTCGCACAGCACCGGCTTGCCGGCGGCGATGCAGGCCAGAACATAGCGCGCGTGGCTTTCATCGGCGGAGGCGACGATCACCGCATCGATACCGGGATGGTCGATCAGCGCCTCGGCCGTCTCGAAGATGCGTGGAGCTTGCAGCCGGGCGGCGAGGTCCGCCGCCCGGCTGCGGTCAACATCCTGCACCGCCACGAGCTCGGCCCCCGCCACCATCCGGTGCAGGATACCGGCGTGGTCGGTGCCCATGATGCCGCAGCCGATCAGTCCGACCCTGGTCGCCATCCGCAAGCTTCCTTCGTGAACGAGCCACCCCCGACAGCAGGCCGGCGATGGGCGCGTGCCGCAGCCTCACGCCCGCTCGGCGATGCCGGTCCTCACGGGCCGGCGCGTGGGCGCGCGGGGTCGGGCTCCGCGCGGTGCAGTTCGTGCTGGAGCGCGTTCAACCCGGCGCCCCCCGCCATGTGGAACATCAGGTCGTCGAGGCTGAGCTCCGAACGCGGAGCATCCAGCTCCACCTCGCCGCGCGAAAGCACCATGAAATGGTCGCCGACCATGAAGGCGTGGTGCGGGTTGTGCGTGATGAAGATCACGCCGATGCCCTGCTCGCGCGCGGCCTGGGCGATGTAGCGCAGCACGATGCCCGATTGCGACACGCCGAGCGCCGCGGTGGGCTCATCGAGGATGAGCACGCGGGCGCCGAAATGCACCGCGCGCGCGATCGCCACCACCTGGCGCTGACCCCCCGACAAGGTGCCGACCGGCTGCTCCAGGTCCGGAACATTGATGCCCATGCGGCGCAGCTCCAGGTCGGTTGTGGCCATCATCGCCGCCACGTCCAGCCGGCGAAACGGCCAAACGCCGCGCATCAACTCGGAGCCCAGGAAGAAATTCCGCCAGATCGACAGCAACGGCACCATCGCCAGCGTCTGGTAGACCGCCGAGATCCCCAGATCGAGCGCCTCGCGCGGCGAGCTGAAGCGCATCGGCTTGCCGTCGACGGCGTAGGTGCCGTCGTCATGCGCATGCAGCCCCGCGATGATGCTGATCAGCGTCGACTTGCCGGCGCCGTTGTCGCCCAGGATGCAGGTCACCTCGCCCTGCCGGACGGAAAGGCTGACGTCCCTAAGCGCGGTGAAGCTGCCATAGCTCTTGCCCACCTTGGTGAGCTGGACGATCGGCGATGATTGAACCGCCATCGCGCTCACCGGCTGCTCGCGCGCGCGCGCAGCCAGCCATTGAACACCGTCGCCAGGAGCAGCATGGCGCCCACGAAATACATGAACCAGTCCGGATCCCAGTCGGCGTAGATCACGCCCTCCGTCGTCATGCCGAAGATGAAGGCGCCGAGCGCCGAGCCCGCCGCCGACCCGTAGCCGCCGGTCAGCAGGCAGCCGCCCACCACCGCGGAGGCGATATACAGCAGCTCGTTGCCGATGCCGGCGCCCGACTGCACGGTGTCATAGGCGAACAGCATGTGCATGCCGGTGAACCAGATCGACAGCCCGACCAGCATGAACAGGCCGATCTTGACCTTGTTGACCGGGATGCCGACGGCGCGCGCGCTGTCGCCCTGGCCGCCTACGGCAAAGATCCAGTTGCCGACCCGGGTGCGAAGCAGCACCCAGGTGCCGAGCATCGCGAAACCGATCCAGTAGAGCACCGCGATGCTGAGCGTGACGCCGCCGATCCTGAAGCTCGACGCGAACACCGCGTGGGCGGATGCGAAGCCCGCCATGTTCGAGATGTCGTTGGTGGCGACGCTGCCGGTCACCAGCTTGGTGATCGCGATGTTGAGGCCCTGCAGCATCAGGAAGGTCGAGAGCGTCACCAGGAAGCTGTGCAACTTGGTCTTGACCAGCAGGAAGCCGTTGAGCGCCCCGATCCCCAGCGAGACGATCAGCGCGAGCAGGACGCCCAGCCAGACATTGCCGATCACCTCGGTCGCGAAGATCGCAGCCGAGAGCGACGAGGTGGTCACCGCCACCCCGGCGCTCAGGTCGAACTCGCCGCCGATCATCAGGAACGACACGGTGACGGCCGGAATCCCAAGTGTTGCGGACTGGTACAGGATGGTGGTGAAGGCCGGCAGGTGGCGGAAGGGCGGCGCGATGACGTAGAAGAACACGAACACCAGGATCACGCCGCCGAGCGCGCCCACTTCCGGTCGCTTGATGACCTTCTTCCACAGCGCCTGGTGCGCGACTTCTCCTCGCGCCAGGCGGGGCTCGGCCGTTTGTGTGACTGTGGTCACGTGCCCTCCCCCAAGGCCTGTGCCGGCAAGCAGGTCTTCAGTTCCGCCTGGCGCCTATCGCGTGCCCTTGTTCGCAAACCTCGCGACAACGTCGACGTTGGTCTTGTCGACAAAGGCCGGCCCGGTCAGCACCGGGCCGCCGCCGCCGACCACGTCGCCGTTGGTCTTGAACAGCCAGAGCAGGTCGATCGCCTCGTAGCCCTCGACGAACGGCTGCTGGTCGACCGCCCATTGCAGGGCGCCGGACTGGATCAGCGAGGCGGCGCGCGGCGTCAGGTCGAAGGTGCCGACCTTCGCCTTGCTGCCGGCCATCTGCACTGCGCTCAGTGCCGTCGGCGCGAACGGCGCGCCGAGCGTCACCACATAGCCGATGCTCGGATCCTGCTGCAGCTTGGCGACCATGCGCGACTGCGCGCTCGCCATGTCGTAGCCCGGCACGTAGAGCACGAACAGCGAGCCCTTGAAGCTCTTCTTGATGCCGTCGCAACGTGCCTCGAGCTGCACCGCGCCCTGCTGCTGATCGACGCAGATGGCGCTCTTCACGCCTTCGCCGTTGAGCTTCTGGCCAACCGCCTCTCCGGCGATCATCTCGTCCTGGCCGACATATTCCATCAGCCCGGCCTGCTTCCAGTTGTCGCCTCCGGCGTTGAAGCCGTCGACCGGCACCTTGGCGTCGATCGCCTTCTTGACCACCGGTCCGAGCGAGTCCGGAAATGCCAGGGTGATCGCGATGCCGTCGACATTCTGCTGGAGCACGTTGGTCACCAGTTGCGCCTCACCCGAGGCGGTCGGGTTGGCAAGGTAGATCAGCCGCACATTGTCCTTGGCGGCGGCCGCCTGGGCGCCTTTGCGGATGATGTCCCAGAAGGTGTCGCCAGGCTGGCCGTGGGTGATCATGGCGAAGGTATAATGGGCCTGTTCGGCTGCACGACCCGGCGCCGGCGCGATCACGCCGGCACTTGCCGCGGCCAGGCCCATCAGCCAGCACGCGGCCGCTTGCTTGAGTGCCGGCATGGATTTCCTCCCAAAGCCGTTTCTTGTTTTTCACCACGTCATCAAGACATAGCGTGCGCATGATGGCAATCGGCCTCGCATCACCGGCTCAGGCCGCTGGCGATCAGGCTCTCGGCCGCCGCAACCAGCGCCTGCTCCGAGGAACGAAGTGGCCGACCGAGGATGGCCTCCGCCTTGGCGGACGAGAACAACCGCCGCTTGTTGAGATCGGCGGCCATGAAGCGGGCATCCGCGCTGAACAGCGCCATCCTGCGGACCAGCCAGTCCGGCGCCTCGCGCGACGACACCTTGCTGGCCTTGTCGCCGAACCGCGCCTTGAGCAGCTCCGCCATCTCGCGCATCCAGAGCGGGTCCGCGGCGGCGATGATACGTTCTCCACGGGCACGCGGGTCGGCGAGCGCGCGCACGTGCAGCTCAACCACGTCACGAGTATCGACTCCGGCGAAGCTGATGCGTGGAAGCAGCGGCAGGCGGCCGCCTAGCATGCGCAGGGGCAATTCCAGCGAACCGGATACCTGCGGTCCGAGCACCGCGCCCTGCACCATGCCCGGCAGGATCGTGGTCAGCGTCAGCGCGCCGTCGGACCCGCGCGCGCACGCCCACGCATCCTGCTCCGCCAGTGTCTTGGAATGCGGATAGGCCCCGAGGCGGTTGTCGGACAGGTCGGTCCAGACCGTTTCGTCCGATGGCGTGGTTCTGGACGCAGGCGGGATCGCGGCGACGGTGGAAGAGGTCATGACCACATGGCGCACGCCGGCGCGCTGCGCCGCCTGCAGCACCCGCCTGGTTCCCTCGCGTGCCGGCGTGATCAGGTCCTGGCGCTTGTATTCCCGCACCGGCATCGGCGAGGCGACGTGGACCACGTGGCCGACGCCTGCCGCGGCCGCGTCCCAGCCCGCATCCGCCAGGAGGTTGGCGGCGTGGAACGTCAGCCGCTCGGTTGAAGCGTGCTGCGAAAGAACGGCGCGCACCGCGTTCTCACGAGCAAGGTCGCGGATCGTCGTGCGGACCCGGTGGCCTGCCTCAAGCAGGGCGATCACGATCCAGCCTGCAAGATATCCGGACCCTCCGGTGACGAGGATGGGAGAAGCGTGTTCCGCGTTGGTGCTCATCTGAAGGATCCTGGCTGCATCCGGCGTCCAGCGGTATCTGTTGGTAACCGTTGCTAGAGTGGGATCAATCAGACTGAAATCAGTCTGATTGATAGTCCCGCTCTAGAATCAATGGCTTCTAGAGCCGCGATCCGAACGTCCTTCAAGAAGGCACCTCCATGAAACCATGCATGACCGCGCTTCCGGCCGAGACGTGCCGGACCCTTGGCGCCACGCTGGCGCGGGTCGGCGACAAATGGTCGATGATGACCATCGTGTCGCTGGAGGACGGAAGCCTGCGGTTCGGCGAGTTGCGCCGCCGCATCGGCATCTCGCAGAAGATGCTCACCTCCACGCTGCGCGGTTTGGAGCGTGACGGCTACGTCACCCGGACCGTGACACCCTCCAGGGTGCTGCACGTCGATTACCGCCTGACCGAGATGGGGCGGGAGGTGCTCGGACCGGTGCGGGCACTTGCCGCCTGGGCGCTAGGCCGGATCGACCGGATCGAGGCGGCCCGGCGGCGCTACGACCAGCGCATCAGAGGGTGAGCATCCCTGGGTGTGCCTGCTCCCGGCGCCGCATGTTCGAGATCCGGCCATCCGTATGCAACCTCCACCAGCACATGCTCGCCCCGGTGGTCGTTTCTGCTGCCCACCTGCCGAGCGCCGAGTTGCTCGTAGAAACGCCTCGCCTCGTGATTGTCTTTGAGCACCCAGAGTGCGGCGGCCTTGAAGCCACGCTGCTGCAGGCTTTCGCCGGCGGCTGCCATCAACCGCCGGCCCAGCCCCTGGTTCTGGAACGGCTTCAGCACATAGAGCGCGCTGATCTCGCCATCAAAGCCCTGCAGCTGCAGCGACTGCGTCCGCTGGCGCCCGCATGACGCAAAACCGACCAGCCGCCGGTCGGCCTCAACCAGGAACACCTCGGTTTCGGCTGCACCGCCGTGCCCGGACAGGATGCGGCGCCAGGTGGATTGCCGGTCCTCGACCGACAGCGATGCGAGCAGCGAGGCCGGAACGAGCTCGATATAGCTTTCCCGCCAGGCGGCGACATGCAGCGCGGCCAGTGCCGCACTGTCCTGTTGCGTCGCCGTTCTCACCAGCATCCGCGGCGGCACCGGTCGCCGCCTGCTACGCCGCCGCCGCCTCCGGCCGGAACACCGGCACCACGTAGGGCCCTTCCGGCACGAACGCGACGTGCGGGTCGCCGCTGCGCAGGATGCTGCGCTTGATCGCGGCCGGCACGTCGTCGATCGGCTCGACGCAGGTGACCGCGCGCTCGGCGGCGCCGAGTGCCGGCGCATACAGCTCGACCCGGCCGAGCCGCATCGGCTTGAGCTGCATCTCGGTCTGCCATTCGTCGATCTCCGCCAGCGACTTCGCGGTGAGCGTGCGCAGGAAGCCGTCGACGCCGAGCGCCCTCAGCCGCTGCTGCGACTGCCGGAACTCGGCCGAGCCGATGCCTTCGGAGCATTCGGAGACCATGATCAGCGTGCCACCGGGTTCAAGGATGTCGAGCGGCGTCACCATGCCCTTGACCGTCTGGTAGTAGGTCTTGTCGAGCGGGTAGCCGGCCGACGAGGTGACCACCGTGCTGAACCGGCGCGAGAGCGTGACCATCGTGGCACCGGTGACGAAGTCGACCGCGGCGAGATGGCTCTCGATGATCTCGCCGAAGCTCACGAAGGCGAGGTCGCGCTCCTCGTCGAGCACCGTGTTGAGCGCGTAGATCTCGCCGATCCGGCGCACGATGGCGAGCTGCTCCTCGTGCAGCGGGTTGCCCGCGAGGTTGCACTGCACCGCCAGCGGATCCTCCATGAAGCGCGCGGAATGGAAGGTGCGTATGGTGGCGTGGTGGGCGACGCCGGGTGCCACCACCTTGCGTCCGCCCGACCAGCCGGCCATGAAATGCGGCTCCACCAGGCCGGTGGCGATCCGCAGCTCCGCCTCGACGAAGCGCCGGTCGATGCCGATCGGCGTGCCGCGCCCGGCGGTCACCCCGAGATCCACATGCGCCGCGTCGTCGCGGGCGAAATGGTTCTCCACCCGCACCTGCTCCAGCACCCAGTCGTCGCCCACCAGTTCCCGCAGCTCCGCTCCTTCGTTCGGCCGGTGCAGGCCGGTCGCCACCAGCACCACGATCGCCTCGCGCGGGATCCCGGCCTCGATCATGGTCTCGATCATCGGCCGCAGGAACAGGTGGTTGGGCACCGGCCGGGTGATGTCGCAGATCAGGATGCAGGCGCTTCGGCGGCCGCTGGCCAGCGTCCGCAGCGCGGCGCCGCCGACCGGATTGTCCAAGGACGCCCGCACCGCCTGCGCCGGAT
>CAXUNX010000112.1:0-10776 GCA_964252545.1 uncultured Acetobacteraceae bacterium | reverse complement strand
CCGGCGCGAGGCGCAAAACCGCGATGCTGGCGCTGGCGACCCTCGGCGGCATCACCGCGCTGGACGTGGCTGCAGCCCGGCTCGCGCGAGGCCCGAGCCGGGCACGCCTGCTGCACATCGAGCGCGCGATCACCGTCGGGCGCCCGGCCGACGAGCTGCTGTTGTTGTGGCAGGCGCCCGACACGCTCGGGCGGATCGCCAGCTCCTTTGCCGATGTCCGTGCCGAAGCCGGGCAGACCCGCTGGACGGTGCCCGACGGCACCGGAGGCAGCCGGTCCTGGCGTGCCCGGATGATCAACGACGCCGACAACAACGGCGTGCGCTGGGAGTCGGATCCGGACAGCGGCGCCTTGATCTCGACCCTCTCCGTCCGGCTGCAGCCGGCGCCGGCCGGCCGCGGCACGGTGGTGACGCTGCATGCGCACCTGGCTCCTCCTGGAGGCGCGCTCGGCCATGCGGCGGCGGGGAGCTTCCATGCGCTGCTGCCGCATGGTCTGCTCGAGACGACGCTGCGCTTCTTCAAGAGCCTTGCCGAGACCGGCGAGATCCCCACCACCGAACGCCAGTTTGCGGTTCGGACCGACAAACCCTGAAGGAAGCATCATGCGGGCACTCTGCTGGCACGGCGTGAACGACCTGCGCGTGGAGACCGTCAAGGATCCCGAGATCGTCAATCCGCACGACATCATCCTGCGGGTGAAGCTGACCACGACCTGCGGCTCGGACCTGCACCTGATCGACGGCTATATCCCGACCATGAAGGCCGGCGACATCATCGGCCACGAGTTCATGGGCGAGGTGGTCGAGGTCGGGCCGGAGGCGGGCAAGGTCGCCAAGGGCAGCCGCGTCGTCGTGCCCTCCTTCATCAGCTGCGGGTCCTGTTGGTACTGCCAGAAGAACCTGTATTCGCTGTGCGACAACACCCACCCCAAGCCGGAGCTGCAGGAGCCGCTGCTCGGCTTCGCGACCGCCGGAATCTACGGCTACACCCATGCGTTCGGCGGCTACGCGGGATCGCACGCCACCTATGTGCGGGTGCCGCACGGCGCCGTCGGCTGCTTCGCGGTGCCGGACGGCGTCAGCGACGAACAGGCGGTGTTCCTGTCCGATGCGGCACCGACCGGCTTCATGGGAGCGGATTTCTGCAACATCCAGCCCGGCGACACGGTGGCGGTCTGGGGCTGCGGCGGCGTCGGGCTGATGGCCCAGATCAGCGCGCGGCTGCTGGGCGCCGAGCGGGTGATCGCCATCGACCGCCTGCCCGAACGGCTGCACATGGCACGCCACCATGCCGGCTCGGAAACGATCGACTACACCGAGGTGGACAGCGTGCCGGAGGCGCTGAAGCAGATGACCGGCGGCCGCGGCCCGGATTCCTGCATCGAGGCGGTGGGCATGGAAGGCCGCGGCACCGGCATGCAGTACGCCTATGACCGGGTCAAGCAGGCGCTGCTGCTGGAGACCGACCGCGGTCAGGCGCTGCGCGAGGCGATCGTCGCCTGCCGCAAGGGCGGCACGTTGTCGATGCTTGGCGTCTACGGGCTGATGGACAAGTTCCCGCTCGGCGTCGTCATGAACAAGGGCCTGACGCTTCGCACCGCCCAGCAGCACGGTCAGGCCTACCTGCCGCGTCTGCTCGACTACGCGCAGAACGGCAAGCTCGACGCCTCCTTCCTGGCCACCCACCGGTTTTCGCTCGAAGACAGCGTGCGCGGCTACGAGATGTTCAAGAACAAGGAGGATGGCTGCGTGCGCGCGGTGTTCGCTCCCTAGAGCTCCCAATCAGACGGAATCGCCTGATCGGAAGGCAACGCTCGCTTATCAATGAAGGGGAGCACTGTTCCCAGGATCCGGGTTCAGGCAGGATCGCGGACCATCGTTCCGCCTGCGGCAGGCTCGGGCGCCCCGACCCGGGCGGCCAGCGTGGCATAGACGGCGGCACCCACGATGATGCCGATGAACCAGGAGAAGGCCCCCAGCAACGAAAGCGCGGGCACCACGGTGCCGATCAGCGCTGCCGTGCCGCCAAGCAGAAAGGCTGCGAGGCCCGCCGGGTTCCAGCCGCCGCGGGCGCGATAGCGGCCGGCATAGGAATAAAGCTCGTCCACCGCGAGATGCTGCCGGCGGACCAGGTAGAAGTCGGTCAGCATGATCCCGGTCACCGGGCCGAGTAGCCCGCCGATCGCGCCGAGCACCTTGAAGATGCTGTCGGCATCTTTGAACCAGAGCCAGGGCGCGAACAACAAGCCGATCCCCAGCACCAGCAGGGATGCGGACCTGAAGTTCAGGCGCCTTGGCAGGAGGTTCACGAGATCATAGGCGGCGGGCATGATGTTCGCCGCCACGTTGACCGACAGCGTGGCGATGATGATCGTGGCACCGCCGAGCAGCAGCACCCAGGGCTGATGCAGCGCCAGCAGCAGCGCCACCGGATCCCAGATCGGATGGCCGAACTTCAGGATGGTGGCCGAGGTGGTGATCACGCTCATGGCCGTGAACACCACCGCGGTGACGGGCAACCCCACCAGCTGGCCGATCACCTGGTCACGCTCGGAACGCACGAACCGTGACAGGTCGGGGATGTTGACGGCGAAGGTCGACCAGATCCCGATCATGCCGGTGACGCCGATCGCGAACGCCAGCCAGGCATGCGCGCCATGCAGTCTGGAGGGCTGCTCGAACAACGGGCCTGGTCCATGCGACACGTGCAGCCCCCAGGCGGTCGCGAGAACGCCGACCCCGATCACCAGCGGCCCCGCCACCAGCTCGAAATTGCGTATCCGGTGCACGCCGTGCGAGACGATCCAGGCATGCAGTCCCCAGAACAGGGCGACCGCCAGCCAGCCCTTCAGCGCCAGCCCCAGGACCGGCGTGGTGAGCTGCCCCCAAGCCGGGATCAGCGTGCCGAGCACGGCGTCGATCGCCTGGCTGCCGGCGTAGCCCTGCACGGCGAACCAGAAGATTGCGCAGAACCCGCGCAGCATCACCGGGATCTGGGCACCTCGCGGGCCGAACGAGGAACGGATCAGCACGCAGAACGGAATGCCGTAGCGGGTCCCTGGCCTGGCGTTGAACCACATCGCCAGAAACAACAGCAGATAGGCGACCGCCACCGCGGCCAGCGACTGCAGCGCGTTCAATCCGAGCGCCATCAGGCCGGCAGCCGCCTCGTAGGCGACCACGTTGTGCACCATGCCCATCCAGACGGTGGACATGTTGACCCAGCTCCAATCCCTGCGCTGCGGGGAGACCGGCGCCAGATCAGCGTTGTGGAGGCCGGGATCCGCGCGCGGGAACAAGCCTTCGGCAGCCGGCTGGTCGAGGATGGCGCTGTGCATGGCGATGGCTTTCGAATGCACCGGTGCGGCCGGCTCCGGCGACCGGATGACGCTGCAACCATCGTGCCATGATCGGCCGGCTCACCGTTCAGCCGTTGCTGAGCGACAACAGGGTACGCGCCAGCACACGCGTTCCCGTCGCCAGGTCACCCGGCGATGCGTATTCCGCGACGTTGTGGCTGATGCCGCCGCGGCAGGGCACGAACACCATGCCGGTGGGACAAACCCCGGCCACGAACTGGGCGTCGTGGAAGGCGCCGGACGGCATCCGGCAATGCCCGGTCCGTTCCGCGGCCGCGGCCTGCTCGACCGCGCTGATCACCTTTGGATCGAAACCCAGCGGCATCGCGCTGAACAGCTCGGTCACCGTTGCCGACGTGTTGGTCAGCGCACCGCGCACGGTCGCCGCGATGGCGTCGCCGCAGGTGCGCAGAGTTGTTGCGTCGGGATGGCGCAGGTCGATGCTGAAGGTGACCTCGCCCGCCACCGAGTTCAGGCTGTTCGGCGAGACCGTCATGCGGCCGACGGTAAAGCGCAGGATGTCGTCCGGGTCGTGGGTCAGCCGGTTCAGGGCGCCGATCGCCCGCATGGCCTCCTGCAGGGCGTCGCGCCGCATCGACACCGGCGCGGTGCCGGCATGCGCGGAGGCGCCCTCGATGGTCACCGTGAACCAGCGGCTGCCCTGGATGCCGGTGACCACGCCGACCTGCAGGCCGGCCGCCTCGAGCATCGGCCCCTGCTCGATATGCGCCTCGACATAGCTGTGCGGACATCCTCCGAGAGGCCGGCGCGGCAGATCCTGTTCGAGGGCCAGGTGCTCGGCCAGCGCGTCGCCGAACCGGATGCCGGCGGCATCGCGCGTGTCGGCGAACTGCTCCAGCGGCGTGTGGCCGCACCATGCCATGCTGCCCATGCAGCCCGGCGCGAACCGGCCGCCCTCCTCGTTGGTCCAGGCCACCAGCTCGATCGGCCGGGCGGTGTGCAGGTCCAGCCCCTGCAGGGCCGACATGACCTCGAGCCCGGCGATCACCCCCCAGATACCGTCGAAGCGGCCGCCGCGCGGCTGGGTGTCCATGTGGCTTCCGGTGAGGACCGGTGCGGCGCCCGGCACCGTGCCCTCGCGCCGCAGCCAGAGATTGGCCGCGTCGTCCACCGAGACGGTGGCGCCGGCCGCCTCGGCCCAGCCGATCAGCAGCCTTCTGGCCTCGCGGTCCTGCGCCGTCAGGCATGGACGATCGACGCCGGTGGACTGCACCGCGCCGATCGCGCCCATGCGCATGAGCCTGTCCCATTGGCGCCCGCCATCGACGGCTTGCGCCAGGGCGTCGGATGCATCACCAGGCATGGATCGGTCCCCCAAGGGCGGGCGGTTCAGAAGGCGGAGGGGGCGCGTGGCCGGGCATGCTCGGAAAGCCCACGCACCAGGAATTGCCCGTCCCCCAAGGCGCCGCGCAGCACCCCGTGCTCGACGACGATCTGGCCGCGCACCACCGTGGTCACCGGCCAGCCGGTCACCTCGAGCCCTTCATAGGGCGTGTAGTCCGCGCCGTGATGCAGCAGCGACTGGCTGATGGTCACGCGCCGTTCGGCATCCCAGAGCACGAAATCGGCGTCGGAACCCACCGCGATGGTGCCTTTGCGCGGGTAGAGCCCGTACATGCGGGCATGATTGGTGGCGGTCAGGGCCACGAAGCGGTTGACGGTGATGCGGCCCTTGTTGACGCCTTCCGAGAACAGGATCGGCAGCCGCGTCTCGACGCCCGGGATGCCGTTGGGCACCCAGCGGAACGAGGAGCGGGCCTTCGGATGCAGCTTGCCGGTGCTTTCGCGGAACCGGAACGGGCAGTGGTCCGACGAGAACAGCTGGAACACCCCGGTCTGCAGACCTTCCCAGCAGGCGACCTGGCTCGCCGCGTCGCGCGGCGGCGGCGAGCAGACGAACTTCGCTCCTTCCATGTCGAACCCTTCCAGGTCGGATTCGGTCAGCACGAGATATTGCGGACAGGTCTCGCCATAGATCTGCATGCCGCGCGATTGCGCCCAGCGGATCTGCTCCATGCTGTCGCGGCCGGAGACGTGCACGATCATGATCGGCACGTCGACCAGCTCGGCCAGCGAGATGGCGCGGTGCGTCGCCTCGCGCTCGACCGCGATCGGACGCGAGGTGGCGTGGAAAGCAGGCGCGGTGCTGCCGGCCGCTTCCAGCCGCTGGGTCAGGAAGCGGATCGCGTCGAAGTTCTCGGCGTGCACCATCACCAGCGCGCCCTGCTCGCGCGCCACCGCCATGACCTGCAGGATCTGCCCGTCGTCGAGCCGCAGATCCTCATAGGTCATGAAAACCTTGAAGGAGGTGTAGCCGTCCTGCACCAGGGCCGGCAGATCCTGTCCCAGCAGTTGATCGGTCGGGTCGCTGACGATCAGGTGGAAGCCGTAATCGACATAGCATTGGCCGTCCGCCTTGAGGTGGTAGTCGCGCACCGCGTCGCGCAGCGCCTGGCCGCGCTGCTGCAGCGCGAACGGCAGCACCGTGGTGTTGCCGCCGAACGCCGCCGACAAGGTGGCGGACCGGAAATCGTCCGCCTGCACCGTTTCCGGCCCGCTCGGCTGGGCGATATGGACGTGGCTGTCGATGCCCCCCGGCAGCACCAGCAGACCGGTCGCGTCCAGCTCGCGGGCGCCGGTGGCCAGATCGGCGCCCAGCGCCGCGACGCGGCCGTCACGAACCCCGACGTCGCAGCGCGTGGTGTCGGATGCCGTGACCACGGTGCCGCCGCGCAGCACCAGATCGAAGCCGTCCATGGGTGATCTCCTCCTGATCCGCAGGCCGCGGGCGCGGTTGTCCTCCCCTATGCAGTTTGCGGACCAGTATCGGTCAGGCCGGCCAGACCAGCGTGCCCGCGTCATCCATGCCGTTGCCCGTGGCGTCGGCATCGGCTCTGCTCGGATTGCCCACTTTCAGCGCAGTTGATCATGGAAGACTGCCGGTTTGCTGTGCGAGCCGCGTCATGGAGTGACAGCCGAGCCGCCTTTCTTGTTCTGGTCTGACCAGGTGCCGTCCGCACCGATGCTTGGCATGGATCCTGCTCCTGTTGTCGGACGACGGGATGACGGGGAGAGTGATCGTGCGGAACAGGCTGCTGGGTGCGTTGGCTTGCCTTTGTCTGAGCGCCCCGGCGCTGGCCCAGAGCCCGATGAACACGCTGGTGGTGGCCGGCCCGCGCACGCCGGAATCGCTCGACCAGGAATATCCGCCCACCGAGGCCACCCACGAAGCGCGCCGCAACATCTACGAGCGCCTGCTTGCATACGGCATGAAGGCCGGGCCCGGCGGCATCTCGGTCGAGGATTTCGGCAAGATCGACGGCCGGCTGGCCGAGAGCTACGACCTCGCCCCGGACAAGACCTCGATCACCTTCCATCTCCGCCACGGCGTGAAGAGCAGCCTCGGCAACACGCTCACCGCAGACGACCTGATGTGGACGTTTGAGCGCGGCTGGAACCTAAAGGCGACGTTCCACTGGTACATGACGCAGGTTCTGAAGATTACCGACTACAACAAGGCTTTCCGCAAGATCGACGCCTACACCGTGCGGGTTTCGCTGCCGCAGCCCTCGCCGCTGCTGGCCCGGCTCTGGGTGAACAACGATCTCGGCATCCTGGATTCCACCGAGATGAAGAAGCACGTGACGCCGGACGACCCGTGGGCGTCGCGCTGGCTCGCGACCCATTCCGCCTCGTTCGCCCCCTACGGCATCACCCAGTTCTCGCCCGGGCAGACGGTGATCTATCAGGCCAACGCCAACTACTACCGCGGCGCGCCGCGCTTGAGCCGGATCGTGTTCCGGGAGATGCCCAACTCGTCGAACCGGACCGCCGCCCTCGAGGCCGGCTCCGTGGACGTCGCCGAATGGCTGCAGCCGCGCGAGCTGAACCTGCTCCAGAACGTGCCCGGCGTGCACATCTGGAAGGTGTTCGGCAACTACATCGAGCGCGTCGAGATGAACAACACGACCAAGCCGTTCACCGATCCCCGCGTGCGCCAGGCGCTGAACGACCTGGTGCCGCGCGACGAGATCCTGAAGAGCGTGTTCTTCAATACCGCGCGCATCACCAAGAGCCCGATCTCGGAGATCTACCCGGCCTTCACCCCCAACTATTTCGACTACACGGATGATGTCGCCAAGGCCAAGGCGCTGCTTGCGGCCGCCGGCTATCCGAACGGGTTCAAGACCACGTTGGGATACCCGACCGGCGACGAGATCGAGGAAGAGATCGCCGTTATCCTGAAAACCTCGTTCGCCCGCGCCGGCGTCGACGTCGAGCTCGACAAGCTGCCGGCCTCCACGCTGGTGGAGCGCTACACCAAGGGCACGATGCCGATGTACTTCTTTCGCGACATGGCGATCGTGCCCGACGCCGCCTATGTCGCGAACCTTTGGCTGAACAGCGCCTCGCTGATCGATTACTCCCGTTTCAAGAACGCCGAGGTCGACAGCCTGATCAACCAGGCCCTCACCTCCACCGACGAGACCAAGCGGCTGGCCGAGATGACGCGCGTGCAGCAGATCGTGATGCAGCAGGCGCCCTGGGTGTTCTTGTTCAACCCGGGCTACCAGCTTGCCACCCGCACCGACGTGCACGGCTATTCCTGGTACACGCCGAACGGCAACACCTGGTACGACTTCTACAAGAGCGCCGCACGGTGAAGGGCCTGGCGCGGCAGACCGTACGCTCCTGGCGCGCCCTGCCGCGCCCGGCGCGCATCGTGCTCGCCCGCCTCGCGCTGATTCCGCCGCAACTGTTCGGCATCCTGCTCGTCACCTTCGTGCTGGTCCGGCTGCTGCCCGGCGATCCGGCGCTGCTTCTGCTCGGCAACATGGCAACACCCGAGGCGGTCGCCTCCTTGCGGCAGAAGCTTGGGCTCGACCAGGGCGTCTGGGTGCAGTTCGTCCGCTATCTCGGCCGCGTGCTGCACGGTGACCTCGGCACCTCGATCTTCACCTCGCACCCGGTGGTGCAGGATCTGGTTGAACGCGCGCCGGCGACGCTGGAGCTGATCACCTATGCCATGATCCTGACGATCGCGCTCGGCGTGAGCCTGGCGATCCTGTCGGTGATCCGGCGCGGCGGCGTGCTGGACTACGCAACCCGGCTCTACGGCCTCGCCGCGGGCGCCTTGCCGGATTTCTGGGTCGCCCTGCTGATGATCTTCTTTCTGTACCACATGGCCGGCTGGGCGCCGGCGCCGTTCGGCCGCATCGACACCTACCTGACGCCGCCCGCCACCATCACCGGCTTCTACACGCTGGACAGCCTGCTGACCGGCAACTGGACCGACCTCGCATCCTCGGCCGGCCGGCTGGTGCTTCCGGTCGCCACCATCGGCATCGTCAATGCCGGCGCCGTCATGAAGATGACGCAAACCACCTTCTCCGGGATCTACGACAGCCCGTTCATCCGTCATGCCCGCGCCTGCGGCCTGCCGCAACGGCGCATCGTCGCGATGTCGCTGAAGAACAGCCTTCCCCCCATCATCACCACCGCTGGCTTCCTGTTTGGCTTCCTGCTCGGCGCCGCCGTGCTGGTGGAGACCATCTTCGCCTGGGGCGGTCTCGGGCAGTATGCGGTGCAGGCGGTGATCAACAGCGACTACCCGGCGCTGCAGGGCTTCGTGATGGTGGCGGCGGTGTTCGTGCTGCTGGTCTACCTGGTGGTGGACGTGCTCTACGAGCTGGTGGACCCGAGGATCCAGATCTGATGCTCCGGTTCTGGCTCAGGCGGCCGGCCGCGGCACTCGGTGCGGCGCTGCTGCTGCTGCAGATCATCGCCATCGTGTTCGCGGGCGCGCTGGCGCCCTACCCGCCGACGGTGGCCGATCCGCTGCATTCGCTCGACCCGCCTTCCTGGGCGCATCCGCTCGGCACCGACGTCGCCGGCATGGACGTGCTGTCGCGCATCATCTTCGCGACCCGCATCAACCTCCTGGTGAGCATCACCGCCGTCGCCGGCGCCTTCCTGCTCGGCGTGCCGGTCGGGCTGCTGATCGGGTTCTATCGCGGCCTGGCAAGCACCCTGGTGATGCGGCTGTTCGACTTCATCCAGTCGTTTCCGGTGTTCGTGCTCGGCATGGCGCTGGTCTCGGTGCTCGGCCAGGAGATCTGGAACGTGGCGCTGGTGCTGGCGGTGCTGTTCGTGCCGGTGTTCGCAAGGCTGGTGCGCGCCGAGGTGCTGTCGCTGCGGGAACGGCCGTTCATCGGCGCCGCGCGCTGTTCGGGTGCCGGCGACTTCTCCGTGATGTTCCGCCACATCTTGCCGAACGCGCTGACGCCGGCGCTGGTGCAGCTCTCGATCAGCATCGGCATGGCGATCCTGCTGACCGCGGGGCTGTCGTTCATCGGCGCCGGCGTGCGGATGCCGACGCCGGAATGGGGGCTGATGGTGAGCTCGGGCGCGCAGCAGCTGATTCTCGGCGTGTGGTGGGTGTCGCTGTTCCCGGGCATCGCCATCGTGCTCGCGGTGCTCTGCTTCGCCCTGCTCGGCGACCAGCTTCGGATCTTTCTCGACCCGACCAGGCGCTCGCCGAGGAACGCACGATGACCGCGACCCTGGAAGTCGAGCAGCTCGATGTCTGCTTCGGGCCCGCCGACGCGCCGCAGCCCGTGCTGCAGCAGGTCTCGTTCCGGCTCGAGCCCAACGAGATCCTCGGCATCGTCGGCGAGACCGGCGCCGGCAAGTCGGTGCTGGCGCATGCCCTGGTCGGCCTGCTGCCCGGCGACGGCCGGGTCACCGAGGGCGTGGTCCGGTACGGCGGCCGGGCACTCGCCGCCATGAGCGAAGCGGAACGCCAGCAGCTTCGGGGCGGCACGGTGGCACTCATCGGCACCAACGCCAAGGCGCTGCTCGATCCGGTCGAGACAGTCGGCACCCAGATCGCCCGGGTGCTTCGCGCGCATCGCGGCTGCACGCGCCGGGAGGCCTGGCGGCAGACGGTGGAGCTGCTCGGCCAGGTCGGCATCGTCGATCCTGCGTCGCGTGCCCGCGCCTATCCGCACGAGCTTTCCGGCGGCATGGCGCAGCGCGTGGTGATCGCCATGGCGTTGATCGCCCGGCCGGAAATCATCCTGGCCGACGACGCGACCCTCGGCCTGGACGCCACGGTGCAGGTGCAGGTGCTCGACCTGCTGGTGCAGCGTTCGCGCGAGCTTGGCGTGTCGGTCATCCTGATCACCCACGATCTCGGCATCGTCGCCCATTACTGCGACCGGGTGGCGATCATGCGCGGCGGCCGCATCGAGGAGCTGCGGCCGGTGCGGGATTTCCTCGGCCGGCCCGAGATGCCCTACAGCGAAAGCCTGCTCGGTGCTGCCAGGGCCAGGCCGGTTCCTGCCGGCCAGCGCCAGGCCGGGACTGGCACCAGCGCCGGGGCCGGGGCCGGGGC
>CAXUNX010000111.1:0-10921 GCA_964252545.1 uncultured Acetobacteraceae bacterium | reverse complement strand
GCTTCGGACCGCGCGGACCATCCGGCGTCAAGGCCACCACGTCGCCGCGGCGAAGCAGCCGGAGCAGGCCCCGCATCGCCGCGGCGCCGCCCTTTTCTGCCTTGCCGGCCTTGGCCGACGATCCCTCCACGATCCCGATGTTCCAGCGGCGCATGATGCCGGCGATCATCTGGCCGTCGCGGTGCCGGCTGATCAGCGCGTGCAGCGCGCGGGTTGGCTGCTCGCGACGGGCGCGCCACCACAGCACCGGAACGGCGGAAAGGTATTCGTGCCAGAACACAACGATCGCGCCGTGCCCCGCCTGCCCGGTCAGCAATCGCCAGGTTGCCGGGTCGGCCTCGATCCGCCAGCGGCTGCATCGCAGCGCGAAGCCGAGATAAAGCCCGATCATCTGCACCGAAAGCCACCGAACAAGCCGGGTACGCAGCAACCGCTTCACGCCAGGCGATCTGGCGTCAGCCGTGGAACTGCGCCGGCGCATTCTGCGCCCGATGCCGCAGCAGGTGGTCGGCCAGCACGCAGGCCAGCATCGCCTCGCCCACCGGCACCGCGCGGATGCCGACACAAGGATCGTGCCGGCCCGGCGTCGAGACCGCAACCGCCTCGCCGAACCGCGTCACCGAGCTCAGCGGCGTCAGGATCGAGCTCGTGGGCTTGACCGCGAAGCGGGCGATGATCGGCTGGCCGGTGGAAATCCCGCCGAGGATGCCGCCGGCGTGGTTCGCCTCGAACACCACCTGTCCGTTCTCGATGCGCATCGGATCGGCATTTTGCTCGCCGCTCAGGCCGGCGGCCGCGAACCCTTCGCCGATCTCGACCGCCTTGACCGCGTTGATCCCCATCAGCGCGGATGCGATCTCGGCATCCAGCTTGGCGTAGAGCGGCGCCCCGAGCCCGGCCGGCACCCCGTGCGCCTGCAGCTCGATGATCGCCCCCGCCGACGAGCCGCGCTTGCGTACCTCGTCCAGAAACCCTTGCCACGCCGGCACCGTCCCGGCGTCGGGGCAGAAGAACGGGTTCCTCGAAACCTGCTCCCAGTCCCAGCGGGCGCGATCGATGCCGTGCGGGCCGATCTGCACGAGCGCGCCGCGCACCACCAGCTCGCTGCCCAGCACGCGCCGCGCCACCGCCCCGGCGGCGACCCGCACCGCGGTCTCCCGGGCCGACGCACGTCCGCCTCCACGCGGGTCCCGGATCCCGTATTTCAGCTCATAGGCGAGATCCGCGTGCCCCGGCCGATAGCGGTCGGCGATCGTGCGGTAATCGCCGGAGCGCTGGTCGGTGTTCTCGATCATCAGCGAGATCGGCGTTCCCGTGGTCCGGCCCTCGAACACCCCGGACAGGATCCGCACCTGGTCCGGCTCGCGGCGCTGGGTGGTGAAGCGTGACTGGCCGGGACGCCGCAGATCAAGCCAGGGCTGGATGTCCTGCTCGCTAAGCGCCAGTCGCGGCGGGCATCCGTCGATCACGCATCCGATCGCCGGGCCATGGCTCTCGCCCCAGCTGGTGACCCGAAACAGATGGCCGAAACCGTTGTGCGACACCGCTCAGTCCGAAACAGCCGCGATATCGGGCGCCCGCGGGTTCTTCATGCCAACGGTATGATAGCCGCTGTCGACGTGGTGCACCTCGCCGGTCACGCCGCCGGCCAGATCCGAGAGCAGGTAGAGTCCGGCGCCTCCCACGTCCTCGATGCTCACGTTGCGCTCCAGCGGCGCGTTGAGCTGGTTCCACTTCAGGATATAGCGGAAGTCGCCGATCCCGCTGGCCGCCAGCGTCTTGATCGGCCCGGCACTGATCGCGTTCACGCGAATGCCGGCCGCCCCGAAATCGGCCGCGAGATAGCGCACCGAGGCTTCCAGCGCCGCCTTCGCCACTCCCATGACGTTGTAATGCGGCATCACCCGCTCGGCGCCGAGATAGGTCAGCGTCAGCAACGAGCCGCCCTGCTTCATCATCGCCGCCGCACGCCGGGACACCGCGGTGAAGGAGAAGCAGGAGATGTCCAGCGCCTGGAGGAACGCCGCGCGCGGCGTATCGGCGTAGCGCCCGCGCAGGTAGGCCTTGTCGGCCCAGCCGATCGCATGCACCAGGAAGTCGATCCCGTCCCAGTGGCGCTGTATGATGGCGAAGGTCTGGTCCATGGCGTCGTCGTCGGACACGTCGCACGGCAGCACCAGGGTCGAACCGACGCTCTCCGCCAGCGGACGCACGCGCTTCTCCAGCGCCTCGCCCTGGTAGGTGAACGCCAGCTCCGCCCCCTGCGCAGCACAGGCGGCGGCGATGCCCCAGGCGATCGAGCGGTCGTTCGCAACACCCATGATCAGGCCGCGCTTGCCCTGCATCAGCGTGCCCCGGATAGGCAGCGCCTGGGCAGGCAAGCCTGGAGCGGCCGGACCCGGGTTGGGTTGGGGGGGAGCGCCGTCCGACATCGGGCCTCGTCCTGCTGGCAAAGAGTTCAGGGAACGGCTTGACCGCTCACGCCTCGTCCTGACACAGCCATTGCACCGCCACAAGAGCCAGCACCAGCCTGGGAGAGTTGCCGATGTCCGAACCGGTTCTGCAGCCGCAAGCCGATCCGCTGGAATTGTTTCAGCGCTGGCTCAAGCAGGCCGAGCTCAGCGAACCCAACGATGCCAACGCGATGGCGCTGGCGACCACAACCGCGCAGGCGATGCCCTCGGTGCGCATGGTGCTGCTGAAGGGGCTCGATGCGCGGGGCTTCGTCTTCTACACCAACAAGCAGAGCCGCAAGGGCGAGGAACTCGCTGCCGGCCGCCGCGCCGCCCTGCTGTTCCACTGGAAAACCCTGCGACGGCAGGTCCGCGTCGAGGGACCTGTCGAGGATGTCTCGGATGCGGAGGCGGATGCCTATTTCGCCAGCCGGTCGCGTGCCTCGAGGCTGGGGGCGGTAGCCTCCGACCAGTCCCGCCCGCTTTCCGGACGCGACGAACTCGACGCGAGGCTGGCCGAGGCCGAGGCCCGCTTCCCGGGTGAGGAGGTGCCGCGGCCGCCGCACTGGTCCGGCTACCGGGTGCTGCCGGACATCATCGAGTTCTGGCAGGACATGCCGCACCGCCTGCATGACCGCCTGGTCTACCGCCGCGAGAGCGAACGCCGCTGGCAGACGAGCCGGCTGTTTCCATGATACGCTCAACTGCGTGAGGAGTCCCGGAGCAGCAACAAGCGACCATGGCCGATATCCGCAAGATCCTGCTGCCGCTGAACGGCACGCCCACCGGCGAGGCGGCGCTTGCCACCGCCTTGATCCTGACCCGCCGGTTCAACGCCCACCTGGCGGCGCTGCATGTGCGCGGCGACAGCCGCGAGGTGGCGCCCCTGGCGGGCGAGGGCCTGTCGGGGGCCATGGTCGAGGAGATGATGACCGCAGCCGAACGCGAAACGAGCCGACGCTCGCTGCAGGTGCGCGAAGTGTTCGACCGCCTGGTCGGCCAGGCGGGCCTGGAGGTCCGGGGCGGCCCGTTGCTGCTTCATGCGCAGGATGTGTCGCACGGGCCAAGCACCAGCTTCCGCTCGGTGACCGGGCGCGAGCACGAAATCGTCTCCTATGCGGCGCGCTTGTCGGACCTGACCGTGGTGCCGCATGCCAACTCCGGCGAGGAGGTCTCCTCGTCCGAGGCGCTGCACGCCGTGCTGTTCGATAGCGGCCGTCCGGTGGTGATCGCGCCGAAACAGGCTCCGCTGGCGATCGGCCGGCGGGTCTGCGTCGCCTGGAACGGCACCGGGGAGTCGGCGTCGGCGGTGCTCTCGATGCTGCCCTGGGTGCAATCGGCCGATGCGGTATGCGTGCTGCATTCCGAGGACTACCAGCGACGCGGCCCGTCGGCCGCCGAGCTGCTCGACTATCTTGCCATCCATGGCGTCCGCGCCGAGCTGCATCCCTTCCGCGCCATCGACAAGGAGGTGGGCGCCGGCCTGCTCGCCGCCTGCGCAAAGTTCGATGCCGACCTGCTCGGCATGGGCGCCTATTCGCATTCCCGCCTGCGACAGCTCATTCTCGGCGGCGTCACCCGGCACGTGCTGGAGAAGGCGTCGTTGCCCGTGCTGATGGCCCGCTAGCGGCGGGGCCGTCGCTAGACCCCGGGCAGCTCGTTCATCGCGACCAGCCGCCAGGAACTCGGGTGCCGCTCCAGGATGGTGACCGAGAGGTTCTGCACCGACAGCCGCAGGGCGGTCTCGGCACCCACCCCAAGCGCATGCGCCACCGCCGCGCGGATCGCGCCACCATGGCTGACCGCCACGATATCCTGGCCGTCATGCGCATCCGCGAGCCGTTCCAGGGTGTCCGACACCCGCAAGCAGACCTGTTCCATGCTTTCGCCGCCCGGAGGCAGCTCGGCGGCTGCCACCGACCAGAACACGTGCGCCGGCAATGTCAGCTTCGGCGGCAAGGCGGCGTGCGCGAGCCCCTGCCAGGCACCCAGATCCTGCTCCAGCAATCCCGGCTCGATGGTCCAGGCAGTTTCGGGATAGCCCGCGCGCTGGATCGCGCGTGCGGTCTCCTGGGTGCGCGACAATGGCGAAGTGTACCAGGCCGGTGTTTCCGGCAGGCGCGCGGCGAGCGCCTGGTACATGCCGACCTGCGCCTTCAGGCTTTCCGGGCAGAGCGGCACATCCGAGGCGCCATACAGCATCAGGCGTGCATTCTGCTCGACCAGCGCGTGCCGGATGAGCCAGAACCGGGTGATGCCGGCCTCGAGCTCGGGAGTATCAAGAAAAGCAGAGCGGTTGGTCATCGCTTGTTCGTCCAGTTTGGCCCTAAAGGGCAATCTGCCGCCCGATCTCGACGAAGCGCTCGGCCGGCAGGGCGAAGCGGTCGGCGGAATGGACGGCGTTTCGATACATGAAGCCGAACAGGATGCGCCGCCATGACGCGAGCTGCCGCCTGCCGCCGGTGCGGTCGCGCACCACCTCGTCGCGCGCGCCCACGAACAGCGCCTCCCCCGGCACCACCGGGCAGCCCTGCTCGCGCGCCAGATCCAGTGCGGCAGGCAGGCTCGGTATCTCAACAAAGCCGTAGCGCACGATCACATGCCAGAACCCGTTATCGAAGCGCTGCAGGGTGACCCGCTCCTGCTGCGGCACCCTGGGCTGCTCCTCGAACATCACCGTCAAGGCCACCACCACACGCTGCAAGGCGCCGAACTGCGCCACGTGCGAGAGCAGGGCGGAGGAGATCGGCTCACGGCTGCGCGACAGGAACACCAGTGTTCCCGCCACTCGTGGCACCTTTCCCTCGGCGAGTTGTTGCAGGAACTGCTGTGGCGCCAGGGTGTGCTGCTTCGCCCGGTCGCGAAGGATGGCGACCCCCCGACGCCAGGTCGTCATGACCAGGAAGATCAGCGATCCCGCGATCAGCGGGATGAAGCCACCCTCCAGGAATTTCAGCAGGTTCGCCGCGAAGAAGGCCATATCGACGAGCAGGAACAATCCTGCCACCGCGAGTGCGGCCGGAAGCGGCCAGCGGGTCTTGCTGTGCAGAAAGGAGAACAGCAGCGCGGTGGTCAGCAGCATGGTGGTCGACACCGCCATCCCGTAGGCGCCGGCCAGCTTCGAGGAGCTGCCGAACCCGGCGGTGAGGGCGACCGTGCAGAGCATCATCGTCCAGTTCACCGCCGGGACATAGATCTGGCCATATTCCCGGTCAGAGGTCTGGCGGATGTTCAGGCCGGGAAACCAGCCGAGCTGCATCGCCTGCCGGGTCATGGAGAACACGCCGGTGATGATGGCCTGGCTGGCGATGATGGTGGCGAAGGTGGCCAGCAGCACCATCGGCCAGATCGCCCAGCCGGAGATCGAGGCAGGAATGATGCCGAAGAACGCGTTCGCGGGCAGCTTGCCCTGCCCGATCAGTTCGGCGGACTGGCCCGCGTAGCAGAGCAGCAGGGCTGGCAGCACGATGGCATACCAGGAGAGCCTGATCGGGCGCCGTCCCACGCTTCCCATGTCTGCATACAGCGCCTCCGCTCCGGTGAGCGCCAGGAACACGCCGCCCAGCACGATGAAGCTCTTCCAGCCGTGCGCGCCCAGGTAGTGCAGCGCGTGACGCGGATCGACCGCCGCCAGGACCTCGGGATGCTTGGCCAGCGCGATCGCTCCGAACGTGCCGATGCTGGTGAACCAGAGCAGCATGACGGGTCCGAAGAGCGCGCCGATCCTGGCGGTGCCGAATGGCTGCAGAAAGAACAAGGCGATCAGGATCGCCGCTGCGATCGGCATGACCAGGTGGCCCAGCGCCGGGGTCGCCACCTTGACCCCCTCGATCGCGCTGAGCACCGAGATCGCCGGGGTCAGGATGCCGTCTCCGTAGAGCATGGCGCCCCCGAACAGCCCGACGCTGACCAGCAAAGCCGCCGCCGGTCCGCGCGGCACATGCCCGGGACGGGTTCCGGTCACCAGGGCGGTCAGCGCAAGAATGCCGCCTTCGCCGTGATTGTCGGCCATCATCACGAACATTCCGTATTTGACGGACACCACGATCAGGATCGCCCAGATGATCACCGACAGCAGGCCGATCACGCTGCTCGTCGAGACGTTCCCGCCCGAGCTCTCGAGGATGGTCTGCATGGTGTAGAGCGGGCTGGTGCCGAGATCGCCATAAACGATCCCGAGCGCGCCCAGCATGGCCAGCGGCAACGGCCGCGTCGATGAGTCGTTCATGGATCTCCAGCATGGTGCGGGGTCCGGAGCACCCTCCGACGGGTCATGCTCCGCTTGATGTCGGCGGCCGGGGCGCGTAGCTCGGTTCCGGATCGGCAGCCTGCAGCGCGTCCCAATGACGCAGCAGCAGCCTGATCTTATCCAGCACCCGGCCCGCATCGGCAATCTCGCGCGCCAGCCTGCGGTCCGCGTCCAGCCCCTCATGCGACGGCTCGCCCGAGATCAACCGTGCTCCCGCCGAGATCCGAAGCGCACCGGCCGGCTGCCCGCCGAGGGCCGCGTGCGGCACTGGAACCGGCTGGCCGATATGGCAAAGCAGCCCGCCGAGGCGCCGGTCCTGATCGCAGCAAGCCGCCGGCAGCGCCGCCGCCACATCGGCGTTCAGCCAGCGATAGAGCAGGCGTGCCCGGGCCAGCGGCAACGGCGTCGGCGCGTCGGCGCCGGGCCGGTTCTCCAGCACCAGGAAGCTCAGGATGGTCTGCAACTGATCCCAAGACGCCGTCATCTGGCTGCCGGCCGGCAGGATGGAGGCGCGGTCCGGCGCCGACACGTCGATCAGGCGCAGGCAGGGCTGTGCTGCGATCGCCTTGCGGACTCCCGACAGGAAGAACAGGAGCCGGCTGCGTATCTGCGCCTGCGGCACCGCGCCAAATGCCCGCATCTCTGCCAGGGCTGCCTGCCAGCGCAGCACCATGCCGAGATTCACCGGCCTGGGCAGGTGCGATGCGGCAGCCGCGCCGTCGGGCCAGTCCGAGCGGCTGCCATAGGCCGATAATCCTGCCGGAAGGGCGGCCCCGGCAAGGCGCGCCGCCGCTTCGCCGGGCAACAGAACCGCGCCGCAGAAGGGTGGACCGGTGAAGAATTTCGACCCGGTGATCATCACCATCCAGCCCCGTGCCAGGTAGCCGCGCACGTGCTTGGGGTCGAGCCGCGCCTGGCACGCATCCACCACCACCTCGAGTGCCTTGCCGTGGCGCGCCTGCAGCCGCTGCAGGCAGTCGATCGAGGGCGCCAGCAGGCCGGTCTTGGACAGGTCGAGCAGATGCAGGAGCACGTGCCGCCCGGCCTCGCGCTGCGTGGCGACGAGCGCGCAGCACTCGGCCTCGATCTCCGCTCCGGGCCGCGGGCTGCCGTCGGCACGCCGCGCCGCCAGCGGCAGCACCCGCGTGTCGTGACGGAAGCCCTCGATCGTCGCACCCTTGCTGACGCGCTGCCGGCCGGAGGTGTCGTCCGCGAAGTGCCTGCCGGCCGCCGCGAGCGGCACCCCGGTTCCGGTCTCCTCGGGCGCGGTCAGGATGCTGCTGACCGGGCCGCGAGACCCCGCCAGGGCCAGCACCAGCAGCTCGCAGTCGGTTCCGGAAGCGGCCAGAGCCACGTCGCAGCCGGTGGGCAGATCATAGAATGCGGCGATGCCCTGCCGGACCGCCTGCGACTCGCGGCAAGCAGCCAGGGCCGCTTGTCCAGCCAGGGCGGCGGCGGCAAGGCGGCGACGCGCCGCCTCGGCGCCCCCGAAACCCCGCTCCGACAATGACGACGCGGTCGAGGACGCAAAGGTGATGGCCCAGGGTCGCGGCCGGTGCGAGCAGCCGTAATGGTTGAGCCCGGTTCGCGGGTCCACCGCCAGGCGATGGTCGCCGCCGCCCGCCATCAGCGTTTCCGCCGGTCCCAGCACGTGCCAGATCTCCTCCAGCCGCCGGGTCACGGCCTCGGGCACCGGTTCGGGATCGGGGCAGGCGTGGCGTAGCTGCTGGTAGCAGGGTCCCTGCAGGATGCGCACCCGTGTCCACACCAGATCCAGGATGGCGGCCTGCGGCATGCGCGTTTCCGACATGACCCCGAGCCAGGAAACCGGCTCCCCGGCGGCGGCCTCAGGATCCGATGGTCCGTCGAGCTGCCAGAACAAGGCGGCGGTCCGGGCAGCGGAGAGACCCGCCAGAACCAGCAGGTCGGACGCCATCAGGCCGCCTGCGGGCTCCAGCCGCCTCACCCCATCGAGCAGCATCGAAAGTTCGAGCGCGTGCCGGATATGGAACGCGCAGATCCGTGCACTTTCCATGCAGTCGGCCCCCAGCACCACCTCGCCGCCGGGATCGGCGCGGAAAGGGGCTTGCAGCGAAGCGTCGAAGCTGATCCGCAGCGCGGCGGCGACCACCCGCAGATCGGGCCGATCGAGGGCAGCCAGCAGCTGCGCGTTGAGGTTCTCCGCGTACATCAGGCGCGTCCTATCGAGGGCCGTGGACGCCTTATCGCCGATACCGGCGCTTCAACAAAGCGGAACGGACGCGTTAACCTTCTCACGCGTCATCGCAGCGTGATTCTTTGGCGTCGGGGCTGTTGCCTGCGGCGGCGCACGCTGTCAAGTTGGAGTGATCAGAGCAACGAGCTTGGTGGGTAGGATCAGAAGATGCGAATTCTCCTGACCGGTGGGTGTGGCTTCATTGGCTCTGCGGTTGTGCGTCACCTGATCCGCGATACCGGCCACACCGTGGTCAATGTCGACCGCATGACCTATGCCGCCTCCAAGGACGCGCTTGAGGAGGCCCGGCACGATCCCCGGCACGTCCTGATCGAGGCCGATATCGGCGATCTTGCGGCCATGCAGCGGATCTTCGCCAGCCACCGGCCGGATGCGGTCATGCACCTGGCTGCGGAAAGCCACGTGGATCGCTCGATCGACGGGCCGGCCGTGTTCATCCAGACCAACGTGGTCGGCACCTTCGTGCTGCTTGAAGCGGCGCGAAGCTACTGGTCCGGCCTGGACACGGACGCGAAATCATCGTTCCGTTTTCATCATATCTCCACGGACGAGGTGTTCGGCGCGCTGGAGGCGGATGATCCGCCGTTCACCGAAACGACACCCTATGATCCGCGCAGTCCTTATTCCGCCAGCAAGGCGGCTTCCGATCATCTCGTACGCGCCTGGTACCACACCTACGGCCTGCCGGCGTTCGTGACCAACACCACCAACAATTACGGGCCGTGGCACTTCCCGGAGAAGCTGATCCCGCTGGTCACCATCAACGCCATCGAGGGACGCGAGCTTCCCGTGTACGGAGATGGCTCCAACCAGCGCGACTGGCTGTTCGTCGAGGACCACGCAGCCGCCCTGGTTCGTGCGGTGGAGCGTGGGGAGCCGGGCGAAACCTATGCCATCGGGGCGCGTCAGCCGCGTTCCAACCTGCAGGTGGTGCAGACCATCTGCCGCGTGCTCGACGAGCTGCGTCCGGATCCGGCGGGGGGCCGCGAGCGGCTGATCCGCTATGTCAGCGATCGTCCGGGACATGATTTCCGCTACGAGATCGATGCCTCGCGCGCCGAGGCGGCGCTGGACTGGAAGGCCGCGCACGATTTCGAGCAGGGGATCAGGCGCACGGTGCAGTGGTATCTCGATCACCAGGATTGGTGGGAGGAAATACGCAACAAGCGCTACACCGGCCAGAGACTCGGAACCGCGGCATGAGCAGGCTGGCCGAGGCGACCCAGTCCAGCCGGCTCGAGTCCGAAAAGCCGATGAAGGGCATCCTGCTTGCGGGCGGTTCCGGAACCCGGTTGCACCCCATGACGCTGGCCGCAAGCAAGCAGCTGCTGCCGGTGTATGACAAGCCGATGATCTATTATCCCCTCAGCACCCTGATGCTGGCCGGGATCAGGGACATCATGGTTGTGTCCACGCCGGCCGACCTGCCGCAGTTCGAGCGCCTGCTCGGCGACGGCAGCCGCCTCGGCGTCAACTTCTCCTATCGCGTCCAGCCCAGCCCGGATGGCATCGCCCAGGCCTTTCTGATCGCCGACGACTGGTTGCAGAACGCCCCCTGCGCCCTGGCGCTTGGCGACAACCTGGTGTTCGCCGACCATCTCGGCCTGTCGCTCCGGGCGGCCGCCGGTCGCCCGGAGGGTGCGACGGTGTTCGCCTACCAGGTGCGCGACCCCGAGCGCTACGGCGTGGTCAGCTTCGACGAGAATGGCCGGGCGCTGGAGGTGGTCGAGAAGCCGGTCAACCCGGAATCGAACTGGGCGATCATCGGCCTCTACTTCTATGACAGCCGCGTCAGCGACTTCGCCCACCGCATCAAGCCATCGTCCCGCGGCGAGCTCGAGATCACCGATCTCAACCGCTTCTACCTCGAGGAGGGCTCGCTGCAGGTCGAGCGGCTCGGCCGCGGCTGCGCCTGGCTGGATGCCGGGATGCCCGACAGCCTGATGCAGGCCGGCACCTTCGTGCAGACCATCCAGTCGCGCC
>CAXUNX010000110.1:0-11211 GCA_964252545.1 uncultured Acetobacteraceae bacterium | reverse complement strand
GGCATACGGCGCCAAAGGAGATGGCGTCACCGACGACACCGCTTCGTTCAAGGCGGCCTTCGCCGCCGCGACCGGCGCTGCGGCGCCGCGCGCCAGCAACCAGGGCGCGGTGGTGTTCGTGCCGGCCGGCAAGTATATCCTGACAACCAAGCTGACCATCCGGCTGGGCAACAACGCGGCGCTTGCGGTGTTCGGAGCCGCACAGGCGGCGACCGAACTGCAATGGAACGTCGCGGGCGGCGGCCTGGACTTCCAGTATCCGCAGCAGGACATCGAGAGCAACAGCCGCAATCCCGCGCATTTCCCCGGCGTCTCGCTTGACGTGGAGCGGCTCAGCCTGGTCAACAACGCGCCCGGCAACGTTTTCAACGGCACCGCCCTGCTGCTTGAGCAGCCGATCCCGCGCAACTCGATCGCGAGCTTCAATCCCGACAGCGTGATCCGGGACGTGTCGTGGTACTCGCTGCTGCCCGGGCAAGGCGGCAGCTCCGCGCAAGGGCAGGACTGGAACGTCGGCATCCAGATCAAGGACGTCTCCAACGTCCACATCGACCACGTCAACGGCACCCAGTGGGCCTCGAACAGAAGCTGGGGCTCTTCCAGCTCCGCAGGGATCAACATCGTCAGCGACGGTGCGGCGAACGATTACTTCCAGCAGCAGGTCTGGATCAGCGACTTCTCGCAGCACGGCGCCTATTACGGGTTGCTGCTTCAGGGCCATAGCATGCAGGGCATCTATGCGAGCCGGCTGTTTCTTCTGCAGAACGCGTACTCGATCAACTGGCTTGCGCCGAGCGAAGATGCCTCCGCGTCGTTCTTCCTGGGCGACAGCTCACTGGACGGCTATTACGCAAGCATCAACCTGGCCAACGTCAAGCAGGTCTTCATCCACGACAACGAGATCCTGGGCGGCACCGGCCCGGTTCCGATGACCTCGAACTATTACGCGATCCGGGCGAACGTCACCAACGACTTCGTTGCGAGAGGCAACGTGATCATTCCTCCGTGCGCGCATTGCCGCAGCAGCAACAGCATCGCCGCCGGCTATGCGGGCTACGCGATCCAGGTCCTGCACCATGCCGGGGCCGACAACCAGGCGTCGGTGATCGAGGGCAACTCGATCGATTTCGGGGATGTCGGGATCAGCGCCGGAGGCGGCCAGATCCTGGTGGCCGACAACGCGATCTCGAGCGAGGTTCCGACTCCCATCCAGATCATCAAGGGCTTTGCGGCCACGCCGGCCTTCAGCAACAATCAGTATGGCGGCGAGATGCTTTCCGGCGCCGACGCAGCCGCATCGTCGATGCCGGCCCATGCCGGTCGCGGACCCGCCGTCACCACCTCTTCCGAGCGCGGTTTCGATGCACCGTCGCGCAGCAGCTCGGCCTGCTCGGCGGGGCAGGCCGGGGATGCCCGGGTGGCCGGGGTGCCCTATCACTTCTATTGCTTTGCCGCCAACCGGTGGGCCCGGGTGCCGCTTTCGGTTGCCGGATGGTGAGCCGGGCACTGGTGCCGGGCCTTGGTTGTCTTGCCAGGCCAAGACCGATGCCGCCGACGGCACCAAGTGCTACCACCGGAAGCGGT
Source organism: uncultured Acetobacteraceae bacterium (assembly GCA_964252545.1). Classification (GTDB taxonomy): domain Bacteria; phylum Pseudomonadota; class Alphaproteobacteria; order Acetobacterales; family Acetobacteraceae; genus Lichenicoccus. The sequence goes on along the minus strand of CAXUNX010000110.1, from coordinate 9,627 downwards.
GGCGCGCGCCAGAGGATCAGGAGCCCGACGCCGAGCAGGGCGAGTGCGAAGCCGGACGGCTCCCGGACGGCGCCGGTCCAGGCCGGGTCGTAAAGCGCCTGTTTGTCACGGCCTGCAACGCCGCAGCCGAGCAGATGGTGGCCGGCACCATCATCGACCCGGCCGAAACCACGAGCGGGCCGGCCCTCGGAGGTGGAGGGCGCTTGGCTCACTGCAACAAGCAGCGGTTGGATGGAGTACGCGGTTGCTGAAGACCGGCGCGCGCCTCACTCGCCAGCCCGCTGTTCGGAGGCCGCCATCAAGGCGCCTTGCTCTGCAGCCAGGTACGCATGGCCTGGATGAGCTCTGTTTTGCGCTCCAGCGGCAGCCAATGTCCGGAGCGCATGCTCGCGACGGTGAGGTCCGGGCAGGCCGCGCGCATCGGATCGCCCTGGCGGTTTCCGGTGATGCTGCAGATCTGGTCAAACTCGCCGTTGACGAACAGCACCGGCTGCAACAGGCGGCCGCCGCCGGGCGCCTGGCGCGCGCAGGCGAGGTTGGCGTCGTCGTTCAGGTACCACGCGCAGGCGGGCCGGAAGCCATGGGGCTCGAATGCCCGCACCAGCACGTCGAAATCCGCCGGCGGCCAGAGGGCCGGGTCGGCTTGTGTCGGCGGCGCGCGGCGTGCCGCGCCGAAGCGCCCTCCATTGCGCGTGACCACCGCGTTCGGCGAAATCTTGCCGACGCCGGCGGGGTTGCCTGGTCGGAAGATCGACGCCAGCGATGCTGCCCGGTCTGCATCGAGGTCGGCGACCGCCGCCTCGAAGTGCGTCGTGTAGTAGCGGTAATAGTCCCATTGGCCATCCGGATACCGGTCCGCCGGATAGATCGTCCGGTCGACCAGCGGGACGATCGTGCGCAGGGCGTGCCCGTCGGGTTGATACGCCAGCGAGATCAGCACGACGCCACGGCTGCGACTCGGCTCATGCGCGGCCAACGCACCGGCCACGACGGTGCCCCAGTCATGACCAACCCAGATCGCAGGCTTGCCGCCGAGCTGGTCATGGAGCTCGGCCATGTCTGCCACCACCTCGCTGATGGCATAGGCGTCGTTGGCCGCAGGCGCGGCAGAGCCGCCGTAGCCGCGCAGATCAGGAGCGACGCAGTGCCAGCCATCGGCGGCGAACGCTTCCATCTGGGCGCGCCACATCAAGGCGATGCACGGCCAGCCATGGAGCAAGATCATCAAGGGTCCGTCGGCCGGCCCGCACTCGATGAAATGCGTTGCCTGACGTGCCGTGCTGGTTCGGCGCGAAACCAGCGTGGAGGAGGGGATTGCCGATGCTGCCCTCGGCAGGGTGGCGGCTGCGCCCGTTTCGAGCGGGATGCCATGTTGGCTGGAATGCTCGAACGGGGCCGGATCTTTGTCGGCATGGCGCTGGATCATGGGCATCCACAACCGTATGCCGATCGGATGCTTGCCATCAGCTCACGAATTGCGCATGAGCCATGAAGCAGAACTTCAGAGCGGATGATTGCGACAAAAGGACACCCTCGAAGGCGTGGCGGTGTTTGTGGCTGTGGCCGAGGCTGGCAGCTTTTCCGAAGCAGCCAGGCGTCTGGGCATCTCGCCATCCGCGGCCAGCCAGGCGATCCGAAGTCTTGAAGGGCGGCTCGGCACGCCGCTGCTGCGCCGCTCGACCCGCAGCGTGAGTTTGACGGATGTCGGCCACGACTACCTGCTCGCGGCGGCTCCTGCCCTGCGGCAATTGCGGCGGCCCGCGGACGAGGCGGCGGGGCAAGGCGGACGGCCAGCCGGTCGCTTGCGCCTCACCATGCCACGCGCGCCATTCGACCTGCTGGTTGCCGCAGCACTGGCGGCTTTCCAGGACAGCTATCCCGAGGTGGCGCTCGAGATCGCGGTCGAGGCGCGCATGATCGACATCGTCAAGCAGGGCTTCGACACAGGGTTGCGCTACGGCGATTGCCTCGAGACGGACATGGTGGCCGTCCCGGTCGCGCCGAGATCGGAAGCGGTTCTCGTCGGATCACCTGCCTACCTTCATGCTCGATCGATGCCGAACCGCCCGAGCGACCTGCTCGATCACCGCGCCGTGGTGTGCCGCAGTCAGATCACCGGCCTGATCAAGCCCTGGGTCCTGCAATCCGCCGGCGAGACCGTACGGATCGCGCCGCCGGCGGCAACGGTTGTTCACGATCTCGCCTCGCAGATCGAGCTGACGGTGAGGGGGCTCGGGATCGTCAGCGCGCCGGTTGCGAGCGTGTCGGATCTGCTCGCGGCCGGAAGGTTGTCACGGGTCCTGCCCGCATGGTCTTCGCCGCTGGAGGCGCTCTACCTTTACTTCCCGAGCCGTCGTCACCAATCGGCGGCCTTGCGGGCGTTTGTGGCGTTTTTGAAGGGCCGCTCCGCCTTTTCAGGTCCGGCCGGGGCTGCGTCACCCTGCGCGCCGCTGCCATCGGCGGCACGGTTGGCTGGCTGATGTTGTAGGGCCGGGCCAGGCCGGCCGTGCCTCCGCGTCGGCGATGACGCTCGAGGAGGTCGCGGGAGGCTCGCCCTATGGTGCGACGACCATCCGGCGGCGATGGATCGCGCCAGCCGAGCAGGATCGAGCTCGACCGCGCGCGCCACCACGGCGAGCTCGTCGCCCAGACCGCGCGCAAGCTGTTCGGCTGAACGCAGCCAGCCTGGCTCGATAGCCGGTCAGCCGTGGCTGGCCCGGGAGCAGCGATTTCGGAGTTCCTGATCTCACTCGCAGCCGGGATCCTGGCCGGCGGCATCGACGCTCTGCTTCGCGTTGCCTCGCCGGCGCCGCCGCTCGTGGCCCGGGTCGGGCTGCCGGGGATCGTGGTCGGCGAACACCGCGTCAGCTTCATGCTGCGGCAGCATTGAACGCGCGAAAAAACCATGCCGTGCGCCGGGGACGCCGGCCGGCTGCAAGGTGAAGCAGCAGCCGGCGACACCGGCCGGCCACAGCCTCGAAATCCTGCCGGCGGCGGCCATTTCGGCCGCTGGCTGATGTGCGGAGGCTGGTGGAAGGCGTCCGGCGGTTGTATCTGGGCACAGGAGCATGCGACTTCCGGCTCGAACTCCTGCTGCACCTAACTGACCGCGGCATGGGGTCAAGCATTGTCGCTTCAAAGGAGATGCCCGTGGCCGATGCGAAGATGATTGCTCAGGTTAAAGCCCATGCCGGTTTCATCGCGGCACTGGACCAGAGTGGCGGCTCCACTCCGGGCGCGCTCAAGCTCTATGGCGTTCCCGAGAGCGATTACGGCAGCGATGCCGAGATGTTCCGGCTGATGCATGAGATGCGCGTCCGGATCATCACGGCGCCCGCGTTCGACGGCAGCAAGGTGATCGGGACGATCCTGTTCGAGCAGACCATGGACGGCGAGGTGAAGGGCCGGCCGGTTCCGTCCTATCTGTGGGAAGAGCGCGGCGTGGTGCCCTTCGTGAAGGTCGACAAGGGCGTCGAGGCCGAAAGCAACGGCGTCAGCATGATGAAGGACATGCCCGAGCTGGACAGGCTGCTCGAGCGTGCGGTCAAGCTCGGGGTCGCCGGCACCAAGATGCGCTCGACGATCCGGCTTCCCGACCCCAAGGGGATCGCCGCCATCGCGCGGCAGCAGTTCGAGGTCGGTGAAAGGATCGCGGGCTATGGCCTGATGCCGATCCTCGAGCCTGAGGTGCTGATCAAGAGCCCGGACAAGCCGGGCGCCGAGGCGATCCTGCGCGACGAGCTCAAGCAGGGGCTGGATGCGCTGCCCGAAAGCCGCCAGGTGATGCTCAAGCTCACCATTCCCGAACAGCCCGACTTCTACCTGCCGCTGATCGAGCATCCGCGGGTGGCCCGCGTGGTGGCGCTGTCGGGAGGATATAATCGCGAGGAAGCCTGCAAGAAGCTCGCGCAGAACCACGAACTCATCGGCAGCTTCTCGCGCGCTCTGCTCGAGGATCTGAAGCGCTCGATGTCGGACTCAGATTTCGACGCGGCGCTTGGACGGTCGACGGACGAGATCTACGCAGCCTCCGTCAACAAGCATTGATGTGGTTGACGCGGCTCCGCAGGGGCAACGCTGCGGCGGCAATGGTTGGCTGCCAATCGCGGGTTCCGGGCGCCAGCAGAGTTCTGGCACCGGAACAGGACGATTGATCCTCGAGGGAGCGGCATAGCCACGGGGCTCGGCAACCCAGCCGTTTCCGGCGCATGATGATGTCAGTCGCTTCTCGCGACATCCCAGAGGACCGGCGCCGTTTCAGGCCGCCGGGCTTGGAGAGCCTCGCGCCGTTTCTGGCGAAATGGGATCTGGTTGCCGACGGAAATCACATCCTCACAGGCGCCAGCCTGTTGCTTCCGGTTCGGGCGGCCGGCGTGGCCGCGATGCTGAAGATCTCCACTGACCCACAGGAGCGGATCGGTGGGGCTCTCATGGAATGGTGGGACGGCGATGGCGCAGCCCGCGTCATCGCCCGCGAGGATGACGCGCTGCTGATGGAGCGGGCGGAGGGAAGAGGATCGCTTGCCGCGATGTCGCGCTCGAACGAGGACGTCGTGGCGTGCCGCATCCTGTGCGGCGCAGCGAAGCAACTGGCAACCTCACGGCTGATCTTGGCTCCGCCATTGACTCCATTGCAGACCCGGTTCCGGGACCTTGCTCCGGCGGCGGCGCGCCATGGGGGCATCATGAGCCGGAGTGCCGCTGCGGCCCGATCGCTGCTCGCGACGCCGCGAGACATCGCGGTGCTGCATGGCGACCTGCATCATGGCAACGTGCTCGACTTCGGCGAGCGCGGTTGGCTCGCCATCGACCCCAAAGGCCTGGTTGGCGAACGCTGCTTCGACTACGCCAACCTGTTCTGTAATCCAGACCTTTCGGACCCGGTACCACCTGTCGCGACGATGCCCGAGATATTTGCAACGCGACTAGGGCTGGTCGCTGGAATGGCCGATCTGGAGCGCGGCAGGCTTCTGCTTTGGATCCTGGCATGGGCCGGCCTTTCCGCCGCGTGGATCATTGAGGGCGGCGCGGCACCCGCGACCAGCTTGGCGGTGGCCCGACTTGCGGCAGCCGAGCTGGACAGATGAGGAACCACACCAGAAGACAGGGTTGGTCGATCCGGTCCTGGTAGCATCGGGCTGCAGCGCGCAGGCGGCGATATCATCCCAGCTCTAGGGCTTTGTCGGTTGGCACTTGGTGGCGCTAGGTAAGGTCCGTGAATGGATTGAATGCCACCTCCCAGAGGTAGCCGTCAGGGTCCGCGAAGTAGGCGTGATATCCGCCCCAGAATACATCCTGCGGCGGCTTGATGACGGATGCCCCGGCCCGACAGCCTGAGCGAAGACGGCCTCTACCTGCTCCCTTGATCCGACGTTGTGCGCCAGCGTCATCCCTGAAAAACCGGTCCCGTCGCCCGGCACGGTGGCATCCGCGACAAGCTTGTCTCGCGAAAACAAAGACAGCCAGCTTCCCTCCATCACGAACATCACATGATCTTCTCCAACCGTGTAGTTGTGGGTCGCGAAACCAAGGCCGTCACGATAGAAGCTGAGCGACTTCGGGAAGTCGCGCACGCCCAGCGTAATCAGGCTGATCTTGGACTTCACGGGGAACTCCGAACGCGGGAGGTCAGGAAGTTGCAGTTTCTGACTGGGCGGCCTTGGGGCGTCGAAGATCGGCGTTGACCGTTTTTTGGGCGAACTCTTTGTCTTCAAGGTCTATCCAGCCTTCGAAAGTCGCCCATCTCTTTGATCATCCTCAGAAACATATTCGAGGATATCTCCCGGTTGGCATTGCAGGTGATGGCAGATCGCCTCAAGGGTGGAGAACCGGATGCCTTTTATTTTGCCGGACTTGATCGCCGAAAGGTTTGATTCAGTGATGCCGACAACCCTGGCCAGTTCGTTCGACCTTACCTTGCGTCGAACAAGCATCATGTCGAGATGGAGGATGATCGGCATTACAGGATCTCCTCCTGGTCCTGTTGTAAGCGCTGCCCGATTGTCATGACGTAAGAGATCGCGAGCAGAATAAGCCCCACGAAGAAAAATCCGATCATCGCATCGGTCACTCCGGTGACAGGCTTGAGCACACCGATCATGTGAGCGACAGGGCCGAGAAAAAAGGGGGAGTAGCCGGTAGCCATAAGGGAATGCGCGATCCGCCTCATGACGATCGTGTTTCTTTGAGTGAAGACCTCGCCTCGCGCGTAATATGTGAAGAGCTGAGAAAGTAATGCCAAGGAGGTACAGAACGGCACCGATGCTATGATCAATATGGCAGCATAGAGTAGCGACGCGGCCTTTGGGTAAGCCCTTGGGGAGAACTCGTGCGCCAGAGCTTGCGTCGGAGCGAAATACTCGATCGGTGGCCAGAACCTGAAGGCAAGGCTGCCGTCGATGGTGCCGACAACGATACCGGATCGGAAATGTAGAAAGAGTGAGAGAAGGCAGCCAACCTGCAAGATGAGCCATGAGGCCAGTACAACGATGAAGCAAAGCTTCATCGTGCGACCGTAAATGCGCAGCCATCCGTAGGCCTTGCCGGCGTCGGTCCATGCTGCTGGCTTTGTCGCTCGAGCGGTGTTGTCAGGCTCGGGTGTTACGAAGGCAACAACAGCCATGCATGCCTCTCCAGCAGGTTGCCATAGTCTCGGCTCCGCGCGAGTATCCGTCAAACAGTAATATCTTGCCATCGGACGGTGATATGGTCGGCGAACGCCACAGCGCGATCCTTTATCTGACAGGGGCAACCCTGTCCTATGCGGGAACCGCGCTTGTTCCAGTGGTGATGAGCTTCGCCGTGCTCGACGCAAAGCATGGTCCCAGCGGGCTTGGTCTTGTGCTTGCGGCGCAGAGTGTTGCCACCATCAGCCTGCTTCTGCTTGGCGGCATCGCTGGAGACCGCTGGTCACGGTGGAGCATCATGATTGGCGCCGATCTGCTCCGGGCAAGCGCACAGATGGTTTTGGCAGGCTGCCTGATCGATGGGCGCGCTTCTTTGGCCTTGATGGTTCTGGTTTCGGCCGTCATCGGGGCTGGCACTGCATTCTTCCAGCCGGCGAGCGGCGGCTTCCTGGCCGAGATCGTTGCTGCGGAGCTGCTCGGTCGGATGAATGCGCTGCTGAGGACAGGTAATGCTGTCGCGATGGTGATCGGTCCAGGCGTCGGCGGCGGCGTCGTGGCTGCAGTCGGCCCCGGCTGGGGGATCGCCCTCGACGCAGGGAGCTATCTTGCGAGCGCAGCCTGCTTGATGTCGATCAAACCCACGGCGACAACGTCACCCCCGGCGCCGGTGAGACGATCAGCAAAGGGTGAGTTGGTTGAAGCCATGCTGTCTATCAGACAGAACCGTTGGCTTTGCCTGCTTCTTGCCCAATGCGCGGCTATCAACATGCTGGCCTTCGCGCCCTTCAACGTTATCGCGCCAGCCCTTCTTTCACGAACAGCTGCCGGAGCGGGCGCGTGGGCTGCGCTTCTGAGCGGGATCGGCGTAGGCGCCGCGCTCGGGGCGTTCGGATGCGCGCGTCGCCAACCGCGCAGACTGCTGCTGGGTGCAGAAGCGGCCGCCATCATGCTGTCCGCCCCCATGTTCCTGCTCGCCTTCCACGCGCCGCTCCCGGTCGTCATCCTCGGTTGTGTCGCCTTCGGCGGCGGCGCCGCAATGCTCAGCGTCCTGACCATCACCGCCATCCAGAGGGAGATCGCCCCTCCGATGCTGTCGAGGACCATGGCCGTGGTGCAGCTTGCAAATATGGGGCTCAACCCTATGGGGTATTTACTGGCAGGGCCCGTCATGGATCTGATAGGAGCGCCAGCGAGTCTCGGGTTGAGCGGCCTGTGCGTTCTCGCGAGCGTCGCCTTCTTACTGAGCCAACCGGAGATCCGTCATTTCCAATGTAAGACCGAACAGTGAGGCAGCACCCCAACTTATCCCTGAGCTGGACGTCTCTGACCTGGATCGGTCGTTGTCCGTCTATGTCGAGGTGCTGGGTTTTAGCTCTGTTGCCAGTCCCAGAACAGCGCTTCGCCTATCTCGTCCGCGACGGCATCCACCTAATGCTGGAGGAAGCGGCTGGGCCGGGTCGACGCTTTCACCTGGCGCCGCTGGAGTATCCTTTCGGCAGGGGGATGAACCTGCAAATCGAGGTCTCCGACGTTGATGCACTCTACGCAAGCGTTCAGCAGGCAGACCTGAGCATCGTCGTCCCGCTCGAAGAGCGATGGTATCGCCGGAATCAAACCGAAGTCGGCACCGGCAGTTCGTCATGGCCGATCCGGACGGCTATCTGCTTCGATTTTTCCGCGACCTGGGTCGGCGACCGGCCTAGGAGGCAACCTGTCGCCTGGGAGCGGGAACCGTCGCTCGGGCACGCTCTCCTCGCAAAGCGAGACAGGAGGCAGCCGCCGACCGGCATCGAGCTCTTGGGGTGCCGCCCTGCATCGACCCCATTGCTGTGATCAGCGCGGACCAGATGATGCCCGATCCCGTCCAAGAAGCAGGCACCCGCAGCAGGATCAACCGGAGCTGGCACAGGGCTAAGCCAATGGAAACTTGGAGCGGGCGAAGGGATTCGAACCCTCGACCCCAACCTTGGCAAGGTTGTGCTCTACCCCTGAGCTACGCCCGCGTTCCAGTCGGCCGCGCTTCTATGACGATTCAACACAGGGCGCAAGAGCGGGGCAGGTTAAAAGCCGCTGCCGAAGGCGCTTGCGGGAGCGGCCTTGGACGACAATCTTAGAGGCTTCCGCCAGCCCGGGATCACACCTGACATGGATTACATCATCGGCCAGAACAAGACCGCCCCCGCCCGATCTCCAGGAGCTCAGCCGAATGGCGTGCATCAGCCGACGGCCGGCGCGGACGGCTTCATCGTCGACGGCAGCGAGCGTACCTTCATGGCCGACGTCATCGAGGCGTCGAAGACCGTGCCGGTGCTGGTCGATTTCTGGGCCACCTGGTGCGGTCCGTGCAAGCAGCTTACCCCCGCGCTCGAGAAGGTCACGCGGGCCGCGGAAGGGCGCATCAAGCTCGTCAAGATCGACATCGACGCCAACCGTGCGCTGGTCGGCCAGCTCACCCAGCTCGGCCTGCCGCTGCAATCGGTGCCGACGGTGGCTGCGTTCTGGCAGGGGCAGATCCTGGACCTGTTCCAGGGAGCGCTTCCCGAGAGCGAGATCAAGCGCTTCGTCGAGGCCTTGCTGAAGGCCGCCGGAACCAGCCTGCCATCCGCCGACACCCTGGCTGAGGCGCGCGCCGCCCTGGAGGAGGATAGGCCTGAGGAGGCGGCATCCCTGTACAGCGCCAATCTCGAGCAGGAACCTGAGAGTGCCGAGGCTTGGGGGGGACTTTCCCGCGCCCTGCTGGCCCTCGGCGACGAGGAGCAGGCGCAGGCCGTGCTGGAGCAGGTTCCCGCGAAGCTCGCCGAGCATGCCGAGGTCGCGCGCGCCCGGGCGGCGCTGGCGCTCGCGGCGAGCTGGCGCTTTTACCTCATCGTGGCCTTCGTACTGGGCGCCATGGCCGTGGGACTGAGCAGGTCCAAGCGGAAGGCGCAGCCTGCCCCGCCGCCAGACGCCCGGCGCGGGCGGTGGAGTTGACCGGCGCCATTCAGAACGATGGCGTGATGGC
>CAXUNX010000109.1:0-11219 GCA_964252545.1 uncultured Acetobacteraceae bacterium | reverse complement strand
GCGCTGACCGTTTGCCCCATGCCTTGAGCGAAGGCCAGGCCGCGCCGCTCGGCGTGCACCGGCACCGTGTAGTCGTCCGCGTCGGAAAGGAAGTAGGGCTGGTTGTCGCCCACCACGAGGCCCTGCTCCTCGCGCAGCAGTCCGCCCAGGATCAGCGCGAACCGGGGATCGCGGTTGAACAGCACGCCCACATGCCAAGGCCGCTCGCCCGCAGCGTTGCCGCCGCCAGGCCTCGAGGCGCTGCGCAGGCGCGGCGTGAAGCTGTGCAGCGCCACCAGCACGCTCTCCAGGCCCGAGGCGAGCCGCCGGTCGAGCAGTTCGGCGATCGCCGCGTGGTAGGGCGCGAAGATCTGGCGCTCGCGCAGCGCGCGCTGCGCCTCCGTGAGGTCCTGGTTGCCCGGCACCGCGGTCAGGTCGCTGGTGGGTGCCACCGAGGTCGGGTGGCCGGGCTTGCGGTTGCAGTCGATCACCAGGCGCGAATAGGTCTGCGCGACCAGCGGGGCACACAACGCCTCGGACAGCAGCAGCCCGGTGCCCGCGACCCCGATGTCCCAGGCGATGTGGCGCATGCGTTCCGACTCCGGCAGGCCGAGATCGCCCAGCACGGCGGGAATCGACCGTCCGGCATGGTCGCTCACCAGCACGAACGGGGAAGCGGCCTCGGCACGCAGGATCGTGACCGCCGGCGCGTCGGAGTCGCACAGCAGCGTCGCGTTGTTCTGGTCCGACGCGGTGGTTGCGGCGGCGCCGTCGGGCGATTTGCTTTGGCCGGGCTCTTGCACCGTGATCTATCCTGGGCTCGTTGCCGTCTCCACGCTTGAAGCCGGATTGCGGAAGGATCTTCATGCCGGTTCTGTCTGTCCAGCATGTCACGACCTATCAGTATCGCCGGGCGGTCGGTTTCGGCGAGCACCGGATGATGTTCCGGCCGCGCGACTCGTTCGACCAGCGTGTTGTCGCCTGGGACGTCGCCATCTCGCCGGAGCCCTCGATGCTCCGCTCGCTGCCCGATGCATTCGGCAACATCGTGACGGTGGCGCATTTCACCCACCGCGCGCGCGAACTCCGGGTCGAGAACCGGCTGGTGATCGACCACACCCCGACCAGGCCGGAAGGCTCACAGTTCGCCCCTTATGCCAGGCAATGGCCGTTCACCTACGATCTCGACGATTGCCTCGACCTCGGCCGCGTCATGCAGCGCCACTACCACGATCCCGAGCACAAGGTGGATGCCTGGGCGCGCGGCTTCCTGCCAGCCGCCGGGATCTCCACCTTCGACCTGCTTCGCGCCATGACGCTGGAGATCCGGCACAGCTTCACCTACTGCCCCCGCTACGAGGAGGGCGTCCAGGTGCCGGCGCGCACCCTGGCGCTGCGCGCCGGCACCTGCCGCGACTATGCGGTGCTGATGATCGAGGCGGTACGGGCCCTCGGCATGGCCGCCCGCTTCGTCACCGGCTACATCTATTCGCCGGCAAGCGAGAGCAAGACCCATCACGGCAGCGGCGCCACCCATGCCTGGGTCGAGGTGTTCATTCCGGGAGCGGGTTGGATTGATTTCGACCCGACCAACGGCATCATCGGTTCGCGCGACCTGATCCGGGTGGCCTCGGTGCGCGACGCGCACCAGGCGGTGCCGCTTGCCGGCACCTGGACCGGCTTTCCGGCGGACAGCCTCGGCATGTCGGTCTGCGTCCACGTCACGGCTGACGCGAGCGCATCAACGGTTCCCTCCGCCGCGCCCGGCGCTATACCGCCGCCACGAACGCTGCAGAGCGCCGACCAGGCGGGCGCGCCTTCCGAGATCGTACAACTTTCCAGCCGCGGCAAGCCCACGCCGCAGCCGATCGCAAGCCACCCGAGCCAGAACCGCTGCGCTTCGGAGGGTTCGCGCAACCGCTAGATCCGGCCATGATCGCCGGGAATGAGGAACCAGATGCTGATCCGCGCCGGCTACGACATCGCCTTCAACGCTCCGTCGCCGACGCCCCTGATGCTGATGCTCAGCGTGCATCCAAGCCGGGTTCCCGACCTGCGCGGTCCGCACCAGCTGATGTTCGACCCGCCGGTCGCGGCCTCCGACTACACCGACGGGTTCGGCAATGTCTGCACCCGGGTGGTGGCGCAGCCCGGCCTGCTTCGCGTCACCAACCAGTTCACCATCGCGGATACGGGCGAGCCGGACATCTACGTCCCCGATGCCGAGCAGCACGCGGTCGAGGATCTCCCGGCCGAGGTGCTGGTGTTCCTGCTGGGCAGCCGCTATTGCGAGACCGACCGGCTGTCCGACATCGCCTGGTCGCTTTTTGGGCAGGTGCGGCCCGGATGGGCGCGGGTTCAGGCAATCGTCGAATACGTGCACGACCGCATCAGCTTCGGCTACGAATATGCCCGCTCCACCCGCACCGCCCACGACGCCTTCATGGAGCGTCAAGGCGTGTGCCGCGACTTCGCCCACCTGGCGGTGGCGCTGTGCCGCTGCATGAACATTCCAGCCCGATACTGCACCGGCTATCTCGGCGATATCGGGGTGCCGGCGTCCGACGATCCGATGGATTTCTCCGCCTGGTTCGACGTTTATCTCGGCGGCGCCTGGTACACCTTCGATGCCCGGCATAACCGCCGCAGGGTCGGCCGCATCCTGATGGCCCGCGGGCGCGACGCCACCGACGTCGCCATCTCAACCGCCTTCGGCAGCGCATGGCTCGCCGGCTTCGAGGTGATCACCTACGAGGTCACCGGCTAGGCCACCTTCCGTTCGCACGGGCTCACGGCTCATGTCTTGGCGTGTTGTTTCGACGAGCATCTTGATCCCATCGAACGGTCTTGTTTGATCGCGTGATGCTCCGGCGCGGCGCACCCGCCCGCAGCAGCGGGCGCCAGCCGGTCATGTTCTAGCTTCCGACGATCCGGCCGATCAGCGAGGGGGCGCCCGGGACATCCCAGCCCACCGCGCCCTGGATGCGGGAAACCTCGCGGCCCTTGCGGTCGATCACCAGGGTGGTCGGGATCCCGTCCAGACGCAGCGCCGCCATCGCCTGCATCTGCGTATCGAGCAGCAGCGGCAGGTTGCGTATGCCGCGCGCGGCATAGAAGGACCTCACCGCAGAAGCGCCGCCGCGATCCTCAGAGACCGCGAGCACCACGATGTTCTGCGACGCAAGCCGCGAGCAGAGCGCATCCAGTCCCGCCATCTCGGCCACGCAGGGCCCGCACCAGGTCGCCCAGAAATTCAGCACCACGCCCTTGCCGGCATAGTCCGACAAGCCCCGCACGCTGCCGTCCGCCAGCGTGAAGCGAAGCGCCGGCAGCACCGCCGCCGGGGCCGGCTTCAGCGACGCCACCGGCTGCAGGGCCGGAACCGGCGCCGGCGCCATCCCGCCTCCCCCGTCCTCGGCGCGCAGGTATTTGCCTGCGACCGCGCCGGCCAGTAGGGTCCCGCCGGCTGCCAACAGGCTGCGGCGGACGATCTGATGCATGGTTTGGGGCATGTCGATGTCTTTAGAAGAGGACGCCTCCGCGGGGAACCCTCGCGCCGCCAACGCACAATGGGGTGGCCGGTTCAAGGCCGCTCCGTCCGCCATCATGCAGGAGATCAACGCCTCGATCGGCTTCGACCAGGCGCTATGGCGCCAGGACATCAGAGGCTCGATGGCGCACGCCGCGATGCTGGCCCAGGCGGGCATCATCTCGACCGAGGATGCCGCCGCCATCAAGACCGGCCTCGAGCAGATCGCAGCCGAGATCGCGGCCGGCCGCTTCAGCTTCGACACCGCGCTCGAGGACATCCACATGAACATCGAGGCACGGCTGAGCGAACGCATCGGCGAGGCCGGCAAGCGGCTGCACACCGCGCGCAGCCGCAATGACCAGGTGGCGACCGACTTCCGGCTCTGGGTGCGCGACGCGATCGACGGCCTCGACCAGCAGGTGGCGGCCTTGATGCGCAGCCTGGCCGGACGCGCACTCCAGCACGCCGCCGACCCGATGCCCGGCTTCACCCACCTGCAGACCGCCCAGCCGGTGACCTTCGGCCACCACCTGCTCGCCTATGTCGAGATGCTCGGCCGTGACCGCGGCCGCCTCGTTGACGCCAGGCGACGGCTGAACGAATGCCCGCTCGGCGCCGCGGCGCTGGCCGGCACCTCGTTCCCAATCAACCGCCGGATGACCGCGGAGGCGCTCGGCTTTGATCGTCCGGCGGCGAACTCGCTGGACGCGGTGTCCGACCGCGACTTCGCGCTCGAATACCTGTCGGCGCTGGCGATCCTGGCGATGCACCTGTCGCGCCTTGCCGAGGAGATCGTGATCTGGTGCTCGGCGCCGTTCGGCTTCGTTCGGCTGTCCGATGCCTTCACCACCGGCTCGTCCATCATGCCGCAGAAACGCAATCCCGACGCGGCCGAGCTCGCCCGCGCCAAGACCGGTCGCGTCACCGGCGCCCTGGTCGGGCTGCTGACGGTGATGAAGGGGTTGCCGCTGGCCTACGCCAAGGACATGCAGGAGGACAAGCAGCCGGTGTTCGATGCCACCGACGCTGCCAGCCTGTCGCTCGCCGCCTGCGACGGGATGATCCGCGACATGACCGCAGACACGGCGCGCATGCGCGCGCTTGCGGGCGACGGCTTCTCCACCGCGACCGATGTCGCCGACTGGCTGGTGCGGGTGCTGCGGCTGCCGTTCCGCACCGCCCACCACGTCACCGGGCGTCTGGTCGGCCGCGCCGAAGCGGCTGGCGTGGGACTGGCCGGATTGAGTCTCGCCGACATGCAGCAGGAGGAACCCCGCATCACCGCCGACATCTTTGGCGTGCTGAGCGTGGAGGCCTCCGTGGCCTCGCGCGCCAGCGAGGGCGGCACGGCGCCGGTCCGGGTCCGGGAGGCGGCGCGGGCCTGGATCCACCGGCTGGGTGAGCCGGCATCCCGGATGCCGCCGGAGTCCGACATGCCGGCACCGCCTCGGAGAGCGCCAGAGCCTGGAAGTACGCCAGGGCCGGAGATATCACCCGAGCCTGGGGCGTCACCGCGATGAGAACTCTCCGGCTGGTGCTGCTGCTGGCCTTGTTGCTGCCGCTGGCAGCATGCGGCCGCAAGGGTGCGCCGCATCCGCCAGGACCGCCGGACCAGATCATCTACCCGAAGAGCTATCCGACGGAGTAGCCGCGAACGAGGCGGCGACGCCGCCCACGCCGCCGATCCGCGCCTCGATCTGCACTCCGGCCGCCTGCCAGGATCCATCCGGCGCGCGCGCCAGCACGGGAGCCCCGCTGGTGCCCCACGTGCCGGCGCAGTCATGGGCGATCACCGGATGGCCGGTCGCATCGGTCCACAGGCCGGTGACCCGGCAGGGCGGTCCTTCGGCCGGAAGCTCGTCGCGGTCCTGTCCGTATCCGGCGAGACGAAGCCCGGTGCCGAGCGGCGGCGGCGCTGGCATCTCGACCAAGGCGTCGCGCGCCGGCGCCACCGCGCGGTCGAGCAGCAGCACCGCCCGATCGAGCCCTGCGCTCGCCTGCTCACGGCCCGGATCGTAGAGCGGCGGGACGATCAGGCGCCTTGCCCTGGCATGCGCGTCGTAGCGGCCCAGGCGATAGCGCAGCAGCACGTGCACCGAGCCGGGCTGCGCGAACCGGCCGACCTTGGGCAGGAACAAGCAGTGCGCCGCCGTCACCGCCACCGCGGGTGCGACCAGGAAGCCGGTGCAGCGACCGCCGAGTTCGGTCTGCACGCGCAGCAGGCTGCGCCAGGGCGGCTGGTCGAGTGGCACCGGCAGCAGCCGGCCGCCGCCGCCGACACCCGGCAATAAAGTCGCACTCAGCAGAAAAACCCGCGCGATCTTAACCATTTCGTATTCAAAAGGGTTTAGGACGTTGCATAAGGGAAATGCTTCATAATTGCGCCATCACTCCGCCACGATGGTCGTAAAATCTGGAGCCTGCGCGGCCGGGGCGAAGCCCGGTGGGGAGGGTTCGTGAGCACGCAAGACAGTTCAGTCGCAGGTGCCGCAGCACGAACAAACGGGCCCTGGCCGGAATGCCTGAACGAGAAGCTGGTCCATCGCGCGCTCGGCGAGCAGCGCCGCGCCGCCACCGCGGCGATGTCGCCGCGGGCCCGCGACCGACTTTATGCACGCATGTTCCCGACCGACATCTGCGGCAGCGACACCATGGTTGAACGCAACAGCACGCTGGGAGCGCATGCCGATGGCAAGCTCGATCCGATCTCCTGACGGGCTGCATGGCGTGATCGTGATGCACGCCTTCGGCAAGTTCCGCGAGGCGGAGTTCCTTGACGATTGGGAACTGATCGACAGGCTGGTGGCCAACGGCGACGGCTGGCGCATCACCGACGCGGTCCGGCTCGACACCATCCCCGAGAACTGAGCCGCCGCCGTTTGGGGCGCCCCCCGCCGGCGTTCGTGCACCAGGACATCGCGCCGGTCGTTGCAGAAGGGCTTGGATCGTCCTGGCTGTTGATGACCGGCAAGAACTGCTCCGCGCGCGCCCGTGCGCCAAGCAACGAGGCCACGCGCCTGCGGTTGCCGGCCGCAGCCCCGACGGCTGTTTCCTTGCCGGCGTGCCCCGGCTTCATTTTGCGACCACCGGATCCACCCGGTCGCAGAATGCTCGGATCGTCTCAGCCCGGGTTCTTAACGCTCAATTAAGGCATGCGGCGCAGGATCGGCTGGCCCCGAACCGCTCCGGAAGCCCGCATGAACACCACCCTGCCCGCGACAACCGGGAACGGCAGCTCCGGGCTGCGGGTCGCGGCCGCACAGCCGGCCGAGGCTGCCACGCTGATCCGCGAATTGTTCGACCGCACCTTCTATCTCGCGGCCTATGCAGACGTCGCCGCGGCCGGCATCGATGCGCTGGATCATTTTCTCCAGCATGGCCTGCATGAGGGCCGCTCGCCGCATCCGTTGTTTGATCCCGGCTTCTACGCCGCGCAGATGCCGCCCGCAGCCCTGGGCGAGCCGCCCTTGCTGCATTATCTGCGTTGCGGCGCCGCAGACGGGCTCGACCCGCACCCGCTGTTCGACACGGCGCACTACGTCGCCCAGACCGATCGCGAAAGCCTGTTCGGCCAACTGCCGCTGCTGCATTTCCTCCGAGCCGGCACGCTGGCGCAGCTCTCGCCCAACCCGCTGTTCGACGCCGGGTTCTATCGCCGCGCGAACGGGCTCGGAGACTCGTTCCCCCGCCATCCGCTGCTGCACTATGTCGAGGCCGGGTGGCGGGAAGGCTGCCGCACCCACCCGTTGTTCGACCCGACCTACTACCTCGCCCTTCGTCCGGACGTGGCGCGCGCCGGGATCGAACCGCTCGCGCACTACCTGCATCACGGCTTCCACGAGACGCAATCCACGCACGAGCTGTTCGATACATCGTTCTACCAGGCCGCGTTCAGCGAGCAGCCGGTTGAGCGCGCCGCCATCATGCAGCGCGGCGCCATCATTCATTATGCCCGCATTGCGGCCGGGCATAATGCCCGCAACGCAGCCGGACCCGCAACGCTGCCCTCCCCGCACCCGTTGTTCGACCGCGCCTTCTACGCCGCGCGTCATCTGCAAGCAGGCAGAACGGGCGTGGATGCCTTCCTGCACTTCCTGGAAGTGGGATTGGGCAAGCACCACGATCCGCACCCGCTGTTCGAGAGCGCCTTCTACGCGCGACGCAACCCGGACGTCGCGGCCGCCGGCCTGCCGCCGTTCCTGCACTTCGTCCGGCACGGCGCGCAGGAACTGCGTGATCCAAACAGCTGCTTCGACCCCGCCCGCTATCTCGACCGCCATCCCGAGGCGGCCACCCTGCGCTTCGGAGCGCTTTCGCACTACCTGCTCGGAGGCACGACCGCGCCGGTGTCGGACCGTTTCGATGCATGCTACTACAGCCACTGCCTCGCCGCCGCCGGGCAGCCGCACGGCCAGGATCCGCTGTCGCACTATCTGGCGAGCGGGCGCGAGGCCGGCCTCGGCGGGGCGCCGCGTCCGCTTGCACAGCTCGGCTGGCATGGCGGCGGCGAACGCCGCGAGCCTCCCACCGCAACACCGGTGCTGCTGATCTCGCCGGATGCCGGCGCCCAGCCGCTTTCACGCCATGCCCTGCGCGCCGCACAGAACCTGTCGGCGGACAGCCAGATCGCCTGCCGCGTGGCGCTGCTGCAGGGCGGACCGCTTGAAAGCGAGTTCGTGGCCGCAGCGCCGACCCTGTTGCTGGCAGGCGCCGTCGCGGCTGCAGAACTCCTGCACGCGTTCGCCCGCGACGCTCCGGACGGCGTCGTCATCATCAACAGCCTGTTGATGCCGCAGGTGCTGCGGCTGTCGAGCGAGCTCGGCCTTCGGCGGCTGGTCTGGCTGCACGAGATGCCGGTGGTGATCGACAGCATGCCGGAAGGGCCTGGAAGCATGCAGTCGCTGGCCGGCTGCGGCACCCGGATCGTCACTGCCTCCAACCATGCGCGCAACGCGCTGCGCGGCCGCTACGGGCTGCACGCCGAACAGATCGTGGTACTCGGCAACGGCATTGAGGTTCATTCCGGCTCCGGCAGCGAGGCGCGCGCGCTGGCGATCGCCGCGCGCGAACAGCTCGGCATGCCGCCGGATGCGCTGCTGGTGCTCGGCGGCGGCGCCACCGAGTTCGTGCGAGGATGTGACCTGTTCATCAAGGTGGCCGAGCAGGTGGTGCGGCAGGGCGCCCAGCGGCACGCGCCGGAAAATGCCCTGGCGCAGGCGCATTTCGTGTGGGCCGGCGAAGAAACCGACCGCCTGTTCAGCGGCCTTTGCCGGCAGGACGTCGAGCAGCTTGGCCTGTCCAGCCGGTTCCGTTTCGTATCCGGCACTGCTGCGATGCAGACCCTGCTGCTGGCGGCGGACGTCTTCCTGATGACCGCGCGTGCGGAGGCGTTCGACGCCGACGGCATGCAGGCAAGCCGCAACGGCGTGCCGGTGATCGCCTTCCAGGGCTGCGCCGACGCCGCCGACCTGCCCGAGGAGCGCGGCTCGTGCGTGGTGGGCTCGCTTGACACCGAGGCGATGGCGCGAGCCGTGCTGAAGCTTGGCGACCGCCCGGCGCGCAGGCGGGTTCCGCCCCGGCCGCTGAGTGCTGCACCGGTGGCAAGCTGGTCGCTCTGGTATGACGGGCTGCGCCGCATTCTCGAGCGGGATTTCGGGGTGGCCGGCGGCTGAACGGCGCGGCTGAGCAGCCCAGCGGCTCAGCGGTCCAGCGGCTCAGCGGTCAAGCGCGTTCGGGCCGAACGAATGCGGCAGCAGCGCCTCCAGCGTGCTCTGCAGCAGCAGCTTGCCGGCTTGATCGACGATCCGGACGGTGGTGCCGGGGCCGCCGAATTCGCGCATCTTCTGCCGGCAGCCGCCGCACGGGGTGCAGGGTGCAGCACCGCCGCCTGCGATCACCAGTTCGGTGATGCGTCGGCCGCCTGCCAGCACCATGGCGCAGATCGCGCCCGCCTCGGCGCAGACGCCCTCGGGAAAGGCCGCATTCTCGACGTTGCAGCCGGCATGGATGCTGCCGTCGTCGCAACGCAGCGCGGCGCCGACCTGGAAGCGCGAATAGGGCGCGTGCGCGCGCAGGCGCGCTTGAAGCGCCGCCTCGACAAGCGGATCGGTCATGGGCACCCCCTTGCCGGCGCGGCGGCTCAACCATGCATCCGGCACGCTATGAATTTCCCTTGCACTTGGACAGGGTAACGAGTGCTGGATATCCTGCCTGCATGTGTTCGATCCTCACGCACCCGGCGCTGGCTGCCCCCGACGCCGATCCTACGGTGGCCGAGCTGCTGGCGCGGCGGCCGCAGCTTTCCATGCAGCTGCTGGGTGGCCTAATGCTGGAGGACGTGCCGCTGAACGCGGTCGCCGATGCGCTCGGCACCCCGGTCTGGGTGTTCGGCGCCCAGACCCTGCGCGGCCGCTGCCGTCGGCTGCGCAGGGCGTTTGTTGAGGCCGGGCTGGACGTGTCGGTGCGCTACGCGGTCAAGGCCAACGATCACCTGGCGGTGCTTCGGATCGTCTCGGCCGAGGGCCTCGGCGCGGACGTGGTCAGCGGCGGCGAACTGTGTCGCGCCCGTGCCGCCGGGATCGAGGCGCGAGACATCGTGTTCTCGGGCACCGGCAAGACGAGGGACGAGCTTGGCCTCGCCCTGCACGAGCAGATCGGCCAGATCAACGTCGAAAGCGCCGAGGAGATCGCCATGCTGTCCGCGGCAGCGCAGGCCGCCGGCCGCAGCATACGGATCGCGCTTCGCGTCAACCCGGACGTCGATGCCGGCACCCACGCCAAGATCACCACCGGCCTGGCCGAGAACAAGTTCGGCATCGCCCTTGGCGAGGCGGCGGCCCTGTACGCGCACGCGGCCACCCTGCCCGGGGTTCGGCCGGTGGGACTGGCCGTGCATATCGGCAGCCAGATCGCATCGCCCGGCCCGTTCCGCGCCGCCTATGGGCGGGTGGCGGAGCTGGTCCGCGGCTTGCGCGAGAACGGCCAGTCGGTCGAGGTGGCCGATTGCGGCGGCGGCCTGGGGGTGACCTACCGGGACGAGGACGAGGGTTCCCCGGTCGCCCTCGCGGGTGCGATCCGGGTCACGCTCGGGGCATTGAACCTGCGGCTGATCGTCGAGCCGGGCCGCTGGCTGGCGGCGCCGGCCGGCCTGCTGATCAGCTCGGTGGTGCTCAGCAAGCGCAGCGGCGAGGCCGGAGCCCGGTTCATCGTGCTCGACAGCGCGATGAACGACCTGCTGCGTCCAAGCCTGTATGACGCCTGGCATGGCATCGTGCCGCTTTCACCGCGGCTTGCGGTGGCGCCGACAACCCCGGCCCACGTCGTGGGACCAGTCTGCGAAAGCGGCGACAGCTTCGCGCGCAACCGTGCGCTGCCGCCGCTGCAAACCGGCGACCGGGTGGCGATCCTCGATACCGGAGCCTATGGCGCGGTGATGAGCTCGACCTATAACGCCCGCCCGCTCGCCGCCCAGGCGCTGGTGGATGGTGCCCGCTGGACCACCATACGGCCGCGCCAGCCGGTGCATGCCTTGTGGCAGGACGAGAGCGTGCCGGAGTGGATCCAGTGAGCGGCCACGACGCCCTCGCCGCCGCACGCCTGCGCGCGGCCCGGATCGCCCGGCTGGAGGGTGCTTGGCCGGGATTGCTGCCGGCGATCGCGGCACTCTGCGGCTTTGCCGCGCTGGCCGAGCTTGCGCTGCCGCAGCGCC
>CAXUNX010000108.1:0-11220 GCA_964252545.1 uncultured Acetobacteraceae bacterium | reverse complement strand
GTGGCGCCGGCGGCGCGCACCATCTCGACGATCTTGCGGCTGGTGGTGCCGCGCACGATGGAGTCGTCGACCAGGATGACCCGCTTGTTGTTCATCGCCGGACGGTTGGCGGAATGCTTGAGCTTGACGCCAAGGTTGCGGATCTGGTCGGTCGGCTCGATGAAGGTGCGGCCGACGTAATGGTTGCGTATGATGCCGAGCTCGAACGGAATGCCGCTTTCCCCCGCATACCCCATCGCCGAGGGAACGCCGGAATCCGGCACCGGAACGATGACGTCGGCGTCGATGGCGCTTTCCCGCGCCAGCTCGGCGCCGATCCGCTTGCGCGCCTCGTAGACGGCGTGGCCTTCGAGCACGGAATCCGGACGCGCGAAGTAGATGTATTCGAACACGCAGAAGCGGCTTCGGGCTTGTCCGAACGGCTTAACCGAGCGCACCCCGTCATGGTCGATGATGACGATCTCGCCCGGCTCGACGTCGCGCACGAACTCGGCGCCGACGATGTCGAGCGCGCAGGTCTCGCTGGCCAACACCCAGGCCGGGGCGCCGCCGCTCTCGGCGTTGATGCGGCCGAGGATCAGCGGCCGCACCCCGAGCGGGTCGCGCACCCCGAGCATCGCCTCCTGCGACAGCGCCACCAGCGAATAAGCGCCCACCACCTGCTTGAGCGCGTCGATCAGCCGGTCGGCCACCGTTGAATACAGGCTGATCGCGATCAGGTGGATGAACACCTCGCTGTCGGTGGTGGACTGGAAGATGCAGCCGCGACGCACCAGGGTGCGGCGAAGCGTCTGCGCGTTGGTGAGGTTGCCGTTATGCGCCACCGCGAAACCGCCGAACTCGAACTCGGCGTAGAGCGGCTGCACGTTGCGCAGCAGCGTGGCGCCGGTGGTGGCGTAACGGTTGTGGCCGACCGCCGCCCGGCCGGGCAGGCCCGCGATGATGCGTGCGTCGCCGAACACGTCGCCCACCAGCCCCATGCCCTTGTGGCTGTGGAATCGGCTCTCGTCATGGGCCGCGGTGTTGTTGTAGCTGACGATGCCGGTGGATTCCTGGCCGCGATGCTGCAGCGCGTGCAGCCCGAGCGCCGTCATCGCGCCGGCGTCGTGCGCGTTCCAGATGCCGAACACGCCGCACTCCTCATGCGGCTTGTCGTCGTCCAACTCGTCGAGTTCCATCGTCAAAAGCTTTCCTGACCGGCTGGCGGCCCAGAGGATGGGACGGCGCCGTCCCCGAGCGGAGGCAGGTTCGGGCGCCAACGTTCAGGCGCCTGGGCCAGAACAAGGCGGGCGCCTGCATGCAGGTAGCGGAGGGCTTCGGCTTCGCGCACCGGCTGCGGCCAGTTGTCGGGCGGCAGCAGGAACGCCAGCACGATATAGGCAAGCACGAGCAACGCCGCACCCCGGGCGATGCCGAATCCCGCGCCGAGGATGCGATCGATGCCGCCCAGGGGAGAAAACCGCACCAGCCGGCTGGCGAGGCCCGCCAGCACCGACAGCGTGATCAGCACAACCACGAACAGCACGGCGAAGCAGATCACCTCGGCGACCAGCGCATCGTGGATCCAGCCGCGCGCCGCCGGCAGCAGTGCTGGCGAGTACAGGCTCGCCAGCACGATCGCCCCCACCCAGGCGGCAAGCCCCAGCAGCTCGCGGGCGAAGCCACGCAGAAACCCCGCCAACGCCGAGAGCAGAACCACCGCCAGCATCGCGGCGTCGACCCAGTTCATCCGCCTCGCTCCGGCTGGGGCAGGAGACTCCTCCGTTCGGAGCCCCGTGGCGGGGTCTGGGGCCTTCGACGCCTGCGGGTCAAGGGCGCAGGCCTCGCCTAGACGGTGAAATACTTGGCCTGTGGATTGAGGATCACGAGCGCGCTGGTTGATTGCTCCGGATGCAGCTGGAAGCCGTCCGAAAGGCTGATGCCGACCCGCTCGGCGCCGAGCAGCGACAGCAAGGGCACCTGGTCCTCGAGCCGTGGCACCGCGGGGTAGCCGAACGAGTAGCGCGAGCCGCGGTAGCCCTGCTGCAGCAGCTTGTCCATGTCGCGGTCGTCCTCGCGGGCGAAGCCGAGCTCGGCGCGGATCCGCTTGTGGGTGTATTCGGCCATCGCCTCGGCCATCTCCACCGACAGCCCGTGCAGGTAAAGATAATCCTGGTAGCGGTTGGCCTCGAACCAGACCCGGGCGACGTCCGAGGCCTTTTGGCCGGCCGTCACCACCTGCAGCCCGATCACGTCGCGGGTGTTGGAGTCGATGTCGCGCACGAAGTCGGCGACGCAGGCGCCATCCTCGCGCGGCTGCCGAGGCAGGCTGAAGCGGGCGACCTCGGTGCTGCCGTCGGGCTCGAACAGGATCAGGTCGTTGCCCTGGCCCGCAGCCTTCCAGTAGCCGTAGATCGCCTGCGGCTGCAGGATGCCGTCCTGCTTGCACAGCGCCAGCATGCGCTTCATCACCGGGCGCAGCTCCTGCTTGGCCCAGCCCAGGAAATCCTCCAGCGAGCGGCCCTGTTTGCGGAAGCCCCACTGGAACTGGTACAGGCTCCGCTCATTGAGGAACGGCAGCACCGCCTCGGGCGTCGCCTCGATCACCCGAGCGCCCCAGAAGGGCGGTGTCGCCGGCTCGATCCCCTGGTTGATGCGGTGGCGGCGGGCCTGTGCCGCCAGCACGTCCACCGGCTGGAAGCCGCGCGCCTCCGCATGCTCGGGCTCGCGCTTCTTCGCCCGCGCCTTGCCCTGCCGGCGCGACTGCAGCGCGCCCAGATAATCGTCGAAGCCGCCGCCCGCGACCTTGTCCATCAGCCCGAGCCCGTCAAACGCGTCGCGCGCATAGGCGACGCGGCCGCTCGCATAGGCGGCCACGCAATCCTCCTCGACATAGTTGCGGGTCAGCGCGGCGCCGCCGAGCAGGACCGGGATGTCGAGCCCCTGGCGCGACATCTCCTCGAGGTTCTCGCGCATCACCACCGTGGACTTGACCAGCAGGCCGGACATGCCGATGGCGTCGGCCTTCTTGTCCCGGGCGGCGGCGACCATGTCGGCGAGCGGCACCTTGATGCCCAGGTTGACCACCCGGTAGCCGTTGTTGGTGAGGATGATGTCGACCAGGTTCTTGCCGATGTCGTGCACGTCGCCCTTGACGGTGGCGAGCACGATGGTGCCGCGGTCGCTGCCCTCGACGCGTTCCATGTGCGGCTCCAGGTGGGCCACCGCCGCCTTCATGGTTTCGGCCGACTGCAGCACGAACGGCAGCTGCATCTTGCCCGAGCCGAACAGCTCGCCGACCGTCTTCATGCCGTCGAGCAGGATGGTGTTGATGATGTCGAGCGGCTTGTTGGTCTGCATGGCGAGGTCGAGCTCGCCTTCCAGCCCCTTGCGGTCGCCGTCGACGATGCGCTCGCGCAGGCGCTCCTCCACGGTCTCGGCCTTCTTCTTCTTGACCGCGTCGGCGGCCTTGCGGTCGGCGAACAACGCCAGCAGGCGCTGCAGCGGGTCGTAGTCTTCGCGCCTGCGGTCGAAGATCAGGTCCTCGGCCACCTCCACCTCCTCGGGCGGGATCAGGTGCAGCGGCCGGATCTTGGACACGTGCACGATCGCCCCGGTCATTCCCGCCTTGATCGCCAGGTCGAGGAACACCGAGTTCAGCACCGCGCGCGCCGCCGGGTTGAGCCCGAACGACACGTTCGACAGGCCGAGCACGATCTGCACGTCCGGGAAGCGGTCGCGGATCAGCTTGATCCCCTCCAGGGTCCATTGCGCCAGCTTGCGGTCGTCCTCCATGCCGGTGGCGATGGTCAGCACCAGCGGATCGATCAGCAGGTCGGATTGCGGCAGCCCGTGCCGGGTGCAGGCGAACTCCACCAGCCGCTCGGCGATCGCCAGCTTGCGCTCCGGCGTCTTGGCCATGCCGGTCTCGTCGATGGTCAGCGCGATCATCGCGGCGCCGAACCGGCGGGCCAGGATCAGCCGGTCGCGGGCATGGCCTTCGCCGTCCTCGAAGTTGATCGAGTTGATGATCGGCTTGCCGCCATGCAGCTTGAGCGCCGCCTCGATCACCGGGGTCTCGGTGGAGTCGATCACCAGCGGCGCGTTCACCGAGGAGGTGAAGCGGCGGATCACCTGGTCCATCTCGCGGCTCTCGTCGCGGCCCACGAAGGCGGTGCAGACGTCGAGCGCGTTCGAGCCCTCGCCGGTCTGCTCACGCCCCACCGAAACGCAGCCGTCCCAGTCGCCGGCTTCCTGCAGCTCGCGCCACCGCTTGGAGCCGTTGGCGTTGCAGCGCTCGCCGATGGAGAAGTAGCTGTTCTCCTGGCGGAGCGGCACCTGGTTGTAGAGGCTGGCGACCGACGGGACCCAGACCGGCTTGCGGGCAACCGGCGCCGGCCTCAGCCTGCTGCCGGCGCGGCTGCGCAGCATGGCGTCGAGCGCCTCGATGTGAGGCGTCGAGGTGCCGCAGCAGCCGCCCACCAGGTTGAGCCCGTCCTCGACGATGAAGCGCTCGATCCAGGAGGCCATCTCCGCGGCTCCGAGCGGATAATGGGTGAGCCCCTCGACCAGCTCCGGCAGCCCGGCATTGGGCTGCACCGACAACAGGCCGGGCCAGTTCGCGGCCAGCCAGCGGACGTGCTCGGCCATCTCCTGCGGGCCGGTGGCGCAGTTCAGCCCGATCAGCGGCACGTCGAGCGCGTGGATCACGCTGGCCGCGGCGGCGATGTCGGGACCCACCAGCAGCGTGCCGGTGGTTTCCACCGTCACCTGCACGAAGATCGGCGTGTCGCAGCCGGCCTCGGCGCGCGCGAGCTTGGCGCCGTTGACCGCCGCCTTGATCTGCAGCGTGTCCTGGCAGGTCTCGATCAGCAGCGCGTCGACGCCGCCTGCGATCAGCCCGCGGCTCTGCTCGGCGAGCGCCGCTTCCAGCGGATCATAGGCGATGTTGGCCAGCGAGGGCAGCTTGGTGCCCGGCCCGATCGAGCCGACCACGTAGCGGTGCCGGCCGTCCGAGAAGCTGTCGGCCGCTTCGCGCGCCAGCTCGGCGGCGACGCGGTTGATCTCGTGCGCGCGCTCCTGCAGGTCGAACTCGGCCAGGGTGATCGGCGAGCCGCCGAAGCTGTTGGTCTCGACCATGTCGGCGCCGGCGGCGAAATAGCCGCGATGGATCTCGCGGACCAGCTCCGGGCGGGAAAGCGAGAGCACCTCGGTGCAGTTCTCGCGGCCCCAATAATCGGCCTCGGTGTCCAGCGTGAGCATCTGCACGCGCGAGCCCATGCCGCCGTCGCAGAGCAGCACCTGGTCGCGCAGCGCATCGAGAAGATGGGGCCTCGTCATGGTTCGCGCCATATACTTTCCTGGTCGCCCCGTTTGGAGCGGTAATCGAGCGTAGCATATCTGCCGCCCCTGCGGGGCACGCTGTTGGGGGTGGGATAGATCCTCCCGATACCTGTTGTCAGGATGGAGCCGATGTTCAAGGATTCCCGGATCCCGGTGCGGTTTGTGGAGCACGTCCCCTCGAGCTTGCTGCCGCCATCCGGCGGCCTCGAGGCGCTGCTGCTGCCGCGCGACACGCCGCTCTCGCTTCAGGCAGCGCTTGCGCGGAAGGGTTGGGCGGTGGTGCGGGAGCTGCCGGAGATCGCATCCCGGTTCCAGTCGACGCCTGCCCAGCAACCGGGCGTGCATCCGCCAGCCTGTTCCTGCTGCGCGGGTCGCGCGCCGGCCGCCGTTGCGATGTTGGCACTGTTTCAGGCGCGTGCGCGCGGCGAGGTGGCCTTTTTCCAGGGCGTCACGGCGAGCCTGCGTTCGTCCGAGCGCGCGCTGCTTGATCGGCTGGTGGCGGACGATCCGCTGGTCTCGGCCTGCTTCAGGCTGGGGCAGGCCGCCTGAACGCGTGGCTGGGCTGTCACGCCGGTTCTTCTCCGGCCACGCAGCCTGGTGCATCCCAGCCTGGTGCATCCCAGCTTGGCGCATCGGTAAGGGGCGACAGGCCGAGAACGCCACGTCGCGGATTGAAAGGGGTGTGATCATGTGGCGGTGCGCATCGCTGGCGTTTGTTCTTGCGCAGGGCGCCCAGGCGTTTGCTGAGCCGCCGCCGCCGCCGGCGCCGATCCATGTGGTGACGGAAACGCGTTACGGCGAGACGCTGCCGGACCCTTATCGCTGGATCGAGCGCATGCCGCCGGAGTTCGTGGCCTGGGTCCGCGCGGAGGACGCCGCCACGCGGGCCAGCTTCGCGGCGATGCCGGGCTATGCCGGCCTTCTCGCGCAAGAGCGGCATGCCTATGCCTCCGAGGTGCAGCCGAGCAGTCTGCAACGCGTCGGTGGCCTGCTCTACTACCAGCGGCGAGGTGCGGCAGAAGCCCAGCCCAGCCTGTTTTCCCGCCCGCGCTCCGGAGGGCCCGAACAACGGCTGGTCGATCCGGTCGCGCTCGCCGGGCCGACAGCAAACATCACCTTTTATGCCCCATCGCCGGACAACCGCCACCTGGCCTATGGCCTGGCCCAGGGCGGCTCGGAAGAGGCCAGTCTGCACTTCGTCGACCTGCAGACCGGCAAGGCGCTCCCGGAGACCGATACTTTCGCCTTTGCGCTGCGAGCCGCGGGCGATCCGGGATTCCGGCCTTCCCGATAGAGCGCAAGCGCCCAAAGCCGACAGGTGCCGCGGCCGGCGGTCGCATCCCGGACCGCCGGCTTCATCAAGCGCGGGCCGATCCTTCGGTTTGGCTTGTTGCCGGACGGCGCGCCGCTGAATACCGCAAGGATGGTAGAAGAATATCAAAAACGAGATGCAACCTTCATCGATGCGCCCAAGACCAGGGCAGAAAGTTACGGAAACACTGCACCCGCTATGCTACGGTTCGCCGCACTCGATTGGCTCAGGTGATCACTGCACGGCGTTTCGGTGTGCATGATTGCGGTTTGATAAAGGAAAGCCAGTGGCCCCACCCAACGACGACGCCGATTTCGCGGGTGCCGGCGCAGGCGGCAGAAAGCCGCAGCCGACGGCAGGCGTGCAGGTCGACGGCAAGCTGGCGCGGCTCCGGGCCGTGATGTCGGCGGCGCGCTATCACGGCGTCGAGCTCGATCCGAAGGATTTCCGCGGCGACGTTTCCGAGGTGACGCCCTCGCCCGCGAGCCTGGTGCGCTGGCTCGGCGAGCAGGGGCTGGTGGCCAGGGCGATGCGGCTGAAATGGCGCTACCTGGTGCGGCTGTACGACGCGCCGCCGATGGCGCTGATGTTCAAGGACGGCACCGCCGGCCTGCTGGTCGGCGCCGATCCGGCGCGCAACCTGGTCTGGCTGCGCGACCCGATGGGCAGCGACGGCGACGTGCCGGTGGCGGTGGATGAGCTGCGCCTGTCGCAGGTCTGGACCGGCGACGTCGTCATGGTACAGCGCAGCCGCAACCAGTCCGAGGCGGAAGCGCCGATCAATGTCGGCTGGCTCGCCCGCATGGTGCTGCGCGAGAAGAAGTCGCTGCGCGACATCGCCATCTCCTCGGTGGTGCTCAGCCTGCTGAGCATCTTTCCGGCGCTGATCGTCATGCAGGTGATCGACAAGGTGGTGAACCACCATTCGATGGCCACCCTGGTGTCGATCTCGATGATCATCCTGACGCTCACCGCCTACGAGACGCTGATCAGCTATGGCCGGCGGGAGATCGTGCTGGTGCTGTCGACGCGGCTCGACAGCCGGATCGCGCTGGTGATCTTCGGCCGGCTGCTGTCGCTGCCGCTGGAGTATTTCGAGCGCCAGCAGGCCGGCAACGTGATCGGCCGGGTCGCTGCCATCTACAAGGTGCGCGATTTCATCACCGGCAAGCTGATGACCACCTTCCTCGACATGTTCACCCTGATGGTGATCCTGCCGTTCCTGTTCGTGATGAGTGCGACGCTGGCCTGGATGACGCTGGCCGCGGCCGGGCTGATCGGGCTGATCGTGGTGATCTTCATCGGACCGGTGTCGCGCCTGGTCGGCCGGGTGATCACCGCCGAGATGCACCGCGGCGCCATCCTGTACGAGTCGGTGGCGGGCATACGCACGCTCAAGACCCTCGCACTCGAGCCGTCGCGCCGCACCGAATGGGACATCGCCACCGCCGACGTGGTGCGCGCCAAGCTCGATGCCGGACGGCTGGCCAACTGGCCCTCGACGCTGGCCATGCCGATCGAGATGTTCATCAGCCGCGGCATCATCCTGGTGGGCGCCTACCTGCTGCTGGAAGGCAGCTCCACGCTGGGCGCCGGCGGCCTGGTGGCCTTCATGATGCTGGGCGGCCGCGTCGCCTCGCCGCTGGTCAACCTCGCCAAGCTGCTGGAAGAGTTCACCGAGATCCGCGCCGCCCTCGGCGAGGCGGGCTCGGTGCTGAACCAGCCCACCGAGACCAAGGCGCTGACCAACGGCATGCGCCCGAAGATCCTGGGCGCGCTGTCGTTCCAGGAGGTGATGTTCACCTATCCGGGCGCCTCCACCAAGGCGCTCGACAGCGTCAGCTTCGAGATCCCGGCCGGCACCATGCTGGGCGTGGTCGGACGCAGCGGTTCGGGCAAGTCGACCCTGACCCGGCTGCTGCAGGGCGTCAGCCGCAACTACACCGGCTTCCTCAAGCTGGACGGGGTGGATCTGCGCGAGATCAACCTCACCCACCTGCGCAAATCGTTCGGCGTCGTGCTTCAGGACAACTTCCTGTTCCGGGGCACCATACGCGACAACATCACCGCCAACCGGCCGGGCCTTACCCTGGAGGACGCGGTGCGCGCGGCACGCCTGGCCGGCGCCGAGGAGTTCATCGAGCGGATGCCGGGCGGCTACGAGACCTGGATCGAGGAGGGCTCCACCAACATCTCGGGCGGCCAGCGCCAGCGGCTGGCGATCGCGCGCGCGGTGATCACCGATCCCAAGCTGATGATCCTGGACGAGGCCACCTCGGCGCTTGACCCCGAATCCGAGGCGCTGGTCAACGCCAACCTCAAGCGCATCAGCAAGGGCCGCACCATGGTGATCGTGTCGCACCGGCTGTCGTCGCTGGTGGATTGCGACCAGATCCTGGTGATGGAGCGCGGCCACGTCGAGGACATCGCCCCGCACCATGTGCTGCTCGAGCGCTGCGCGATCTACCGCCAGCTCTGGATGCAGCAGACCCGGCACATGAACCCGCAGCACCACCATGCCGGCCCGGCGCCGCTTCTGGCCGAGGGGGACTGATCCGATGAGTGGCACCGACCTGGTTCCGGCCGGCGGTTCGGGCGTCCTCCCGGGACGCAAGGCACGCCGCACCGTCCGCCGCCGCGACGACGACGACATGCCGCAGGACCTGCTGGAGTTCAACTCGCCCAGCGCCGCCCTGGTATCGCTGCCGCCCAACCCGATCGCCCGCTACATCATCTGGGTGGTCTGCTCGCTGGCGGTCGCGATGTTCATCGTCATGGGCACCTTCCCGCTCGACCGGGTGGTCACCTCGCAGGGCGAGCTGGTTTCCACCTCGCCCACGCTGCTGGTGCAGCCGCTCGAAACCTCCATCGTGAGGTCGATCGACGTCAAGGAAGGCGAGGTGGTCCATAAGGGGCAGGTGCTGGCGCATCTCGACCCCACCCTGGTGGGCGCCGATGTCGGCAATCTCCGGGCCCAGACCGAGGCCTACAAGGCGCAGATCGACCGGCTCAAGGCCGAAGCCGCCGGCAGCGCCTACGCGCCTGACCTGGGCAATCCGGCCTCGACCTCGCAGGCGGCGATCTTTATGCGCCGGAAGTCCGAGTTCAGGGCCAAGCTGCTGAACTACACCCAGCAGATCGCCAGCCTCCAGAGCGACGTCACCGGCTTCCGGGCGAGTGCGGCGATGTATGCCGGCCGGGTCAGGGTCGCGAGCGACGTGCGCAACATGCGCATGCAGTTGCAGCATGACCAGGTCGGCAGCCGGCTTTCCTCGCTTTCCGCCCAGGACGACCTGATGGAGGTCGAGCGCGGCCAGATCAGCGCCCAGGAGAGCGCGGTTGGCGCGCAAAACAAGCTCGCCGCCATGCAGGCGGAAGAGGAAGGCTTCATCCAGAACTGGAAGGCGCAGATCTACCAGGATCTGACCGACACCCAGCACCGCTACTACGAGGCGCGGGGCGACTATGAAAAGGCGATGCTGCGCCAGAGCCTGGTGCTGATGCGGGCGGAAGCCGATGCGGTGGTGCTGACCATCGCCAAGGTTTCGATCGGATCGGTGCTGAGCCCGGCTAGCCAGTTCATCACGCTGGTGCCGCTCGACGCGCCGCTCGAGGTCGAGGCCAAGCTTTCCGGCACCGAGTCCGGCTATGTGAAGATTGGCGACAAGGGGCTGATCAAGTTCGCCACCTTCGCCTACACGCAGTATGGCGGCGCCGAGGCCACCGTGCGCAACGTGAGCGCCGACAGCTTCACCAAGGACAGCACCACGCCGCAGACCAACAACACCGGCGTGCCGAACGGTTCGATGGGCGAGCCCGGTCAGACCTTCTACCGCATCCGGCTGCGGGTCGACCGCTACACCCTGCACGGGGTGCCCAACTACTTTCATCCCACTCCCGGCATGCCGGTGACCGCGGACATCAAGGTCGGCAAGCGCACCATCCTGCGCTACCTGCTGAGCACGGTGCTGCCGGTCGCAACCGAGGGGATGCGCGAACCCTGACGGGTCGGCCGCCCGTCGTGCGGGCGGCGATCCGGCACCGGCACGCAACCAGCCTGTCTCCACTGGAGGCCTGCCGCCCGGATCCCCATCTTCACAACAGGCAAAGCAAGGGTTGCGCCGCTCCGATGTCCTCTCACCCCAGGCAGCCTCTTCTTCTCAGGCAACGCTTGTTGTCGGTGTTCTCGCCGAAGCGGAAGCTCGCCTACGCCAGCAGCCTGCTCGAGGCCGGCGACCCCAAGCGCGCGTTTGCGCCAATGAGTGCCGCCGCCGCCGCCGGCATCCCGGAAGCGCAGTTCCGCGTCGGCCGCGCCTATCTCGACGGCAACGGCGTGCCGGTGAGCCGCGAGGAAGGGGCGCGCTGGATGCGACGCGCCGCCGAGGCGGGGTGGGTGGAAGCGCAGTTCGTGCGCGCGACGCTGCATCTGTGCGGCCGCGGCAGCAGCACCGAGGCCGGGTTCAGCGCATACTGCACGTCGAAGGCGGCGCTGAGCTTGGCGCTCGCGGTATCGTCGTCGTCGGTCTGCTCCACGCCCTCGGAGCCCTCCACCACGCCCAGCGGCGTGTCGGTGGCGATCAGGCCCG
>CAXUNX010000107.1:5594-11364 GCA_964252545.1 uncultured Acetobacteraceae bacterium | reverse complement strand
CTCGGCGACCAGGTCCGCCACCAGCTGGTCCGGCGACGTCAGCACCGAGCCGGTCGCCTCGGCGACGCGTTCGCCCTGCCTCAGGCGATGGAGCGGGCCGAGGCCTGGGCCTGATGACGGGCGATCCCGTCAGGCCGGGGTCGCGGCGTCTTCGGCCGCCGTCACGCCGCCGGGGGCGCGTCGCTCGACCGCGATCTCGCCGGCCTCACGCCGGTGCCGGCAGCGCTGCTCAAGCGCGACGCCGAGCTGCGCGGCGAGATCGGCGCTCCCGATGTGGGTCAGCTGGCGATCGTGCGCGCCGACACTCCGGAAGCCGTGCTGCAGGCCGAGGAGAAGGCGGAGCCGGTGCTCGATCACCTGCTCGCGGCGCACGCCATGGCCGGGGTGGAGTTCGCCGCCCGCCTGCTCCCGAGCGTCCATACCCAGCGCAGCCGGCAGGCGGAGCTGCCGGCCGCCGCCGTGCTGCACGACCGGGTTGAGCAGGCCGCGCAAGGGCTTGGCTTCACCACGCACGCGTTTGATCCGTTCGAGCAGGCCGTCGCCGCCGCCCGCACCCAGCCTCCGCTGACCATCGCCGGCATGGCAGCCTCGCCGTTGCACACCCGCCTCGATGCGCTGTTGTTTGAGCGGGACGGCAACTGGTATGGCCCGGTGATCCCGACCGCCGTCGCCGACGCCGCCCGGTTCCGGGCCGCGTTTGCGGCGCGACCAGGCTGGAGCTTCATCGACGTCCAGCAGACCACCGGCGAGATCGTCGCCGGCTATACCAGGCAGGCATGGCCCTTCCTCGCCGGCGGCTGCGCCGCCGCCATCCTGGTGCTGCTGCTGGCGCAGCGCGATCCGCTTCGCACCGGCCGGATCCTGGCTGCGATCGCCGCCACCATCCTGGTCAGCGTCGCGGTGCTGGTTGTTCGCGGCCGCAGCCTGTCCCTGATCCATCTGGTGGCCCTGCAGTTCGTGGCGGGGATCGGGCTCGACTACGCGCTGTTCTTCGCGCGCACCCAGCTCGATGCCGAGGAACGGGCCCGCACGCTGCGCACGCTGGTTACCTGCAACATCATGGCGCTGCTGACCTTCTCCCTGCTGAGCCTGTGCCGCACGCCGCTGCTGCGGCAGATCGGCGAGACCGTCAGCCTCGGCGTCGTGCTCGCCTTCTGCTTCGCCTTCCTGTTCGCAGGGCCGCACGCCCGGCTCGAGCCCCGATGAGGCCGCTCCACCTGACCGCGGCCAGCCTGGTGAGCGCGCTCGGCCGTGGCTTGCCGGCAACCCTCGACGCCCTCAGGGCGGAGCGGTCGGGCCTTCGTCCTTGCGACTTCGCGGATGTTGCGGTGCGTGGCTATGTGGGCCAGGTGCCCGGGCTGGAGGAGCACCCGCTTCCCGCCTCCTTGATGGAGTTCGACTGCCGCAACAACCGGCTGGCCGCCCTCGCGCTGTGTGAGGACGGGTTCTCCGGCGCCGTGGCCGAGGCGATCAGCCGCTACGGCGCCGGGCGCGTCGCGGTGGTGCTCGGCACCAGCACGTCCGGCATCCTGTCGGCAGAGGATGCCTACCGCGCGCGCGACCCGGCGACCGGGCTGCTGCCGCCCTGGTTTCGCTATGATGGCAGCTATGACCTGTTCTCGCTGGCGGCGTTCGTGTCGCGAACGCTTGGCGTGACCGGCCCGGCGATGACCGTTTCCACCGCCTGCGCTTCCAGCGCGCGCGCTTGCCTCGACGCCGCTCAGCTGATCGAGGCCGGCGTGGTGGATGCGGCCGTGGTCGGCGGCGCGGACTCGCTGTGCCGCCTGACCCTCAACGGCTTCCATGCCCTCGAGCTGGTTTCGGATGGGCCCTGCCGCCCGTTTGCGGCCGGGCGGAACGGCATCTCCATCGGCGAGGCCGCGGCCTTCGCCTTGCTGGAACGCGAACCCGGCAGCCAGAACGCCCGATACCTGGAACCCGGCATCGCCCTGCTCGGCATCGGCGCCTCCAGCGACGGCCACCACATGTCCTCGCCGCGTCCCGACGGGGCGGGTGCCGCAGCCGCGATGCGGGCGGCATTGCGCAGCGCGGGCCTCGGGCCGGAAAGGATCGATCACGTGAACCTGCACGGCACCGGCACCCGTGCCAACGACCTGATGGAGGGTCGCGGCGTGCACGCGGTGTTCGGCGGCGAGGTGGAGTGTGCCTCGACCAAGGGATGGACCGGCCATTGCATGGGCTCGTCCGGCATCGTCGAGGCGCTGATCGCTGGCCTGTGCATGGCCCACGACCTGCTGCCCGGCTGCCTCGGCATGGATCAGCCCGATCCCGCGATCCCGGTGATGCCGACCCGGCGCAACCGGCCGGCCAGCCTGCGACGGGTGATCAGCAACTCGTTCGGCTTCGGCGGAATCAACGTGAGCCTGGTGCTCGGGCGCGCCGCCGGATGATCGAGCTCCACCTGCTTGGCGTATCGGTGCGCGCGCCCGGGCTAGGCGCCTGGCCGCAGGCGCAGCCGGTGCTGGCCGGGACGGTCCCGCACCAGCCGGGAGCGCCGCTCGACCTGCCGCCCTCGCCGCTGCTTTCCCCCAACGAGCGGCGGCGCACCGGCATGGTGGCCACCCTGGCGCTGACCGTCTGCGAGGAAGCCTCTCGCATGGCGGGCCAGGCTCCGGGGGCGCTTCCCGGGATCTTCGGCAGCTCGAACGGCGACGGCGCCGTGGTGCACGAGCTGCTCGAATCCCTGGCCGGGCCCGACCAGGCACTCTCGCCGACCCGCTTCCACAACTCGGTGCACAACGCGGTGGCCGGCTACTGGTCGATCGCCACGCACTCCACCGCGCCGGTCACCTGCCTCGGCTGCCACGACTGGACGTTTGCCGCATCCCTGCTCAAGGCCGGCGCCGAAGCCACCAGCCTTTCGGCACCGGTGCTGCTTTGCGTGTACGACGCACCGATGAAGCTGCCGCTGGGGGCGCTCCGCACGACCACCATCGGCCTCGCCGCCGCCTTCGTGCTCGCCCCTGCCGCGTTGGGCGGTGCCGGGTCACTCGCCCGCCTCGATCTGGAATTCCAGCCTGGATCGATGGCTCCGGAGCCGCTGCCGCGTCAGCCTGCGCTGCGGGAGCTGTGGCGGGCCAACCCGGTGGGCCGCGCCCTGGTGGTGCTTGAGGCGATCGCCGGCAGCCTGGCCAGCCGCATCAGCTTTCCCTACAGCAGCGGCAACCTCCTGGTGCGGACCGGCGGGTGATCGGGCGCGCCCGCATCCTGTCGCTGATCCCGCATCAGGGCGCGATGTGCCTGCTGGACCGTGCCGAGAGCTGGTCGGAGCGGGAGCTCCTCGCGGCGAGCGGCTCGCATCTCGCGCCGGACAACCCGCTTCGCAGCAACGGAATGCTCCAGATGCTGTGCGGCGCCGAATACGGCTTCCAGGCAGCCTGCCTGCACGGGGCGCTCGCGGCCGGCGGCGTCCGCCAGAAGCCCGGCTATGTCGCCTCGCTGGAGATCTCCCGGATCGCCGCCGGTCGGCTTGACGATCCGGCGCATGGGCTGCTCCAAATCCGGGCCATGCTGGAATTCGACGACCCGGCTGGCTGCATCTATCGCTTCACGCTGCACTCCGAGGGCGGCTGCATGCTGCTTGAAGGCCGCGGCGGCATCATCACGCCGCCCGGCCGATGAGGCGGGCACTGGTCACCGGCGGCGCCTCGCCGATCGGCGAGGCGATCTGTCGCAGGCTTGCAGCCGACGGGCTGCATGTGACCATCCTCGGCCATCGCGGCGTGGACGCCGCGGAACGGCTCGCCCGAAGCCTGACCGACACGGGCCATCCCGCCGAGACCCTGTTTTGCGACCTGACCGATTTCGATGCCACGGCGCGCGCCCTGGCCCCGCTCTGCCTTGCGGAGCGCGCCCCGATCCAGGTGTTGGTGCATAACGCCGGCAGCCACCAGGACGTGCCGATGGCAGGCATGGCGGCGCAACAATGGCGGGAGGTGATCGCGGTGTCGCTGGACGGCTTCTTTGCCGTGCTGAAGCCCTTGATGCTGCCGATGATGGCTGCGCGCTGGGGACGGGTGGTCGCGATCTCCTCGGTCACCGCCAGCCTCGGCAACCGAGGCCAGACCAACTACGGCGCGGCCAAGGCCGGCCTCGAAGGCGCGGTGCGGTCGCTTTCGCGCGAACTGGCCAGCCGCGGGGTCACCGCCAATGCGGTGGCCCCCGGGGTGATCGCGTCGGCCGCCGCCGAGGCGGCGTTCGATGCCAAGTCCATCCAGGCGATGGTGCCGATGAAGCGTGCCGGGCGCCCGGAAGAGGTCGCAGACCTGGTAGGCTTCCTCGCCTCCGAACAGGCCGGCTACATCACCGGACAGACCATCAACATCAATGGCGGGATGATCTGAATGAGCCCTGCTTCGTCGCCGAGCCCGGCAGAAGCCAGCGGCGCAGAGCCGTGCGACGTGCTGGTGAGCGGCGGGGGGCCGGCCGGGTGCACCGCGGCCGCCCTGCTCGGCGGCCGTGGCCGCGACGTGATGCTGCTGGAACAGGATGCGCATCCCCGCTTCCATATCGGGGAGTCGCTGCTGCCGAGGAACCTCGCGATCCTGGACCGCCTCGGGGTGCGCGACGCGGTCCGGGCAGTCGGCGTGTTCAAGCCCGGCGCCGAGTTCGTGTCCGACCAGGACGGGCGAAGCGTCGCCTTCCGCTTCAGCCTCGCCATCAAGGGCAAGGACGCCCATGCCTACCAGGTGCGTCGCTCCGAGTTCGACGAGATCCTGTGGCGCAATGCCGCAGGCCTGGGTGCCCGCTGCCTCGACCGCATGCGCGTGACCGGCCTCGGTTCGGGTTCGGATGGCCGCCAGCGCGTCACCGCACGCTGCACCCGGACGGGAACCGCGCGACACTTCGCCCCGCGCTACGTGCTCGACGCATCCGGACGGGGAACCTTCCTGGCACGCCGGCTGGGCAACAAGCAGGCCGACAAGCACAACAACACCGCAGCACTCTACGCGCACTACACCGGCGTCGCCGCCCGCAGCCCCGACACCGAGGGCTTCATCACGGTGCATCTGGCCGAGGATGGCTGGTTCTGGTTCATTCCGCTGCCGGACGGCGTCACCAGCGTGGGCTTTGTCGGCGATGCTTCCAGCTTCCGCGCCCGAGGCGGCCAATCAACCGAGCAGATGCTCGCGTCCCGCCTCGCCGCCAGTCCCACCGCAGCCGCGCGGATGCGCGATGCCGTGCGCATCTCCGCGGTGACCGGCACAGGCAACTATTCCTACAAGGCGCGCCGGTCCTGGACCGAGAACAGCTGCATGATCGGCGACAGCTTCGCCTTCACCGATCCCGTGTTCTCGTCCGGCGTGCTGATGGCGATGACCGCGGGCGAGATGGGGGCGGCGGCCGCGCATGCCTGGCTGGACAACCCGCGGCGCGGCACCGCGATGGCGAGGCGCAACGAGCGCCTGCTATGCGGCAGCATGCAGCGGATCGGCTGGCTAATCTGCCGTATCAACACGCCCGAGCTGCGCTCGATGATGATGGCGCCGCGGAACACGCTTCGCATGCGCGACGGGCTGGTGTCGCTGCTGGCGGGCAACCTGCACCGCGACATGCGCACCATGCTGCCGGTGCTGGCCTTCAAGGCCGTTTACTACGCGATGGTGGCGGTGAACCGCCTGCGTGCGGGCCGGCTGCGGAACCAGCCCGCGGCCATGCCGGCGGTGCCGGTGGCCGCCCGCTGAGTTCAGGGCCGATCCCGCACCGAGCCGCCGCGTGATGCGGCCGGTCAGTTCAGGCTCGCCAGCAC
>CAXUNX010000107.1:0-5584 GCA_964252545.1 uncultured Acetobacteraceae bacterium | reverse complement strand
TCGACTCCGAAGCGAGCCTCGATGCGGCGGAGTGCGTCGCCGTAGCGGTCGAGCTTGGAGGCGCCGACGCCCTTGATCAGGCCCAGATCCTCCAGCGTGCGCGGCTGGATCGCCGCCAGGTCCCGCAGCACGGAGTCGTGGAAGATCACGTAGGGAGGCAGCGACTGTGCCTGCGCCTCCTGCCTGCGCCATTCCCGCAACGCCTCGAAGCGCCGCCGGGCGGCGTCCGGCAGGGTTGCGTCCGGTGTGGCGGCCTCGCGGGGCGTGCGCGGCGCCGGAGCCGACGCCGGCTCCACCGGATCGTCGCGCAGCATCACCTTCTCCTCGCCGCGCAGGATCGGACGCGCAACCTCCTCGTTGAAGCACAGCGTCGCGTATTCGCCCGCATCGGTGCGCAACGCGCCGCGCGACACCAGCTGGCGGATCACGCTGCGCCAGAACCCGTCGGGTTGCTCCTTGCCGATGCCGTAGAGCGGCAGCTGGTCGTGCTGGTGGCGGGCCACCATCTCGGTCTGCTTGCCGCGCAGAACCGAGACGATGTGCAGCGCGCCGAAGCGTTGCCCGGTCCGGTAGATCGCCGAGAGCACCTTCTGCGCGGCGACCGTGCCGTCAAAGGTGGCGATCGGATTGCGGCAATTGTCGCAATGGCCGCAATTGCGGCCGAGCGCCTCGCCGAAGCAGGTCAGCAGGGCGCGGGTGCGGCAGCCCGTGGTCTCGGTCAGGCCGATCATCGCCTCCAGCCGCTGGCTCATCACCTGCTTCTGGGCGGCGGGCGCCGCCGACTGGTCCAGCCAGTGCCTGCTGCGGGCGATGTCCTCGCCGCCATAGAGCAGCAGGGTGTGCGCGGGCTCGCCGTCGCGCCCGGCGCGGCCGATCTGCTGGTAGTAGCCCTCGGGGCTGTCCGGCATGTCGAGATGCACCACCTGGCGCACGTCGGGACGGTCGATCCCCATGCCGAAGGCGATCGTCGCCACCACCACCACCGGCTCGCCGGAGCGGAACCGCGCCAGCGCCGCCCGTTTCTCCAGCGGCGAGATGCCGGCATGGAACACGATCGCCGGCCAGTTCCGCTCGCGCAGCGAGCGCGCGATGCGCTCGGTCTTGTTGCGGCTGCCGCAATAAACGATCGCGGCCCCGGTGGCGGAACGATGCCGCTCCAGGCTGTCGGTGAGCTGCTTCAGCTCCGCTCCCTTGGGGCGCACCGCAATATGCAGGTTGTCGCGATGGAAGCTCGCTGCCAGCACGGCGGCGTCCGGCATCGCCAGCGCCTGGAGGATGTCGCTGCGGGTGCGCGGGTCGGCGGTGGCCGTGAGCGCGATCCGCGGCACGCCCGGAAGTGCCGCAGGCAGCCGCGCCAGCGCCCGGTACTCCGGCCGGAACTCATGTCCCCAGGCGGACACGCAATGCGCCTCGTCGATGGCGATCGCCGAGATCTCGAGCCGGCCAAGCCGCTCGAGCATGCCCGGCGACAGCAGCCGCTCCGGCGAGACATAGAGCAGATCGAGCCGTCCGGCAGCGAGTTCCGTCCTGATCCGGGATGCCGCATCCGGCTCCAGGTCGGAATGCAACGCCGCCGCATTGACGCCGACCTGCCGCAACGCCGAGACCTGGTCGTCCATCAGCGCGATGAGCGGCGACACCACCAGCCCCATGCCGGGACGGCAAAGTGCCGGGATCTGATAGCACAGGCTCTTGCCACCGCCGGTAGGCATCAGCACCAGCGCATCCCCACCCAGCATCACCCGGGTGATCGCCGCCTCCTGCAGCCCGCGGAAGCCGGCAAAGCCGAACACCCGTGACAGCACCGCAAGCGGCGTGTCCGGCAGGGCGCCCGCAGCGCTGGTGGTGTCAGCACCGGTCATCAGGGCAGTCAGGAGCCGAAATCGATCTCGACCCGGCGAGCGGCCACTTCGGGGGTTTCGTTGGAGGGCGCGCGTGGATAGAGCTGGATCCGGTTCGCGGCGACCCCGTCCGAACGAAGCGCGTTCGCAACCGTCTCGCCGCGCCGGGCGGAGAGCGCCTCGTCTGCGGTGAGGCTTCCGTTCGCGCCCGCATATCCCTCCACCAGCAGGTTGAGCGACGGGTTGTTCGCGGCCGCGTTGGCGGCTTCGGCGATCACTGCCCGTGCCGGCCGGTCGAGCGCTGCTGAATCCTTGCCAAAGAACACGACGTATTTCCGCCCGAGCGCGCCACCCTGGAACAGCGAACAGCCGCTCAGGAGAGGCACGAAACAAACGGCAAGCAGCAGCATGCGACGCATGAGGAAGGCTTTCTCCAGATCAAGATCACCGATCTGTTAGAGCAACGGCGCTATCATGGGAACGGCTTTAGGAAGCGGCCACCGCCTTGCCGTGCTCGAGCCGCCAGATCCGATCGAGACGTTCGACGCCGGTCAGGCGATGCACGATCAGGATGATGCTTCGGCTTCCTTCCAGCTCGTTCAAGGTGCGAAAGAAGTCGCGCTCGGTGTCGGCGTCGAGGCCGGCGGTGGGCTCGTCCAGGATCAGGATCGGCGCATCGGACAACAAGGCCCGCGCGAGCGCCAGCCTGCGGCCCTGTCCTCCCGACACCCGGGCGCCGGACTCGCCAAGCCAGCAATCCAGCCCCTCCGGCAGGCTGCGCACGAGATCGGCGATATGCGCCTGCTCCAGCGCCGACCACAGTTCCGGCTCGCTGGCCTCGGGGCGGCCAAGCAGCAGGTTGTTGCGGATGGAGTCGTCGAACAGGTGGCTTTCCTGGCCGAGCCAGGCGAGATGGGAGCGCAGCGCCGCCTCGTCGAGCCGGTCAAGATCGATGCCGCCGACGCTGACCCGGCCTGATTGCGGCACCGCGACCCGGAGCAGCAAGGCGGCCAGGGTGGACTTGCCGGATCCCGAAGCACCCAGCAGCGCGATGCGCGCACCTGACGGGATCGTCAGCGACAGGCCGTCGAACACCGCCGGCCGCTCCGGCTGCCAGCGGAAATGCACGGCCTCGAAACGCACCGTGAGATCACGCGGCCAGGCCGACGCACCGCCTGCGGGCGCTGGACGCAGCGTTTGTTCCGCCTCCAGCACACGGCTTGCCGAGTTCGCCATGGATCCTGCCAGTACGCCTGCGCGCACCAGACCGGACGAGACCTCGAACGCCGCGAGCAGCACGAACAGGAACAGCACCGCGGCTGTGGCGGGAATCCTGCCGAAGCCCAGGCCAAGGGCTGCGGCCAGCACGCACAGCACCGCCGCCTGCCCGATCAGAAAGGCGGCAGCACCCGCCAACGCCCCTCGCCTCGACAGGGCAGCCTGCGCCCCAAGCAAGGCGCGCTCCCGCTCCTCGACCACCGCGATCGAGCGCGTCTCGGCGCCGAACGCGCGGATCTCGCGCAATCCGGTCACCAGATCGAGCACGGCGACCCGCAACCCGGCCGCACTCGCGGCAAGCGCGCTTCCGGATGCAGCGGAGCGTCGGGCGGCAATCCACGGCAGCAGCAGCGCGGAGGACGCAAACAGCAGGCACACCGCGCATGCCAGCGCAGGCTGCGCCGCGCCCAGCATCACCGCCAGCAGCGGCAGGCTCATCAGAACGGCGGCCAGCGGCAGCAGCAGGCGCAGGTAAAGGCCGTCCAGCACCTCGACGTCGCCAACCAGCCGGGACAGCGCGTCGCCGGTGCGCCGAAAGCCCAGGCCTCCGGCAGCACTGCCTGCGAGACGGCGGAAGAACCACACCCTGAGATCCGCCAGCGCCCGGAAGGTCGCAGCATGGGTCAGCAGCCGCTCGGCATAGCGTAGCAGCACGCGCCCGATCCCGAGCCCGCGCAGCAGCCAGGCCGAGATCAGCAACATGCCGACCGAGGCTCCGGCAAGCCGAAAGCCTGCCACCCCGAGCAGGCCGAGACCGAAGCCGAACGCCAGCATCGAAACCACCACGCCAAACGCCAGGCCGCCTGCGCGTCCGCGCCACAGCCGCAGCACCGCAATCAGCGGCGCCGCCAGCTTCTGCCCGGGCGGGCGCCTGCGCATGCTCACGCCACACCCTGGGCGGTTCGAGCAACATCTTGGGCAGTTTGAGTAAGCTCGGCTGGGCAAGGCAGCGCGCCACCGGCGGCGACACGCCCTCCCGAGATCGCCAGCGTGCGTCCGCCAAGGGTTTGGGCTGCCGCGGAGTGGCTCGCCATCAGCACGGTGCGTCCTGTTGCAAGCAGCCGCAGACTTTCGAGGATGGCGGCCTCGGTGGCAAGATCGAGATGCGCCGTCGGCTCGTCGAGCAACAGCAACGGCGCCTGGCGCAGCACCGCACGCGCGATCGCGACCCGCTGCGCCTGCCCGCCGGACAGCCCGTAGCCCGCCTCGCCGATCTGGGTGTCGAGCCCCTGCGGCAGTTCGGCCACCAGGGTATCCAGCGAGGCGATCCGCAGGGCTTCCGCCAAGGCGCCGGCACCTGCATCCGGTCGCGCAAACAGGATGTTGTCGCGCAGCGTACCTGCAAACAGCACCGGCTTCTGCCCGATCCAGGTGATCAGGCGCGAACGGGCGGCGGGCGACATCGACTGCAGCTCGACGTCGCCGATCAGTACGGCGCCTGACTCGGGCTTGATGAAGCCGAGCAGCATCTCGATCACTGTGGACTTGCCGGAGCCGGAGGGTCCCACCAGCAGCACCGTCTCACCCGCATCAACATGGAAGCTGAGCCCGTCGAGTGCGGCACCCCGTGACTTGTCCCAGGTGAACACCACGTCCTCGAACGTGATGCTGGCTTGCGCCAGCGCCGGCTCGGCGCGCTCGGCAGTCGTGGTCTCTGCAGCCGCCATCTCTGCAGCCGTCGTCTCTGCAGCCGTCGTCTCTGCAGCTTGGGACGCTGCAATCTTGGGCTCGGTCCAATCCGCAACCGCCTCGGCGCAGGAGGAGGCCTGTGCGCGGTCCTGGTAGGCGAGTGCGAAGCTGCGCAGCGGTGCAAAGAATTCCGGCACCAGCAACAGCGCGAACAACGCATGGGCCAAGGGAACCGGCGCGTGACCCGGATGCAGGAAGACAGCGCCGTCCCGCACCGAGATCGCCACCAGGGCCACGGCGACCGCGCAATCGAGCCCGGCCGAGGACAGAAACGCGACCCGGAGCACGCGCATGGTGCGGAGCCGCAGCTCGTCAGCCGCGGCACCGAGCTGGCGCACCTCGTCCTGCACGCGTCCGGCCAGCACGATGGTGGCGATGCCGCGGACACGGTCGACGAAGCGCGCCTGTAGCCGGGACATCGCCTGGAACTGGTGCCGCGCGGCGATCGCGGCGCCGATGCCGAACAGCGCCTGCATGATCGGCACGGCAAGCCCGCAACACAGCAGCACCAGGGCCGCAAACGGCTGGGCGAACCAAGCCGCCACCAGAACCAGCGCCGGTGCTGCCACCGCGAGGCTGGCCGCCGGCAGATAGCGTGCAAAGAAGCCGTCCACCGCCTCGATGCGATCCACCAGGATCGAGGCGAGCGCGCCGCTATGGGTGCGGCGGAGTGCTTGCGGCCCGTCCAGCAGCAGCCCGCGCAGCGCGGCGCGCCGCAGCCTGGAACGCGCCTTGCGGCCGGCGCGCGCCGATGCCGCCTCGCCCAGAAGCTGCAA
>CAXUNX010000106.1:0-11466 GCA_964252545.1 uncultured Acetobacteraceae bacterium | reverse complement strand
GGCGCATCTTGATCCTCGCGCAGCGCTGCCGGTGCTGGCCGCCCGGCTGGAGGAGAGCGGCGGGCGCATCCTGGTTGGCGAGCCGGAGGTGCCGGGAGGGTTCGACGGTGTGGTGGATTGCCGGGGCTTCTGGGCTCGCGAACTGCAGCCGGAGCTGCGCGGGGTGCGCGGCGAGATGCTGCTGCTTCGCTGCCCGGAGCTCAGCCTGGCACGTCCGGTGCGGCTGCTGCATCCGCGCACCCCGGTCTATGTGGTTCCCAGGGCGGATGGTGTCTTCATGCTGGGTGCGACCATGGTGGAAAGCGAACAGCAGGGCGGCATCACCGCACGCTCGGCCATGGAGCTGCTTGGGGCCGCCTATGCGCTGCATCCGGCGTTCGCGGAGGCGGAGATCATCGAGACCGGCGCCGGGCTGCGGCCCTCGTTTCCGGACAACATGCCTCGGGTGCGGCAGCAGGAGGACGGCGCCATCGGCGTCAACGGCATGCACCGGCACGGCTTCCTGCTGGCG
Source organism: uncultured Acetobacteraceae bacterium (assembly GCA_964252545.1). GTDB lineage: Bacteria > Pseudomonadota > Alphaproteobacteria > Acetobacterales > Acetobacteraceae > Lichenicoccus. The sequence continues at coordinate 10,955 of CAXUNX010000106.1, read as the reverse complement.
CCGGTGCTGGCGCGCCAGGTGGCAGCCCTGCTTGCAGGGCCGCGGCCGGCTGCCTAGGTGCAGCGGACGCATGGGCGGGAGGGATTGATGCGCATCCTGGTGAATGGCGCGCCGCACGAGGTGGCCTCGACCACGCTGGGTGCGGCGCTGGCCGAGCTCGGCTATGCCGAGCGGCGGATCGCAACCGCGCTTGACGGCGATTTCGTGCCTGCCGCTCGCCGCGACAACCAGGGACTGCATCCGGGATGCCGGCTCGAGATCGTCTCGCCGATGCAAGGAGGCTAGAACGATGCAGCTCTATGACGTATCCCTCGGCTCCCGGCTGATGCTTGGCACGGCGCAGTATCCGTCCCCTGCCGTGCTGGCGGAGGCGGTGCGGGCCTCGGGCGCTGAGATCGTCACCGTGTCGCTCCGCCGGGAAGCGGCCGGCGCGCGCGCCGGGGAAGGCTTCTGGGCGTTGATCCGCAGCCTGGGAGTGCGGGTGCTGCCCAACACCGCCGGCTGCCACACCGCGCGGGAGGCGGTGACCACCGCCCAGATGGCGCGTGAGCTGTTCGGCACCGACTGGGTCAAGCTCGAGGTGATCGGCGACAGCGACACGCTGCAGCCGGACGTGTTCGGGCTGCTCGAGGCGGCGCGCATCCTGAGTGCGGACGGCTTCAAGGTGCTACCCTACACCACGGAGGATCTGGTGGTGGCGGAGCGGCTGCTGGAAGCGGGCTGCCGCGTGCTGATGCCGTGGGGTGCGCCGATCGGCTCCGGGCGCGGCTTGAACAACCGCTTCGGCCTGCGGGCGCTTCGGGCGCATTTCCCGGACGTGCCGCTGGTGGTCGATGCCGGGCTCGGATTGCCGTCGCACGCGGCGGCGGCGATGGAGCTCGGCTACGACGCGGTGCTGCTGAACACCGCGGTGGCGCGTGCCGGCGACCCGGTGATGATGGCGCGCGCGTTCGCATTGTCGGTGGAAGCGGGGCGGGCGGCGTTTCTGGCCGACCCGATGCAGAGCCGCGACATGGCGCAGCCTTCCACGCCGGTGTTCGGCCGCGCCCTGCTCGCGTGAACCATCCGGCTCCGCCAAGCCCAGCGGGGGCATACGGGCCGCTGCCGTCCAGGGTGTACCCGGTGGTGGACAGCGCCCGCTGGGTCGGACGCCTGGTCGGCAGCGGCGCCAGGCTGGTGCAGCTTCGTATCAAGCAGCCGGACCCGGCGTTTCTGCGCCGGGAGGTCGGGGCGGCGCGCGAGATCTGCGCCGCCGCCGGTGCGGTGCTGGTGCTGAACGACCATTGGCGGCTGGCGATCGCCGAGCGCATCGACTTCGTGCATCTTGGGCAGGAGGATCTCGACCAGGCCGACCGCGAGGCCATCCGCAGCGCCGGGATCCGGCTCGGCGTCAGCACCCACAGCGAGGCGGAGCTGGCGCGGGCGCTGGAGGTGCAGCCCGACTATGTCGCACTCGGGCCGGTGTATCCGACCATTTTGAAGCAGATGCCCTGGGCGCCGCAGGGACTGCCACGCTTGTTTGAATGGAAGGCGCGGTTGGGCGCCATCCCGCTGGTGGCGATCGGCGGCATCACCCTGGAGCGTGCGCCGGGCTGCATCGAGGCAGGCGCCGATTGCGTGGCCGCGGTGTCGGACATCGTCTCGGCGGCATCGCCGGAGGAGCGGCTCCGGCAATGGCTGGCCCGGCTTGATGTGTTGGCCTCGCTCGATGGCGGCCCGGCCGCCGTTCCCGGCGGCTGACCCGCGCCGTTATTTCGCGGGGTGGCTGCCGCCTGAAAGCTGCCTGGCGATAAACGCGCTGGGGGTGAGGCCGGCCGAGGCCGCGGCCTGGTTGATCTGCGCCACCGCATCCGGGGTCAGCTGCGCGCTCACCAGCACCTTGGAAACTCCCGACGGGTTGGTTCGCGCGAACTGCTGCCCGACCGTGTTGGAAAAGGCGATCAGCTCGCTGCGCTTCTGCGCTTCGGAAATGTCGCTGCGCAGGGCCACCACCGGGCAGTAGGCCGCATTCAACGCCGTCACCACGTCGCTGCTGGTGGCGTCCGGATTGTCCTGCTTGACCATGGCGATGACCCGGGTGATGCCGTTCTGCAGGTTGCTGCGGTCGGCGGTGGCCAGGGTCGCCACCTGCTGCTCGGTCGCAAGCGTCCCCGGTACCGTGCTGTCGCCGATCTTGGGACAGCCGAAATCGCGCGCCGCCACGCTGCCGCCGATGCCGGCGGGGGCGCCCGCGCGTATGGCGCGCACCACCGAGGGCGAGGCGTTGGCCGGCGAGTCGTTGTTCCAGGAGACGCGGATATAGTTCGCGATGTCGGCCACGTCCTGATCGCTCAGCGCGCCGCCGAAGCGCGGCATCGCGCCGTAATTGCCTTGTCCCTCCAGGCCGGCCAGCATCGGCATGATGGCGTCGGTCGGGTCGTGCGCGCGGATCGCATCGTTGCCGGCCAGGTTCGGGATCGAGCCTGCGACGCCGGCGCCGCTGGCCTGGTGGCACTGCGCGCAGTTGGCGGCATACAGGGTCTCGCCGTTGCGCGCCGAGGCGCTCGCCACCTTCTGCGTCAGCACGCCCGCCGGATGGTTCACGCGCGCCGGCGTGTTCTTCAGGTAGAAGGCGATGGCGCGCACGTCCGGCTCGGTCATCTTGGCCATGCTCTCGTGCACCACCTCGATCATCGGCCCGAACACCACGCCCTTCGGGTTGAAGCCCTTTCTGAGGAAGTCGACGATCTCGTCTTCGCTCCAGCCGCCGATCCCCCAGCGCGGATCCGATGAGATGTTTGGCGCCAGGAACGAGTCCACCACGCCGCCCGCCAGGCTGCTGCTGTTGATGACGCCGCCAAGCGCGTTGCGCGGCGAATGGCATTCGCCGCAATGGCCGGGACCCTCGACGAGGTAGGCGCCGCGGTTCCACTCGGCCGACTTGGAGTCGTTGTTCTTGTAGGTGTCGGGGCGGAAAAACAGGATCCGCCAACCCAGCAGGCTGAGCCGGATATTGAACGGGAAGCTGAGCGAGATCGGAAGCCGCGGCGCGTGCACCGGCTCGAGCGACATCAGATAGGCGTGCAGCGCGTCGACGTCCGACCGCGGCATCTTGGTGTAGGAGGTGAACACCATCGTCGGATAGATGAACTGGTGCCCCGGACCGAGCCCGTCATGGATCAGGTTGTAGAACTGGTCCGCGGTCCAGCTGCCGATCCCGGTCTGCTTGTCCGGGGTGATGTTCGGCGTCGCCATCTGTCCGAACGGGGTGTTGAGGATCAGGCCGCCGGCATAGGGGATCCCGCCCACCGACATGTGGCAGGGGGCGCAGTCCGAAGCGATGGCGATGTATTCGCCGCGCTTGATCAGCGCCGCCTGCTGGGCATCCGGAGGCGGGCGGCTCGGGGCTTCGGCCGCCTGGTTGTTGGGTTTTGCGGATGAGGAGTTCGGCCCCGAGTGAGGCGCCGGCGGGTTGGGCGGCGGCGAGGCGGCCGGCTCCGGACCCGGCGGCAGCAGCTTCGCGGGATGCGCGGCGGCATCGGCGGCGCTGGCGTTGCCCTTGGCGCTGGGCCCGTTCTTCGGCTTGGCCGCGAACTGGGGGCCGGCCTGCGCGGGATCGGTCGATACCGTGCCACCCTGGGTCTGGCTCTGCGCGCGCGCCGGTTCAAGCAGCCCGGCGGACAGCGCAAGCGACAAGCTCGCTGCGCACGCAACGGGCGCGAACACGCGGTGCAGGGGTGAAGCCATCCGGAACTCCCGACAGATCCGCGGCATCCGCCGCAGATTTCGAGGGCAAACTGCCATGAAATCAACACAACGGCTATGTCCGCCGCCCCGCTTCCGTGTCACGCCGTGGTGAACTGATCGCCACGCTGTGCTAAGCTGCAAGACGCTGGCTTATCAATGGTTTGAGGAGCGTTCATGGGCGGCTTGGCCGCGGTCTTGCTGGCGATCGCGGTGTTGCTGGTCGTGGTGAGCGCGGCCCAGCCGCTCGCCCGGCGGCTTCATCTGCCGGAAACCGTGATGCTGGCGCTGGTCGGCATCCTGATCGGCGGCTTGGCCGACTTCCTGCTGCGTACCACGCTCACCGACATGTTCAACGGCGCGGCGCGCACCGTGCTCGACTTTCCGCTCGACAGCGAGGCGTTCCTGCTGATCTTTCTGCCGATCCTGGTGTTCCAGGGGGCGCTTGCGATCGATGTGCGGCGGCTCAGCCATGAGCTTGCAACCGTGCTGCTGCTTGCGGTGATGGCGGTGGTGGTCAGCACCGCGACCATCGGCTTCGCGCTGTTCCCGTTCGCCCACATGCCGCTGCCCGTCTGCCTGCTGCTCGGGGCGATCGTCGCCACCACCGACCCGTCCGCGGTGGTGGGGATCTTTCGCGATATCGGCGCGGCCACCCGCCTCACGCGCCTGGTGGAAGGCGAGGCCCTGCTCAACGATGCTGCCGCCATCTCGATCTTTTCCATCCTCCTGGCGGGCATCAGCAGCGCGCACGATATCCGGATGGGGCAGGCCGGCCTCAGTTTCGCCACCTCGTTTCTCGGCGCCTCGGTGTTCGGCGCGCTGCTCGGCCGTTTCACCTTGTTGCTGATCGCCACCCTCGGCGGCACTCCCGCGGGCGAAGTGACGCTGACCCTGGCGCTGCCCTACATCGCCTATATCGTGGGCGACCACGTGCTGCACCTTTCCGGCGTGGTGGCCACCGCGACCGCCGGTCTCACCTGCTCGCTCTACGGTCCGTCGACGCTGCGGCCGCAGACCTGGCGCTTCCTCGAGGAGCTCTGGGAGCAGCTGGTGTTCTGGGCCGGATCGCTGGTGTTCGTTCTCGCCTCGATGCTGGTGCCTCGTTTGTTGGTCGGAATGACCCGCTGGGACTGCGTACTGATCGGCGTGGCACTGCTTGCCGGCCTGGTTGCCCGCGGCGCGGTGGTGTTCGGCATGCTGCCGGTGCTCGCGGTGACCAAGCTGTCGCCGCCGGTGCCGTTCGCCTTCAAGGTGACCATGGTCTGGGGCGGCCTGCGCGGCGCGATCACCCTGGCCCTGGCGCTGGCCGTCACCGAGGATCCGAAGGTTCCGCTCGCGGTGGGACATTTCGTCGGCATCCTGGCCACCGGCTTCGTGCTGGTGACGCTGCTGGTCAACGGCACCACGCTCCGCCGGCTGGTGGTGTTCCTTCGCCTCGACCGGCTGTCGCCGATCGACGAGGCGCTGCGCCATCAGATCCTCGGCATCGGGCTCGGCGAGGTGCGCGATCGCGCGCGCAAACTCGCCGCCGAGTTCGGATTTTCTCCTCGTGCGATCGGCCTTGTCATGGAGCGGCTCGATCGACGCATCGAGCAGGAGCGCGGAGCCAACACCTTTGATGTGGCGCTTGCCGATCGCCAGCGGGTGACGCTGGCGCTGATCACCATCGCCAACCAAGAGCGCTCCATCCTGCTTGATCTGTTCCGGATCCGGGGGCTTCCGCGCGGCGTGATGGAGACGCTGCTTCGCACGGCCGATGCGATGATCGACGGCGCGCGCCTCGAAGGCCGCTTCGGCTATGTCCGCGCCGCCCGCCGCCAGCTGCGGCCGGCACTGCGCTTCCGGCTGGCGCAATGGGCGCACCGCACCATCGGCATCGACTGGCCGCTGATGCTTTGCATGCGGCAAAGCTTCGAGCGGCTGCTGATCCAGCACCTGGTCTCGCTTGCGCTGACCCGCTTCATGCGCAGGCGCATCGAGCCCACGCTGGGACGCCGCATCGCCGATATCGTGGCAGAGGTGCTGGAGCGTCGACGAAAGCTGCTCGAGGACGCGGTGGAGACGATGCGGCTGCATTACCACGGCTATTCCGATGTCCTGGAAAGCCGCGTGCTGCGGCAACTGGGGCTCCGGCTCGAGGAAGAGCAATACGACACCTTGCTGAACGAGAACCTGATCAGCGACGAGCTGCACCGCGACCTGCTGGCCGACATCGAGCAGCGCGCGCGTCATCTCGACCGCCGCCCGCAATTCGATCTGCGCAGCGGCATCGAGACCCGCATCCAGAACTTTTCGGCACTTCGCGGCGTGCCCGACGCCGTGCTGCACGACCTCGCGACAACCGCCTCCGTGCGGTTCGCGGTGCCGGGCGAGACGATCTATCGACGAGGCGCCCGGGTCCGGCTGGTGCATCTCGTTGCCGCCGGGGTTCTCGAGTCGCACGTCTCCGAGCACGACATACGAAACGTCCCAGGCGACATCGCGGGCGCCGCCGAAGCATTGGCGCAGGCGCGCATGCCCGCCACGGTGCGCGCGCGCCAGTTCTCCCTGCTGATCGTGATCAGCGCCGCCGATCTGCTTCGCCTGGTGGAGGCCCATCCGCTCGTGCGCGACACCCTGGAGCGCATCGCCCGCGCCCGCGCCGGGCTCTCCGAGCCGCCTTTGCTGCTCGCCGAGGAGCGACGCACCTCGCTTGCCGCTCCGCGCTGAGCGCCCGGCGATCTCCTCAGGCGGGCCGCAGCCACACCACCAGCAGGCTGATGCTCAGCACCGACAGCACCGTCGAGATCAGGATGACTCCGGATATGCTCGCGGCCTCGCGGTCATACAGCTTGGCGAGCATGAACGGCCCGGTGCCGGTCGGCAGGGCGGCGATCAGCACGGCGCTGGCGCCCCATAGCGGCGGCAGCGTGGTGAACCGCCAGACGAGCAGCGCGGTCAAGGCCGGCTGCAGCAGCAGCTTGACCGCAACCTGGCGCGCCACCCCCGAACGGTCGACCTTTCCGCCCGCTTGCCGCTCCGACAAGAACAGCCCGATCGTGACAAGGGCGCAGGGGCTCGCGGCTCCCCCGAGCAGGCTGGCGAAACGCTCCACCGCGACCGGCACCCCGAACCCGCTCCAGTTGATCGCAAACCCCGCCAGCGGCGCTGCCACCAGCGGATTGCGAAGCAGCCCCTTGGCGGTCCGCATCAAGGTTCCGCCAAAGCCGCCTCCGGCCTGCAGGTCGAACTCGATCAACGCCAGCGCAACCGCGAACAGGCCGCTGATCGTCAGCAGGCTCGACATCAGCGCCGGCTGCAGGCCGGAACTGCCGAACATCGCGAGGCAGAGCGGGATGCCCATGAAGCCGGCGTTCGCATAGCCGCCGCCGAGCCCTGCGATCGCGCAGTCGGCGACGCGGTGTCCCGCCCGCCGCTCCAGCCAGAACGCCAGGGTGAAGCACAGCAGCATCGCGGCGCTGAAGGCGTACAGGAACGAAGGCGGTCCCGCATCCACCCGGGTCACGTGGGCTGCGCCCAGAAACAACAGCGCCGGGAGTGCGAGATACACCACAAATCGGTTCAGGCTGTCGGTGGCACCGCGCCCGAAGGTTTCGCGTCGTCCGCACACATAGCCGGCCAGGATCAGCGCGAAGATCGGCAGCACCGACGCGAGCACGCTTTGCATCAGGGTGGCCCCTGGTCGAGCAGCTCGAGCACCTCGCGGGCTGCGGCCTCGGCCGGCGTGCCCCCCGGCGCATGCAGCAGGTCCAGCACCTGGCTGAACCCTTGGCGCTGCTGCGCCGCCGCCTGCGTATCGCCCAGCAGGCGCGACACCGTGGCTGCGAGCAGCGGCGCCCTGCAGTCGTCCTGCAGCAGCTCCGGCACCAGCGCCCGCCCGGCCAGCAGATTGACCATGGCCACATGCGGCACCCGGATCAGCCGGCGGGCGATCGCCGCGGTGAGCGGATTGACCCGGTATGTCACCGCCATCGGCACGCCGGCCAGCGCCAGCTCCAGGGTCGAGGTGCCCGACTTGGTCAGGGCGGCGCCGCTGGCGGCAAACGCGTCGTGCTTGTCCATGGTGTCGGTGACGATGATCGGCTTGACCGGCCAGCGCAGCGCCGCCCGCGCCACGGTTTCCGCCACCACCGGCGACGAGGCCACCACCGGCACCACCCCCGGCAGCAGCGCCAGCGTGCGCCCGAACACCGGCAGCAGCCTTGGCGCCTCGCTGCGCCGGCTGCCCGGCATCAAGGTCAGCACGGCGGCCGAGGCAGGAACGCCCCAGCGCGCGCGGAACCTCGCCGCATCGCCCTGGCCGGCTTCCGATTGCAGCACCGGATGCCCGACAAAGCGCGCCTCGAGCCCGTGCCGCTGGAAGAACGCCGGCTCGAACGGCAGCAGGCAGAGCAGCCGCTCCCACAATCCCGGGAACTCCCGCACCCGGTGCTCGCGCCACGCCCAGACCTGCGGTGCCACGTAGTGCACCCGCGGGATGCCGAGCGGCGCGATCCTGCGCAGCAGCCGAAGCGTGAACCCCGGACTGTCGATCGTCACCACCAGGTCCGGCCGGAGGCGCGCGACCGCTGCCGCCGCCTCGTTCAAGCGCCGCGACAGGGCGCGCACCCTAGGCAGCACCTCGAGCAGCCCCATCACCGCGAGCTCGCGCATGTCGAACAGGCTGGCGAGACCCTGCTCGGCCATCCGTGTGCCGCCGATGCCGGCGAACCGCAGCTCGGGACGCATGACGGACAAGGCGGCCATCAACCGCGCGCCCAGCAGGTCGCCGCTGGCTTCGCCGGCGACCAGGAAGATGACCGGCGGCACCGGAACTCAGTCTTGGCCGTAGAGCTGGCCGGGCGGCACCAGGGGGGCTGCGATCTCAACCAGGCCGGACGCCGACGCCTCCAGGAAGAAGCAGCTTCGCCGGCCGGTATGGCAGGCCACGCCATGCTGGTCGACCAGCAGCAGCACGGCATCCCGGTCGCAGTCGAACCGAACCGAAACCACGCGCTGGGTCTGGCCGGAACGTTCGCCCTTGCGCCAGAGTGCCGCACGGCTGCGGCTCCAGTAGCAGGCCCGGCCGGTGCGAAGCGTCTCCTCGAGCGCCTGCCGGTTCATCCAGGCCAGCATCAGCACCTCGCCGCTGTTATGCTGCTGGGCGATGGCCGCGATCAGGCCGTCCGGGCCGAAACTGAGCTGATCAAGCAGGCTCATCCCGCCGCCGCCGGCGTGTTGAACCCCGACAGCCGCATCCAGGACGGGACTCGCGGCTGCAGGCTGTGGCCATCGGCCTGGATCCTCGCGTGCAGATGCTCGAGCCGGAGCAGCGCCAGGCCGTGCGCGTCCCGCGAGGAGCGCATCGTGCCGATCTCGCTGCCGCCAAGCGTGAGCACCGTGCCGGGCGGAGGAAGCGCCGCTTCCGAGGTGACCGGCACCAGACGCCGCTTCAGCAGGCCGCGATAGCGTGTTCGCGCGGTAAGCTCCTGGCCCAGGTAGCAGCCCTTGCTCCAGGATATGCCGCCCAGCTCGTCGAAACCGGCCTCCAGCAGCACGGTCTTCTCGCTTTCGCAATCGCGCGAGCCGTCCGGCAGCCCGAGCAGCAGCCGATGCCGGTCCCAGTCGGCGTCGTCGGCCTCGACATTGATCGCCTCGCTGGCCAGGATCCGCCAGCCCGCCTCGGGCAGGCGTGGGTCGGCTGCGACCAGCCAGTCGGCATCCGGCTGTGGCACCCCGTCCCAAGCGGCATGCACATGCAGCGCGGCGAGCGATAGTTCCACCTGCGCGCGCAGCCGGTGGCGCCCGAGCCGCTGGACCAGCATCTGCGCCTGGCCCTGCTCGCAATCGAGCAGCAGCCGCTCCCCGTCATGCAGGATGAAGAAATCGGCGAGCCACTTGCCCTGCGGCGTCAGCAACGCCGCCCAGACCGCCTTTCCGGGCGCCGTTGTTGCGACGTCGTTGGAGACCAGGCCCTGAAGGAACGCCACGCGGTCCGGACCATCAACGGCGACCACGGCGCGGCCGGGAAGGTGTGCGAGCTTGAGCATGCCGCGAACTTGGGCTCTGCCCGCACGGGAGGCAAGCGGGGTCAGGCTGCGTTGCGGGCCGCCGTTTCCACGTCCGGCAGCAGCCTGCGCAGGCTCGCCCGCACGGTCTTGGGCAGGGCGATCTTGGCGCCGGCCGGAAACAGCGGCATCACCGGCGCCTCCGAGCGCTCCAGGACGGTGGCGAAGCGGGTGGCATGGATGGCGATGCTGGCCGCGGTGTCGACGTCGAGCTCCATGATCACATCCAGGTCCATCGCGATCCCGGCATAGCCGTGCCGTCCGGCCGCCTCGCTCCAGGCCTTCGCCTCCGGGCGGGAAACGATGCCCGGCCAGCGTTCCGCGAGCTTGGCGCAGGCCAGGGCGTCGCGGGCGAGGCTCACCGCCTGCATCGCCGGGCTGCCGCGCCGGCCGGTATAGGGCACATGCATGGCGGGCCTGCGGCGCGTAGTGCACCAGAGCTGAACCGCCGACACCACCGCCGCCGCGTCCTCCTCCTCCGCAGGGGTGGCGAGGCGCAGGCGTTGTCCCACGCTCCATGCCGCGAAACGGCATGCGCCGAGTGTCAGCACCTCCGGCGCTTCCAGCCGTTCCAGCTTTCCAGCACCCAGTTCGACCACTGCGCGGAAGCACACTCCGGCGGTGCGTTCGTCGAACTGCGGGAAGCTCTGCCGGGCGGCGGCCAGCGCCTCGCGCAGCAGCGCCCTGCCGGTTCCGCCTGCCGAGCCATCCGGCGGGTCGGCCTCTCCGCCCGACTCGTTCGCGCCGCCGAACATGCGGTGCCTCTCGGTCCAGGCGGCGACCGCCTGCGAGACCATCACCGCGGCCGCGGCGGCGGAGGATTTCTCCGGATCGCAGGCCAGATCCAGAAGCTCCCGCGCATACACTCCCGCGGTGCGCGCGAGCGCATGCGCGGTCATGCTCTCCAGGCTGTCCAGGACCGAGGGATCGAGCGCCACGGCGATAAAGGCAGCGGTCGGTCGGCTGGCGGCATCGGCCGCCCGCCAGATCGCAACCGCGTCCGGTCTGTCGTGTCTGAGCCGAAACTTCCTGAACAGGGTTGCGGCGAGTGGTGTAAGCGCCGTCAAGGGGACCTCCCAAGGCCGATTGCCTGAGGGTGCGCCAGATTTGCTAACAACTGGCTAAGTGGGGGCGATCTGCTAGAAGCCGCGCGGATGCGTATCCTGTTCATCACCGCGACGC
>CAXUNX010000105.1:531-11522 GCA_964252545.1 uncultured Acetobacteraceae bacterium | reverse complement strand
CGCGCGTCCCGGCGATGTCCGACAGCCGGTCGGGGGTCTCGGCGTAGGCCTTCATCAGCTGCATCATGTCGGTGCCGCCGGCGATGAAGGCGGTGCCGGGGGTCCGCGCCTCGGCCGCGGCGGCATCGAGGTCGGCCGGCCGCGAAAGGGTGAAGGCGCGCATGGCTCAGCCCACCTGTGCCGCGAGGTCGCGGATCGCCGCGACGATGTTGGGATAGGCGCCGCAGCGGCAGATGTTGCCGCTCATCCACTCCCGGATCTCCTCGTCCGAGCGCACGTGCCCCTCGTGCAGCAGCGCCGCCGCCGACATGATCTGCCCGGGCGTGCAGTAGCCGCATTGCAGGCCGTCATGCTCCACGAACGCCGCCTGCACCGGGTGCAGCGCGCCGGCCTCATGGCCGCCGGACGCGGCGAGCCCCTCGATGGTGGTGATCTCCTTGTTCTGGACCCGCTGTGCGAGCACCAGGCAGGAGACCACCCGCTCGCCGTCGATATGCACGGTGCAGGCGCCGCATGACCCCATGTCGCAGCCCTTCTTGCTGCCGGTCAGCCCCGCATGGTCGCGCAGCGCATCGAGCAGCGAGGTGCGCTGATCGACCCGCAGCACGCGCGCAGCGCCGTTCACCCGCAGCTCGATGTCGAGCATCCCGGCGCCGGCCGGGTCGGGCGTGGGAGGCGCCGGGGTCGCGGGCTGGGCGGCCTCGGCCGTGGTGAGCGGGATCGCGGCGGCACCCGCCACCATGATCCCACGCCGGGTGATGTCTAAGCTCATAAACAGCTTCCGCCGGTCGGTTCAGGAAAGAAAACGCGCGGGCGTCCGGTACCCGCAATGACCAGAACCGCCGAGACGGGGGCGGGTTCGTTCGGCTCCGTGCGGCCCGCCACAACAAGGGTGCGGCATCAGGTCCGCTCACCTCCGTTCACCGAGGCCACCACGTCGGTCAGCATCGGCACGTAGTCCTGGCCGCGCCCGAGGCCTACCGCCAGCGCATAGCTGTTGCGGACGGCGGCGCCCACCGGGTTGGCGGCGCCGCTGGCGTTGGCGAAGTTCGAAAGATAGGTCAGGTCCTTGAGCCCGTTGCCGAGCGCGAACCGGTGCGCGTCGCGGTTGCCGCCCACGACATACTCGAAGAAGGTCTGGAAGAACGGGCAGTCCATCCGGCCGCCGCGGATCACGTCGTGGAAGGTCTGCGCCGACACCCCGGCCTTGGCCCCCATCATCAGGGCCTCGGCATACAGCGCGCCGTAGCCGAGCGACACGAAGTTGTTCAGCAGCTTCATCATGTGGGCGGTGCCGGTGCCGCCGGTCTCGACGATCCGCCCGGCGAACGCCTCCAGCACCGGCCGCGCCCGCCGCACGTCGGCCTCGCTGCCGCCCACCATCACGTCGAGCGTGCCGGCCCACGCCTCCTTGGGCGTGCGGCTCAGCGGCGCGTCGATCAGGGTGATCCCCTGCCCCGCCAGCTCGGCTGCCAGCCGCACGGTGATCGCCGGCTCCGAGGTGGAGCAATCGATCACCAGCAGCGGCCGGCCGGCGGAGGCGAGCCCGTCCGGCCCGCACAGGATCGCCTCGACCTGGGTGCTGCCGGTGACGCACAGCACCACGATGTCGCAGCACTGCGCCAGCGCCCGGGCGGACCCGGCCTCGCGGGCGCCGCGCTTCATCAGGTCCTCGACGGTGTCGCGCTTATGGTGCGCCAGCACGGTGAGCGCGAACCCCTTCTCGACCAGGTTCTTGGCCATGCCGTGGCCCATATAGCCGACGCCCACGAAACCGATCTTCTCCTGCATGAGCATGTCCTCGTGATCAAGGCGCGCAACCCGCGCGCCGGAATTGATAACCCGTTCAGGTGCTGGACCTGACCTCCAGCCGGCAGCCGACATCCACCCGGCGCGGACCGTCATCCTGCCCGCGCACCCGCGCCAGCAGCTTGCGCGCCGCGATCTCGCCGATGCGGTGCCGGGGCGAGACGATGGTGGTCAGCGCCGGACTGGTCAGGGCGCTGATCGGCAGTCCGTTGAAGCCGGCGACCGCGATGCGCGCGGGCACGGCGATGCCGTCGCGCTGCGCGCGCAGCAGGGCGCCCACCGCAAGATCGTCATTGGCGAAGAACAGCGCGTCGAGCTCGGGGCACTGCGCCAGCACCTCCACCAGCTTGTCGCCGCCGAGACCCGGACTGGATGCTTCGGCGTGCGCGAACGGCGGCCTGCGTGCGAGCCCGGCCTCCCCCAGGGCACGGTCCAGGCCCTTGAAGCGCTGCATGGCGCGGTGGTCGGCCTCGAGCCGGCCGCCGATGAAGCCGACCTGGCGGTAGCCGCGCCCGATCAGGTGGCGGCCCATGGTCTCGCCGGCCTTGAGGTGCGAAAGCCCGACATTCATGTCGATGCTCTTCGCGCCGAACTCCATGATCTCCACCACCGGGCGGCCACAGCCGCGCAGCAGCCGCTCGGTGCGGGGCTCGTGACGCAGTCCGGCGACGATCAGCCCGGCCGGAGACCAGCCCAGCAGCGTCGCCACCAGATCCGCCTCCCTGCCGAGATCATACTGGGTGTTGCCCAGCAGCAGCTGGTAGTTCGCAGCCTCCAGCACTTCCTGGATGCCCTGGATCACCTCGATGAACACCGCGTTGGAAAGCGACGGCACGATCACCGGGACGATCCGGCTGGCGGCGGAGGCGAGCGCCCCGGCCATGCGGTTCGGGACATAGCCCAGCTCGCCCACCGCCCGCTCGATCTGCCGGCGCAGCGCGTCCGAAACGCTTTGCGGCGCGTTGAGCGCGCGCGAAACAGTGATCGGCGCCACCCCGGCGCGCTCGGCGACATGCTTGAGCGTGACCGCGCCCTTCCGTCCCGCAGATGCCGCCGAATTGCGCATGATCCGACGGTAGCCCAGGATCCATGGTTGCGCTACCATCCGGCCCTGCTATGGTTGCGCTACCATAGAGCCGCACAAGCGCGCCATACCGAGGAACCCCGACCAGGAATGGCTCACTGATGGCGCCTGACGCATCCGCACCCGGAATCTACGAAGCGCGTGGCGTGACCAAGAGCTTCGCCAGCGTCGCGGTGCTGCGCGGCGTGAGCCTGGCGCTGCGGCCGGGGCGCGTGCACACGCTGATGGGCGAAAACGGCGCCGGCAAGTCCACCTTGTTCAAGATCCTGTCCGGCCTCACCCGGCCAAGCGCCGGCGCGCTGATGCTCGAGGGCCAGCCGCTCTCGCTGGACAATCCGCTGGCGGCGCACCAGCACCGGATCTACCTGGTGCCGCAGGAGCCGGCGCTGATGCCAGAGCTGAGCGTCGCCGAGACGATGTTCGTGGGTCAGCTTCCCACCACCGGACGCTGGCGGCGGATCGACTGGACCGGCATGCGCTTGCGTGCCCGCGAGGCGCTGCAGACGCTGGGGCTCGAGCTCGACGTCGACCAGCCGGCACGAAGGCTGTCGATCGCCCAGCAGCAGCAGGTCGAATGCGCCAAGGCGCTGCTGCGCGGATGCCGCTTCATCCTGTTCGACGAGCCGACATCGCCGCTGACCACCCACGAGGTGGAGCACCTGTTCGGCATCATGCGCCGGCTGCGCGACGATGGCTGCACGCTCGGCTTCATCAGCCACCGCATGGACGAGGTGCTCGCCATCAGCGACGAGATCAGCGTGCTGCGCGACGGCGTGCTGGTTGATCACGCCGAGCGCGAGCGTGCCCCGGCCGGAGCTGCCCCGTTCGACCGGGTGCGTCTGATGTCGCAGATGGTCGGCCGCGAGATGCAGGTGATCCCGCGCCGCACCTGGAGCGCCGCCACCGACAGGGCGGTGCTGGAGGTCGACGGCCTGTGCCACGCGCCGCGCTTCCGCGACGTGGGCTTCACCTTGCATGCGGGCGAGATCCTCGGCCTGGCCGGACTGGTCGGCGCCGGGCGGACGGAGATCGCCGAGACCATCTTCGGGCTGCGCGCCCGCGACGCCGGCCGGGTGCGGTTGGAGGGCGCCGACATCTCCCGGCTTTCCACCCACGCGATCATCCGGCGCGGCCTCGTCTACGCGCCTGAAGACCGCGCCCGGCACGGCGCGGTGCTGCCGATGAGCATCTCCGAGAACCTCACCGCGGCCCGTCTCGACCGGCTGCGCGGATGGTTCGGACTGATCAACCGAAGCGACGAGCGCGCCATCAGCACCGACACCGTGGCGCGCTACCGGGTGCGCTGCGCCGGGGTGGAGCAGACCCTGCGGGAGCTTTCGGGCGGCAACCAGCAGAAGGTGGTGTTCGGGAAGTGGATGGGGCTGTCGCCCACCGTGGCGATCCTGGACGAGCCGACCCGCGGCGTCGATGTTGGCGCCAAGGACGAGATCTACGAGTTGATCGAGGGGCTGGCCCGCGACGGCATGGCGATCCTGGTGATCTCGTCCGAGATGGAGGAGCTGGTGCGGCTCTGCGACCGGATCCTTTCGGTATACGAGGGCAGCATCGTGGCCGAGCTGAGCAGCAGCGCGATCACCCCCGAACAGGTGGGCCGGTCCTATCTCAGCAAAGCCGGGCTCGGGCAAGCGGGGCCCCAGCCGGGATCCGCTCAAGGCGGCGTCAGCCGGGCGGGAGCCGCCGCGTGAAGCCGATGGCGGCAGCACCGGTTCTCGCCGGCGGCGGGCACGGCGCAGCACCCCCGCTCCGCAGGGCCAGGTCGAGCTTCGGCGAACGGCGCGAGATCACCCTGCTGGCCGCGACGGTTGCCACCGTGCTGCTGGTGGGGCTGTACCGCCACAACTTTCTTTCCGTGCAGAACCTGCGCTTCATGCTGCTCGGCTCGGTGGTGCTGTCGTTGCTGGCGCTCGGCCAGACCCTGGTGATCGCGACGCGGGGGATCGACCTTTCGGTGGCGCCGGTGCTCGGGCTCACCGCCGTGGTCACCGGGCTGCTCGCGCAGGGCCACGGCCTGCCGCTGGCCGGCGCGTTCGGCATCGCCCTGGTGATCGGGCTGGTGCTCGGCGCGGTCAACGGCTTCCTGGTGGCGCGGCTGGCGATCCCGCCGATCATCACCACCCTCGGGACCTACAGCCTCTATAGCGGCCTGATCTTCATCGCCTCCAACGGCACGCAGGTGGACTCCGTGCCGCCGGCCTACGGCGCGCTCGGCAACGGCCTGCTGAGCCGGTGGCTGCCGGTGCCGATCCCGGTGCTGGTGCTTGGGCTCGTGCTGCTGCTCACCTGGCTGATGCTGAGCCACACCCGCTTCGGACGCGCGCTGCTGGCGATCGGCAACAACAACGCCGCCGCCTTCAACGCCGGCATCGCGGTCACCTCCACCCAGGTGCGGGTCTACGCGCTGTCCGGCGTGCTGGCCGCGCTCTCTGGGCTGATGTTCCTGTGCTACACCGGCTCGGCCACCGTCACCACCGGCACCGGCGACCACATGGAGCTGCAATCGATCGCCGTCGCGCTGATCGGCGGCACCGCGATCTCCGGCGGCCGCGCCTCGATGACCGGCACCGTGCTCGGCAGCCTGTTCCTCAGCGTGGTGCTGACCGCGCTGGTGTTCGTGCACGTGCCGCCGATCTGGTACTCCGCCGGGGAGGGCCTGATGATCCTGTTCACCGTGGCCTCGGTGCGGCGCGGGGGTGCGCGCTGATGAGGCCGCCGCCGGTAAGACCCGGGCTGACGGGGCGCGCCCGATGAGGCTCGACGGATGGGAGCGATCGCTGCTGGGGCTGCTGGCGGCGCTGCTGGCGGCGCTGATCGCGGCCGTGGACGGGTTCTATTCCGGCTTCAGCAGCTTCCTGGCGCTGACCGAGAACTTCTTGCCGTTCGGGCTGGTGGCGCTCGGCCTGTCCACCGTGATCCTGACCGGCGGGATCGATCTTTCGGTGGGCGCCACCGCGGGGCTTTCGGCGGTGGTGATGGCCGAGCTGTGGAGTGGCGCGCACCTGTCGATCTGGATCGCCGGGCTGGCCGGCGTGGTTTGCGGCGCCGCCTGCGGCGTGATCAACGGCGCGATCATCACCCGGCTTCGGGTCGAGCCGCTGATCGCCACCCTCGCCACCAGCTTCATCTATGGCAGCCTGGCCACCGCGCTGGCCGGCGACTCGCCGCCGTCCGGCTTTCCCGACGGCTTCACCGCACTCGGCACCGGGGCGCTGTTCGGCGTCGTGCCGTTCCAGATCCTGCTGTTCGCGGCACTCGCCATCCTGTTCGGCCTGCTGATGTCGCGCAGCACCTTCGGCCGCAGGATCGTCACCGTCGGCTACAACAGCGACGCCGCGCGCTATTCGGGCGTGCGGGTCGGCCGCATCCTCCTGAGCGCCTACATCATCAGCGGCGCCACCGCGGCGCTCGCCGGCATCGTGCTCGCCTCCTACTACAGCGCGGTGCGCGCCGACATGGGCGACGTGCTGCTGCTCAGCACGATCACCATGGTGGTGCTGGGCGGCGTCAGCATCTTCGGCGGCGAAGGCAGCATCGTGGGCGTGGTGATCGCGGTGCTGGTGCTCGGCTTCCTGCGTCAGGGCATGCTGATCGCCGGCTTCTCCGACATGCTGACCACCATGCTGACCGGGGCGATCCTGCTCGCCGCCATCGCCATCAAGAACAGCCTCGCCGGCCGCGGCACCGGGTTCGCCCTGCTGCTGACCCGCCTGCGCTCCGGCCGCAACCGCGTGCAACCCTAACCGAGAGAATGCGACCCATGACCGGAACGAGCCTCAAGGCGAGCCTGCTCGCCCTGCCGCTGCTGCTTGGCGGTGTTGCCGCGGCCAGCGCCGCCGACATCAACACCACCAAGCGGATCAAGGTGGCGATGGTGCCCAAGCTGGTGGGGCTGTCGGTGTTCAAGGCCAACCAGAAGGGCGCCGAGGAAGCCGCCAAGCGGCTGAACATCGACTTCCTCTACACCGGTCCGGTGACCGCCTCGGCGCAGGGGCAGGTGGACGTGTTCAACAGCCTGATCGCGCGCCGCTTCACCGTGATCACCACCACCTCCAACAACCCCACCCAGCTCGCCCCCAGCCTCAGGCGCGCCCGCAAGCAGGGGATCAAGGTGGTCTCCTACGACAGCGACGTGTCGCCCGACGCGCGCGACTTCTTTATCCAGAACACCGACTACGCCGCGCACGGCAAGGCGCTGGTCGACGCGGTTGCGAAATACGCAGGCGGCGACGCGCAGGTCGCGATCCTGTCCTCGACGCCGGACGCCACCATCCAGAACGAGTGGATCAACGCGCTCAAGGCCTACATGACCAGCGCCTATCCGCACATGAAGATCGTCACCACCCAGTACGGCCAGTCGAGCCCGTCGCAGTCGCTGACCGCGGGGCTCAACATCCTGCAGGCCAACCCGAACGTCAGCGGCATCATCGCGCCGGACGGCGCCGCCGAGGTGGGTGCCGCGGCGGCGGTGCAGAAGCTCGGCAAGACCGGCCACGTGTTCGTCACCGGCTGCAGCGACCCGGATTCCATCCGCCAGTACGTCAAGGCCGGCATCATCCGCGAAAGCCCGCTCTGGGACGAGGTCAAGGAGGGCGAGCTGGTGATGACCGTGGCACGGCTCGCGGCCAACAACGCGATCCAGCCGAACGGCAGCTTCGACGCCGGCGACCTCGGCACCTTCACGGCAAACAACCGGGTGATCGTGTTCAGCAAGCCGCTGGTGTTCACCGCCGAGAACATCGACAATTATCATTTCTGATGCGCAAGCAAGGAAGCAACGCATGAAGCGTATTCTGTTCACGGGCGGCAGCGGCAAGGCCGGGCGTCATGTCGTCAAATACCTGGTCGAGCAGGGCTACCGCGTGCTCAACATCGACACCAAGCCGCTCGACCATCCGGAAGTGCGCACGCTGATCACCGACATCACCGATGCCGGGCAGCTGTTCAATGCGTTCTCCTCCTATACCGGCCTGCACGAGTTCGATCCGGACCTGCGCCCGGAGAAGATCGACGCGGTGGTGCATTTCGCGGCGATCCCGCGGATCATGATTGTGCCGGACAACGAGGTGTACCGGATCAACGTGATGGGCACCTACAACGTGCTCGACGCGGCCACCAAGCTGGGCATCAACAAGGTGATCATCGCCTCCAGCGAGACCACCTACGGCGTGGTGTTCGCCAACACGCCGCGCGAGTGGGACTACCTGCCGCTCGACGAGGAGTACCCGGTCGACCCGATGGACAGCTACGCCATCTCCAAGATCTGCAACGAGCGCACCGCGCGCGGCTTCGCGCTCCGCTCGGGCGCCGACATCTACGCGCTGCGGATCGGCAACGTGGTCGAGCCGCACGAGTACGAGCTATTCCCGGGCTGGTTCGCCAAGCCGGATTTCCGCCGCAAGATCGCCTGGAGCTATATCGACGCGCGCGACCTGGGCGAGATCGTGCGGCTGGGCATCGAGAAGGACGGGCTGGGCTACCAGGTGTTCAACGCGGCCAACGACCACACCTCGTCAGACCTGCCAACGGCGGAACTGCTGCGCCGCTACTACCCGGACGTTCCGGTGCGCGGCGAGCTGGGCGAGTTCGAGGGATTGCTGTCGAACCGCAAGGCGCGCGAGGTGCTCGGCTTCAAGGAGAAGCACCACTGGCGCCATTACGTCCCATGAGGATCCGCGGCCGAGGGTTCGAGCCCGAACCGGGTCACCAGATCGTCGACCTGCGCCGGCGTCAGCAGGCGCGGAATGAGGCCGCGCCGCATCAGGTAGAGCCGCGCGGTCTCCTCGAGCTCCTCGGTGGCGTTGACCGCCGCCTCCAGCGTGGTTCCCGCCACCACCGGCCCGTGGTTGGCGAGCAGCACCGCGGCGTAGCGTCCGGCAAGGCCGCGTATGGCGCCTGCCACCTCCGGGTCGCCGGGACGGTAGTACGGCACCAGGGCGGTGGCGCCGACCCGCATGACGTAGTACGCGGTCAGCGGCGGCAGCACCTGCCTGGGATCGATCTCCGGCAGCATGGACACCGCAACCGAATGCACCGAATGCAGATGCACCACCGCGCCGGCCTGGCTGCGCGTCTGGTAGAGCGCCTGGTGCAGCGGGATCTCCTTGCTGGGCGCGTCGCCGGACAACAAACGCCCGCCCGCGTCGAGGCGCGACAGCCGGGCGGGATCGAGAAAGCCCAGCGACGCGTTGGTGGGCGTCATCAGCCAGCCGCCATCCTCCAGGCGCAGGCTGATGTTTCCCGACGATCCGGCGGTCAGCCCGCGCTCGAACAGCGAGCGCGAAACCGTGCAGATCTGATCTCGAAGCCTGGCCTCGGTCATGGGCACATCCTCCGGCGCTGGGATGCGGCAGCTTCGCATGGCCGCGATGCCATGCACAGGCTTGGTCTGGAAAGCTCGGGGGGGAACGCGCCATGACGCAGCAGCGTGCGGCAGTGATCGGTCTTGGCTCCATGGGCCTCGGCATGGCGCAGTCGCTGCTCCGGGCCGGGTTCGCGGTGTCCGGCTTTGACGTGGCGGCGGCCGCCGCCGGACGTCTGGAACAGGTGGGCGGCACGGTTGCCGCCGATCCGGCGGAGGCTGCGCGTGATTGCGGCATCGTGGTCGCCGTGGTGCTGAACGCAGCCCAAACCGAAAGCGTGTTGTTCGGGCCGCAGGGCTGCGCCGGTTCGATGCCGGAAGGGTCGGTGTTCATTTCGTCTGCGACCATGGCGCCGGAGATGGCGCGCAGCCTGTCGGCCCGGCTCGAGGCGACCGGCCGGCACTATCTCGATGCGCCGATGAGCGGGGGCGCCGCGCGGGCCGCGGACGGCACCCTGACGATGCTGGCTTCGGGAAGCGAGGCGGCGTTCCGCCAGGCGCGGCCTGCGCTGGAGGCGATGACCGCAACGCTCTACGAGCTCGGCCCAGAGCCCGGCCAGGGCGCCGCCTTCAAGATGGTCAACCAGCTTCTCGCCGGCGTGCATATCGCCGCCGCCTGCGAGGCCATCGCGTTCGCCGCCAGGCAGGGGCTGGATCTCGCCAGGGTGTACGAGGTGATCACCCGGTCGGCCGGCAATTCCTGGATGTTCGAGAACCGGGTGCCGCACGTGCTCGAAGGCGACTACGCGCCGAAAAGTGCCATCAACATCTTCACCAAGGATCTCGGCATCGTGCTGGACATGGCGCGCGAGGCGCAGTTCCCGGTACCGATCGCCGGTGCGGCGCTGCAGATGTTCCTGATGACCGCATCGGCCGGGATGGGCCGGGACGACGATGCCTCGGTCGCCAGGCTGTATGCGCAGGTCGCAGGCCTTTCGCTGCCGGCGAGCCCGGAGGACGCGTGATGCCGCATTTCGCCGCCAACCTGACGATGATGTTCACCGAGCACGCGTTCCTGGACCGCTTCGATGCGGCGGCGGCGGCCGGCTTCGATGCGGTCGAGTTCCTGTTCCCCTACGAGGCGACGCCCGCGCAGGTGGCCGAGCGGCTGCGTCGCAACCGGCTGACGGCGGCGTTGTTCAACCTGCCGCCCGGCGACTGGGCGGCAGGCGAGCGCGGCCTCGCAGCTTTGCCGCAACGCCTGCCCGAGCTCAAGGACGGGCTATCGCGCGGGCTCGAATACGCGGAGGCGACCGGGGTTGGACGGCTGCACCTGATGGCCGGCATCGCGCCCGCAAACGACCCCGAGGCGGCCCTCGCCTATCGCCGCGCGGTGCGCTTCTGTGCCGAGCGGTTGGCCGAGCACAAGCTCGATCTGGTGCTCGAGCCCATCAACCCGCGCGACATGCCCGGCTATTTCCTGGATGATTTCGGCGCCGCCGAGCGGCTGATCGCCGATCTCGCGCTGCCCAACCTGAAGCTGCAGTTCGACCTCTACCACCGGCAGATCATGCATGGCGACGTCACCGTGGCGCTGCGCCGGCTGATCGGGATGATCGGCCACGTGCAGGTCGCAAGCGTGCCCGGCCGCAACGAGCCGGATGGCGAGGAGCTGAACTGGCCGTTCCTGTTCGGCGAGCTGGACCGGCTCGGCTACCGGGGCTTCGTCGGCTGCGAGTACCGGCCGCGCGCCGCCACCACGGCCGGCCTGGGCTGGTTCGC
>CAXUNX010000105.1:0-521 GCA_964252545.1 uncultured Acetobacteraceae bacterium | reverse complement strand
ACGCGGCGCGTGCCGCGACCCCGGCATGAGCATCGTGCTGGGCTGCATCGCCGACGACTATACCGGCGCCTCCGACCTCGCCAGCATGCTGTCGCTGAACGGGCTGCGCACCGTGCAGTTGATCGGCGTGCCGGCCGATAGCCTGGCGCTGCCGGAGGCGGACGCGGTCGTGGTGTCGCTCAAGAGCCGGTCGATCGCCCCCGACCGGGCGGTCGCCTTGTCGCTGGCCGCCGAGCATTGGCTGCGCGGGCGCGGCGCCGCGCACGTGCTGTTCAAGATCTGCTCGACCTTCGACTCCACCGACCGCGGCAATATCGGCCCGGTGCTGGACGCGCTGCGCGCGCGTGCCGGAGGCGGCGTCGTGCTGGTGAACCCGTCGTTTCCCGAGAACAACCGCAGCGTCTACCTGGGGCACCTGTTCGTGGGCGACATGCTGCTGCAGGACAGCCCGCTGAAGGACCACCCGCTCAACCCGATGCGCGACTCCAACCTGGTGCGGGTGCTCGGGCGGCAGAGTGCCC
>CAXUNX010000104.1:0-11605 GCA_964252545.1 uncultured Acetobacteraceae bacterium | reverse complement strand
GCGCCGCGTCCTTCCGTGCGGCGACCTCCGGGGTGGTCGGCTTCAGCACCGCCTCGCGCTGCAGGCCCGGGCAGCCTGCCGACGGCGAGGTGGAGACCCTGTACGTGCTCGATGACTGGCGCGAGCACGGCATCGGCCGGTCGTTGCTGCAGGCTTCGGCGCAGCACCTGGCGGAGCGTTCATGCCGGTCGGTGTTTCTGTGGGTGCTGGCCGACAATCCCAGCCGCTGGTTCTATGAGCACCTTGGCGGCCGCGCCGCCATGCGCTCGCGGACCAGCGTCGGCGGCAGCAGCCTGCAGCAGGTGGCGATGGTCTGGGAGCGGATCGAGGACCTCGCCGGCGGGCGCCCTGTCCGGAAGAGGGATGCCCGGAGCAGCGATGAATGAGCTCGCGCCGATGGAGCTGAACCATCCGGCCGTGCTCGACGGCTCGGGCGCAGACGAGGATCTCGGCAGGGCCGGAGAGAAGGGGATGACCGTCGATTTCCAACGCAGCCTTGAGGAGGACCAGCCGCCACTGGGGCTGGACCTTGCCCTGCAGGCGCTCTGGTGGGCGGGCAAGGGCGACTGGGACCATGCGCATCGCTGCGCGCAGCTCGGGGAGGGAGATCCTCGCTGCGACCTGGTGCATGCGCATCTCCACCGGGCACAGGGCGACCTGCTGAATGCCGGCACCTGGTATCGGCGGGCCGGCCTGGCGGCGGCGACCGGCCCGCTCGACGAGGAATGGAGGCTCATCGCAACCAGACTGCTCGCCGGCGAATGACCTATGCACAGGCTCTGCTGGTGCTGGTGCTGAGCGCGTCCGCCTCGGCCGGTCTCAGCTATGCGGTTCATCGGCTGGTGCATGTTGATATCCGGCTGCGCCATCAGGATGTGGGCGTCGCCGTGTTCCTCCAGCTCGGCGTGCTGTTTGCGGTGCTGCTCGCCTTTGTCTTCAACGAGGCCTACAGCGAGTACGGCGACGCCCAGCGCGCGATCGATCTGGAATGCGGCGCACTCTACACCGCCGCCATGCTGGAAAGCAGCCTGTCGCCGCCGGATGCGAGGCACCTGCTCGAGCTTGAGAAGAGCTACCTGCAGGACGTGGTTCGGCGGGACTGGCCGCAGATGAGGGCGAAGCGGCAGGGCAGCTCGGAGGCCGCGATCTCCTTGACCAGGCTGATGAAGCAATCGGCGCGGCTGAACCCGGCCGAGCTCGCCGACAGCTCGGTCAAGGCGCAGATCCTGTTGTCGCTGGCGGAGAGTCACGACAACCGGGAGGTCAGGCTCTACCAGGCGGCAAACGGCCTGCCCAGGATCCTCTGGATCGTTCTGATCAGCTTCAGCGTCATCCTGATGGTGTTCGTCGCCTTCTCTCCCGTCGAACGCTATACCTGGCTCACGGTGTTCGGCGTGACGCTGGCGGGCTGCATCGGCTCCACCCTCATCCTGGTCCGGCTGCTCGATTATCCGTTTGAAGGCGCCATCCGGCTGTTGCCCGGCGACTATGTCGCGACGCTGGGCAAGGTCATGGAGCTGCTCCAGGCGATCCCGGCCTAGGCGGAGTCACGGCCTGGTGCGGATGCAGGCGGTGGTTGTCGCCAGATCGGCCGGGACCGGGGTGAGCCGCGAAAGCAGGCGGCGCGCGGCACGGGTCAAAGGCTTCTCAACCAGCGCATGCGCCAGCAACCCGAACACGATGGCTGCGGCGATCGCCAGGCAGCTGCAAAGCAGCCGATGGGCAGCAGGATCGTGCGGCAGGCCCGCGGCATGGATCGCAGCCCACGTCAGATCAAACGCGATCTGCTGGAACAGGTAGACCGAGTAGGAGGCATCGCCGATCCGGCGCAGGAACGCCACGTGCGGCAGCCTTTCGAGCCTTTCCAGAACCACCACCGACGAGACGATCAGCAGACTTGCAGCACCCCACAGCAGGCTTTGCATCAGCATGCCCAAGGCCGCCATGATCACCAGGAGACCGCAAACCACGCCCAACGTCGCTGGGAGCGGGAACTTCCGGAGCGTCATGCCGAACACGCTGCCGAGACACATCCCTCCCAGGAACTCGAGCAGCAGCGGGTTCGTGTAGACGTGGGCAACCGCGCTTGTTCCGGGATGGAGCCTCCCCGCTGCAACCAGTCCAAGCAGGATGATCGTCATGAGCAGCAGGCGCAGCCTGGCGCCGGCAAACAGCGCCAGGGCGAACAGCCCGTAGAAGAAGGCCTCGTAGTTCAGGGTCCAGCCGAGAAACAATGTTGGCCGGAGATGGCCGGACGCATCGAAGTCGGGGATGAACAGCAGCGACTTCAGCAGGTGCGCCGCGCCGCGGGACACCACGAAAGGGCTGTAGATGCCGGCCTGCGTCAGCATCGCCGTCGCGAGCGTCGCCACCCAGTAGGTCGGAACGATCCGGGCGCACCGGTCCAACAGGAACCGGCCGGGTGTGACGGGGCGCCGTTCGGTCAGCGCGATCATGATGAAGCCGCTGATGGTGAAGAACAGATCCACCCCGTGCTGGCCAACCCGCAACGCCGCGAACTGCTGGAGCTGGTGGAAGCCGACCACCGCAAGCGCTGCAACCGCGCGGATGTACTGGAGCGATTGGAGCGTGGCATGGCCGCGCGGCGCGGCGCGACGCCTGCCTGCCGGTTTAATCGGGAAAGGGTTCATCCGCATCCGCATCATCCGTCCGGCCGCCCTCCGCTGAATCCGGTTGCCGCCGTCCGAAAGGCTCCGCGCTGGCGGAGCAGCGCGGCCGGGCACCCGGAAGGATCCGATGTTTCGCCGCAGTGCCCAAGATCGCAACACGGTGCTGCGGGAAGCTCGCTACACTGCCGGGCAAGCACTATCGGAGGGAACAACCATGACCGCCCCGACCCGCCCCCGAACCGGGGCGCAACCCGGGCCTGCCAGCATGGCTGAGGCGGTCGCGGCACGGGCGGCCATGCCGGACGGACGCATGTATCTTTCCGGCATCCAGGCGCTGGTGCATCTGCCCATGCTGCAGCAGGTGCGCGACGCGGCAGCGGGGCACAACACCGCGGGCTTCATCTCGGGCTATCGCGGCTCGCCGCTCGGCTCGCTGGACCAGGCGCTCTGGAAGGCCAAGCAGGCGCTGGCCGACCACCGCATCACCTTCCAGCCCGGCGTCAACGAGGAGCTGGCCGCCACCGCGGTGTGGGGCTCGCAGCAGGTCAACCTGTTCCCGGGTGCGCTTTACGACGGCGTGTTCGGGATGTGGTACGGCAAGGGGCCTGGCGCGGATCGCAGCATCGATGCCTTCAAGCACGCCAACGCCGCCGGCACCTCCCGCCTTGGCGGCGTGCTGGCCGTCGTGGGGGACGATCACGGCGCCAAATCCTCGACCCTGCCGCACCAAAGCGACCATATCTTCAGCGCCTCGATGATCCCGGTTCTCAATCCGGCCAATGTGCAGGAGTTCCTCGATTTCGGCCTGCATGGCTGGGCCATGTCGCGGTTCTCAGGCTGCTGGGTCGGCATGAAGGCGATCGCCGACACGGTGGAAACCTCCGCCGCGGTGGAGCTGGACCCGTTTCGCATCGATACCCGGCTTCCGGACGACTTTGATTTCCCGCCCGACGGCGTTGCAATCCGCTGGCCAGACCAGCCGCTCGCGCAGGAACTCCGTCTGCAGCGCACCAAGATCTACGCCGCGATGGCCTACGCCCATCTGAACCAGCTCAACCGGGTGGTGATCAACAGTCCACGGCCCAGGCTCGGCATCGTGACCACGGGCAAGTCGTTTCTCGACGTGCGCCAGGCCCTGGACGCGCTCGGCGTGGACGAGGCGCTGGCGTCGGAGATCGGCCTGTGCGTGCTCAAGATCGGCATGGTGTGGCCGCTCGACGCAATCAGCATCCGGCACTTCGCCGAAGGGCTGGAGGAGATCCTGGTGGTCGAGGAGAAGCGCCAGGTCATCGAGTACCAGCTCAAGGAGCAGCTCTACAACTGGCGCGAGGACGTGCGCCCGCGGGTGATCGGCAAGTATGACGAGGCCGGCGAGTGGGAGATGCCACGCCACCCCTGGCTGCTGTCTGCGGCGGGCGAACTGACTCCCGCAGGAATCGCCCGGGTGATCGCAGCACGCATCGCGCGCTTCCACACCAGCGAGCGCATCCGCGAACGGCTCGCCTTCCTCGACGCCAAGGAGGCGGCTCTGGCGCAGCCGCGAAGTGTCGCGCAGCGCACGCCGCATTATTGTTCCGGCTGCCCCCACAACGTGTCCACGCGCGTGCCGGAAGGCAGCCGGGCGCTTGCCGGGATCGGCTGCCACTACATGGCGACCTGGCTCAATCCCGAGCAGACCCAGACCTTCAGCCAGATGGGCGGCGAGGGAGTGGCCTGGGTCGGCCAAGCCCCGTTCACCGAAACCAAGCACGTGTTCGCCAATCTCGGCGACGGCACCTATGCGCATTCCGGCCTGCTTGCGATCCGCCAGGCGGTCGCGGCCAGGGTGCCGATCACCTACAAGATCCTGTTCAACGACGCGGTGGCGATGACCGGGGGCCAGCCGGTAGAAGGCACGCTGACGGTGGCGCAGATCGTGCGCCAGGTCGCAGCCGAAGGGATCGAGCGCATCGTGGTGGTCAGCGACGACCCGGCGCGCTCCGCAGCCGGCCTGCCGCGCGGCATCGGTGTGCATCATCGACGCGAACTGGATGCCGTGCAGCGCGGGCTGCGCGACACTCCCGGCGTCTCGATCCTGGTCTATGACCAGACCTGCGCTGCGGAGAAGCGGCGCCGGCGCAAGCGCGGCACGATGGCCGATCCGGCACGCCGGGTCGTGATCAATGACCGCGTGTGCGAGAATTGCGGCGATTGCAGCAGCAAGTCGAACTGCATGTCGGTGGTGCCGGTAGAAACCGAGTTCGGCCGCAAGCGCGAGATCGACCAGTCCTCGTGCAACAAGGACCTCTCCTGCGTGGAGGGCTTCTGCCCGAGCTTCGTGACGGTCGAGGGCGGCACCCTGCGCCGAGGCAGGATGCGGGCGACGGATCCGGCTTCGGCCGAACCGGAGCTGCCCGAGCCGCGGATCGCAGGGTCCGGGTCCCCCTACGGCATCCTGGTGACGGGTGTCGGCGGCACCGGCGTGGTGACCATCGGGGCATTGCTGGGGGTTGCCGCGACCCTCGAGGGCAAGGGCGTGGTGACCCTCGACATGGCAGGCCTGGCGCAGAAGGGCGGCCCGGTCTGGAGCCATATCCGGATCGCGGCCAGCCAGCAGGATCTGCATGCCTCGCGCATCGCAGCCGGCGAGGCGGACCTGGTGCTGGGCTGCGACATCGTGGTTGCGGTGGCCGAGGAGAGCCTGGCCAAGATGCAGGCGGGCATCACCCGGGCGGTGGTGAACAGCGACTTCTCGATGACCAGCGACTTCGTCCGCACCTTCGCGCTGCAGTCGCGCAAGGGTGATGCGAGCACAACCCGCGATCCGCAGTTCCCGCTGGGGGAAATGGAACAGCAGATCGCCGCCGCGGTGGGACCGGGAGCCGCTGATTTCGTTGCGGGCACCCGGCTGGCCACGGCGCTGCTTGGCGATTCCATTGCCACCAACCTGTTCATGGTCGGCTATGCCTGCCAGAAGGGCCTGCTGCCGGTCTCCGCCCGCTCCATCCTCAAGGCGATCGAGATGAACAACGCCGCCGTGGCGATGAACAGCGCCGCCTTTGCGTGGGGCCGCAGGGCGGCACTGGACGGGGACGGCGTGGAATCGGCGGCGGCGCCGGTGGAGCCCGGGCTTCGGTCGCGCACGATCTCGGCCACGCTTGCGGAGATCGTCGCGCGCCGCATCGCCGAACTCACCGCTCATAGCGGCGCCGGCGCCGCACGCCGCTATGCTGATCTGGTGGAACAGGTAAGGGCGGCGGAAGCGTCGCGCGCGCCTGGCCGCACCGGGCTTGCGGAGGCGGCGGCGCGCAACCTCTACAAGCTGATGGCCTACAAGGACGAGTACGAGGTCGCGCGGCTCTACGCCGAACCCGGCTTCCGGGAGCGGATCCGCGGCATGTTCGAGGGCGACACCAGGCTGGTGTTCAACCTGGCGCCGCCGCTGATGGCCAGGCGCGACCGGGTGACCGGAGAAGCCCGCAAGCGCGCCTATGGCCCCTGGATACTGCCGGCGTTCGGCCTGCTGGCCAGGATGCGCCGCCTGCGCGGCACGCCGTTCGACCCGTTCGGCCATACCGAGGAACGCCGAACCGACCGCCGCCTGATCGTGCAATACCAGGACCTGTTGCGCGAAGTGGTGGAAACGCTTTCGCCGGAGAACCACGCAACCGCGGTGGCGCTGGCGGCGGTGCCTGAGGCGATCCGGGGCTACGGCCATGTCCGCGCCAGGCACCTGGTGCAAGCCAAGCGGCACGAGGCGCAGCTGCTGGAGCGCCTGCGGGGCGGATCCCGCGAGGCGCCGCCGTTGCCAGCACCAGCGATGGCGGTGAGCGCGTGAGCCGCCCGGATCTGGATTTCGCGCTCGGCGAGGTCGCCGATCAGATCCGCGAGACCACCCGCCGCTTTGCCGCAGACCGGATCGGGCCGATTGCGGCACGGATCGACGCGGAGAACCGCTTCCCGCGCGAGCTCTGGCCGGAGATGGGTGGGCTCGGCCTGCACGGCATCACCGTCGAGGAGGATTATGGCGGCCTGGGGCTCGGCTATCTGGAGCATGTGGTCGCGATGGAGGAGGTTTCGCGCGCTTCCGCGGCGATCGGGCTGAGCTATGGCGCGCATTCCAACCTCTGCATCAACCAGATCCGCCGCTGGGGCAACGACCGGCAGAAGCGTCGGGTGCTGCCGAGGCTCCTTTCCGGCGAGCATGTCGGCAGCCTGGCGATGTCGGAGGCGGGCGCCGGATCGGACGTGGTCTCGATGAGGCTGCGGGCGGAAAGGCGCGGCGATGGCTGGCGCCTCAACGGCACCAAGTTCTGGATCACCAACGCTCCCGAGGCGGACATCCTGGTGGTGTATGCCAAGACCGATCCCGCGGCGGGCGCCAGGGGAATCACCACCTTCCTGGTCGAGAAGGGCATGGCCGGTTTCACCGTGTCGAACAAGCTCGACAAGATGGGCATGCGCGGCTCCGATACCGCCGAGCTGGTGTTCACGGATTGCGACGTGCCGGCGGAGAACGTGGTCGGCGCGGAAGGCCAGGGAGTTGCGATCCTGATGTCCGGCCTCGATACCGAGCGCACGGTGCTCGCGGCCGGGCCGCTCGGGATCATGCAGGCCTGCCTGGACTGCGTGCTGCCCTATGTGCGCGAGCGGCGCCAGTTCGGGGCGGCGATCGGCTCGTTCCAGCTCATGCAAGGCAAGATCGCCGACATGGTGGTCGCGCTGAATTCGGCGCGCGCCTACGTTTATGCGGTGGCGCAGGCCTGCGACCGCGGCCGCACCACGCGCGCCGACGCGGCAGGCGCCATCCTGCTGGCCAGCGAGAACGCGGTGCGGGTGTCGCTGGACGCGATCCAGGCGCTGGGCGGCGCGGGCTACACCAGGGAATGGCCGGTGGAGCGGTTCCTGCGCGATGCCAAGCTATATGACATCGGCGCCGGAACCAACGAGATCCGCCGCTACCTGATCGGTCGCGAGCTGATCGGCGCATGACCACCCTTGGGAGCGCGATCGATCCAACGGCCGCGCGCTTCGCATCCAACGCCGCGCACAACCGCCTGCTTGCCGAGCGCCTGCGCGAAGCCGTGCGTTCGGCCAGCCTCGGCGGATCCGAGGCGTCGCGCCTGCGCCACCAGGCGCGCGGCAAGCTGCTGCCGCGCGCACGCGTGCACCGGCTGCTTGATCCCGGATCGCCGTTCCTCGAGATCGGATCGCTCGCGGCATACGGGCTCTACGAGAACGAGGCGCCCGCCGCCGGGATGATCGCCGGCATCGGCCAGGTCAGCGGGTGCAAGGTGATGATCGTGGCCAACGATCCGACCGTCAAAGGCGGCGCATATTTCCCGATCACGGTGAAGAAGCACCTGCGCGCGCAGGAGATCGCCCAGGAGAACCGCCTGCCCTGCGTGTATCTGGTCGATTCCGGCGGCGCCAACCTGCCCCACCAGGCCGAGCTGTTTGCCGACCGCGAGCATTTCGGCCGGATCTTTTTCAACCAGGCGAACATGTCGGCGCTGGGCATCGCGCAGATCGCCTGCGTGATGGGGAGCTGCACCGCAGGCGGCGCCTACGTGCCGGCGATGTCGGACGAGACCGTGATCGTGCGCCATCAGGGCACCATCTTTCTGGCCGGACCGCCGCTGGTGAAGGCCGCGACCGGCGAGGTGATCTCGGCCGAGGAACTCGGCGGCGCCGACACCCATGCCCGCAGGTCGGGCGTGGTGGATCACGTCGCGGAAAGCGACGACGATGCGCTGCTGAGCGTGCGCGAGATCGTGGCGAGGCTCAACCTCCCGCCTCCGCCGGCGATCGACCTGCGGCCGCCCCGACCGCCGGTGCTTGATCCCGACGAGTTGTACGGCATCATCCCGGACGATGTGCGCGCACCCTACGACGTGCACGAGGTGATCGGCCGCATCGTCGACGGCTCCGAGTTCCAGTCGTTCCGGCCGCTGTTCGGCGCGACCCTGGTGTGCGGCTTCGCCCGGATCTGGGGCATCCCGGTCGGCATCCTCGCCAACAACGGCGTGCTGTTTTCGGAATCGGCGCAAAAGGGCGCGCACTTCATCGAGCTCGCCTGCCAGCGGCGCATCCCGCTGTTGTTCCTGCAGAACGTTTCCGGGTTCATGGTGGGCGGCAAGTACGAGGCTGGCGGCATCGCCAAGGACGGAGCCAAGCTGGTCACCGCGGTGGCCACTGCCAGCGTTCCCAAGATCACCGTGCTGATCGGCGGCAGCTTCGGCGCCGGCAACTACGGCATGTGCGGCCGCGCGTACTCGCCGCGATTCTTGTTCACCTGGCCGAACAGCCGGATCAGCGTCATGGGCGGCGAGCAGGCCGCCGCCGTGCTGGCGACGGTGAAGCGGGACGGCATGGAAGCCCGCGGCCAGCCCTGGAGTGCAGCCGAGGAGGTCGCCTTCAGGCAGCCGATACGGGAGGGCTACGAGGCGGCGGGCAACCCGTACTACGCCACCGCGCGGCTTTGGGACGACGGCATCATCGACCCCCGGCAAACCCGGGACGTGCTCGGCCTGGCCTTCGCGGCGGCGCTGAACGCACCGATCCCGACGCTGCCGCGGTTCGGCCTGTTCCGGATGTAGGCCGATGATCGAGAGCCTGCTGATCGCCAACCGCGGCGAGATCGCCCGCCGGATCATCCGCACCGCGCGCCGGCTGGGGATACGCACGGTGGCGGTGCATTCCGATGTCGACGCGGACATGCCGTTCGTGCGGGAGGCGGACCGGGCGATCGCCATCGGTGCAGCACCGGCGCGCGAAAGCTATCTCGTGGCAGACAGGATCCTGCGCGCGGCTCAGGAGGGCGGCGTGGAGGCGATCCATCCAGGCTATGGGTTCCTGTCGGAGAACGCCGGGTTCGCCCGCGCGGTGCAGCAGGCGGGGTTGATCTGGGTGGGTGCGCCGCCCGCCGCGATCGAGGCGATGGGCCGCAAGGACGCGGCCAAGCGGCTCATGCAGCACGCCGGCGTGCCGGTGACGCCGGGCTACCTCGGCGAGGACCAGGACGAGCGTCGCCTGCAGGCGGAGGCGGAGGCGATCGGCTATCCGGTGCTGGTCAAGGCGGTGGCTGGCGGCGGCGGCAAGGGCATGCGCCGCGTCGACGATCCGGCTTCGTTTATCGAGGCCGTCCGCTCCTGCAGGCGCGAAGCGGGCGCCGCCTTCGGCGATGATCGCATGCTGCTCGAGAAGTATGTGCCCGCCCCCCGGCACGTCGAGGTGCAGGTGTTCGGCGACGCCCACGGCAATGTCGTGCACCTGTTCGAGCGCGACTGCTCGCTGCAGCGCCGCCATCAGAAGATCATCGAGGAGGCGCCGGCGCCGGGCATCGATGCGCGGGTGCGCGCCGCCATCTGCGATGCCGCAGTCAAGGCGGCGCGCGCGGTGTCGTATGTCGGCGCCGGCACGATCGAGTTCATCGCCGACAACAGCGACGGCCTGCGCGCGGATCGCGTCTGGTTCATGGAGATGAACACCCGGCTGCAGGTCGAGCACCCGGTCACGGAGGCGATCACCGGCCAGGATCTGGTGGAATGGCAGCTCCGGATCGCCTCGGGCGAGCGCTTGCCGCTGTTGCAGCGGGAGCTCGCCTTTGCTGGCTGCGCGATGGAAGCGCGGCTGTACGCCGAGAACCCGCAATCCGGCTTCCTGCCTTCCACCGGCAGGCTCGAGCATTTTCATCTGCCGGATAACCTGCGCGTCGATTCCGGGGTGGAGGCGGGATGCGTGATCACGCCAAACTACGATCCGATGATCGCCAAGCTGGTTGTGCATGCGCCGACGCGCGAGGCGGCTGCGGCGCGGCTCGCCGACGCCTGCGCCTCGGTCGAGATCTGGCCGGTGCGGACCAATGCGGGGTTGCTGGCGCGCACGCTTCGGGATGCGGATTTCATCGCCGGCCGCGTCGACACCGGCTTCATCGAGCGCCAGGCCGACCGGCTGGTGCCCGCCGCCTCGCCCGGGTCCGACGTGCTCGCGAGCATGGCGCACGCGCTGCTGCCGGCGCCGGGATCGGACCCCTGGACAGGCCTGCCGGGTTTCCGCTGCAATGCGGAGGCGGATCGTTCAATCGTGGTGGAGGTCGAGGGCACCCGGCACCTGGTCGAGACGCGGCCAGGCCATCGCGGCGGCGGCCGGATCGAGACCCTGGGCGGCGAACGGGTGCTGTTCATGGAAGGCATCGCCTGGCGCTGCGGCGCGCCGCGCGCCGGGCACGGCGCCGAGGCGCCCGGAGGTGCTGCCGGAGGCACTGCCGGCGATGCAGACGGAGCCGTGCTGTCGCCGATGCCGGGACAGGTCACCGTGCTGGGAAGCGCGCAGGGCGATCAGGTGGTGCGCGGCCAGACGCTGCTCGTGGTCGAGGCGATGAAGATGGAGCATCGGCTGGTGGCGCCCTTCGACGGCGTCGTGGCGGAGCTTCACGCAGCGCCAGGCCAGCAGGTCAGCGAGGGCGCCATCCTGGCCCGCATCACGCGGGCGCCGGCATGACGAGCGGGCGCTTCTTCGACGCTTGGGCGATCGGCGACACGCTCACGCACCCGATCCGGCGCACCGTCACCGAGACCGACAACCTGCTGATGTCGACGCTGACGCATAATCCGCAGCCGCTGCATCTCGATGCGGAGCACGCAGCAGCCAGCGAGTTCGGCCGGATCGTGGTGAACGGCACCTTCACCTTCGCCCTGATGGTCGGGCTGTCGGTGGGCGAGACCACGCTCGGCACGCTGATCGCCAATCTCGGCTACGATAAGGTGGTGATGCCGGAGCCGGTGTTCATCGGCGACACGCTTCGCGCGGAAACCACAGTGGTGGCGCTGCGCGCAAGCCGGTCGCGGCCGCAAGCCGGCATCGTCACCTTCGAGCACCGTTTGTGCAACCAGCGCGACCGGCTCGTCTGCCGGTGCCTGCGCACCGCGCTGCTGAAGCGCAGCGCCGGATGATCCTGCGTTCGCTGTTGTTTGTTCCGGCCGACCGGCCGGAGC
>CAXUNX010000103.1:6012-11658 GCA_964252545.1 uncultured Acetobacteraceae bacterium | reverse complement strand
AGCTTACCTGGCGCACCGGAGTCACTCCCGAGCTGCACTGGGAGGGCGGACCGCAGCAGCTCACGCTCGGTGCCTGGTACGAGTACGTCGACGGGCGCGACACCCAGCCGTTCAGCGCATTGAGCCCCGACGGCACCCCTTCCGACATCTGGGCGGAGGCGCCCGGCAGCACGATCAAGCTCGCCGATGGCCGCCAGCTGCTCGCGTCCGACACGCACATGATCGCCCAAACCAACGCCGTCTTCATCAGCGACCGGATCGGCCTGTTCAACAACCGCCTGACGGTGGATCTGGGCTTCAAGGAAGCCATGGTGTCGCGGCAGGGCTGGAACGCGCTGCCGGGCGCCGTCTACCGGAGCGGGCTGAACATCGCCGAGCCGTTGCCGCGGCTGCTGATTGCCTACCAGATGGATCCCGCGAGCCAGCTTTTTGCCAACGTCACGACCAACTTCCATGCTCCGGCGCAGAGTTCGCTGTTTGCGACCTATGATCCCTCAAGCGGCGCGATCAGCAGCGCCGCCAGCACCGATCTGAAGCCGGAATACTCGATCAGCGAGGAAGTCGGCTATCGCTACAGCGGCGCGCGGGTGATCGGCAGCGTGACGTTGTTCAACTACAACTTCACCAACCGCCAGATCACCACCGTGCTAGACCTCAACGGCGCGCTGATCGGCGGCACCATCAATGCCGGCGGACAAACCTCGCGCGGGATCGATGCCGAGATCGGATCGCGGCCGTGGCACCATCTCAGCCCCTATCTGTCCGGCGAATATCTCTACGCCACCATCGACAACGATGTCGCAGCCGGCGGCGACCTGCTGCCGACCGCGGGCAGGGTCGCGGTGCGCAGCCCGCGCTTCCAGGGCGCGATCGGGCTGAGCTACGACGACGGCGCGCTGTTCGGCGTGGCGAGCGTGAAATATGTGAGCTCGCAATACGCGACCTTCACCGACGACGAGCGCATCCCCGATCACACCGAGGCCGACATCGCGCTTGGAGTCCGCCTGCCGAGCATCCGCTTCGCGCAACATCCGCAACTGCGCCTGAACCTGGTCAACGTCACCGACAGCGCCTATCTGTCCGGCGTCGCCAACCCGACCACCAACGCCCAGAACACCGTCGGCCGCTACGGCACGCTGATCGCCGGGCAGTCGCCCACCTATCTGGTGGGCGGCGGCTTCGCAGCCCTGCTCACCGCAAGTGCGGGGTTCTGAGCATGGGTCGGTTCGTGATCCTGCTGCTGCTGCAGGTCGTCATGGCGCGGCAGGCGCTTTCCGCCGACCGGATCACGGTGATCCTGGACTGGTTCGTCAACGCCAACCACGAATCGCTGTTCGCCGCCGAGTATTGCGGCGACTATGCCCGTGCCGGGCTCGACGTCCGGTTCATTCCGCCTGCGGACACCACGTCGCCGCCGCGCCTGGTTGCCGCGGGCGAGGCGGATCTCGCCGTCAGCTACCAGACCGAGCTGCCCTTCATGGCGCAGCAGGGCCTGCCGGTGATGCGGGTCGGCACGATCATGGACCAGCCACTCAACGTGCTGATCACCCTGCCGGGGAACAACATCCGCAGGCTCGCGGACCTGAAGGGCCGCCGGGTCGGCGTTTCGGTGGGAGCAGGGGAGGCGGCGCTGCTTGACGGCATGCTCGCCTCGGCCGGCCTGCGGCCGGATGCGGTCACCCGCGTGGAGGTCAACTTCCAGATCGAGCAGGCCCTGATGACGCACAGCGTCGATGCGGTGATGGGCGGCATGCGCAACTACGAACTCCTCGACCTGCGCCAGAAGGGCCTCGCACCCATCGCCTTCCTGCCGGAGCAGCATGGCGTGCCGCCCTATGACGAGCTGGTGCTGGTGGCCAGCCGCAGCCACGCTGGCGACCCCAAGATCGTTCGGTTCCTGGCAGCCCTGCGGGCGGGCACCGCCTGCCTGCTCAAGGCGCCGGACATGGTCTGGCGCCGGTTCGTGGCGGCGCATCCCGATCTCGACACCGAATTGAACAAGGCAGCCTGGACCGCGAGCCTGCCAGCGCTCGCCCGGGATCCCGCCCTGCTGGATGTGAAGCGCTACGAGGCCTTCCAGCGCTTCCTGGTGGCGCGCGGGGCGCTCTCGCATCCGGTTCCGGTTGAGCAATATGCGCGCTGAAGCATAGCGAGTGGTATGCTCTGCCGAATCGAGCCTCGCGGCAGGCTCGATCGGGTGGCCGCTCGCGCGGACTCCCGTTCACGGATGGCTGAGGAGAAGACGGGATGCGCGCATGGATGACGGGGGCGGCCCTGGGCGGCCTGCTGGTTCTGGTGGGATGCGGCAACGTGACGGGGCCGAGCAAGGCCGACATCAAGCAGGTCATCCAGCAGCGGATGCAGGAGGCGAACGGCAAGGTTTCCGCCAACACGCTCGGCATCTTCAGCGGGCCCTACGACGTCAAGGATTTCGACGTCACCAACGCCGACTGCTCGGCCAAAGACAACGGCGTCTATGATTGCGCCGTCACCTCCATCAACAAGAACCAGACCAAGACCGCGCAGATCTCGTTCAAGAAGGTGAACGGCAGCTGGACGCTGGTCGAATAGCGACTCCAGCAGGCTGCGACGATCAAGCGGCGAGCAGGGAGCCGGTCTGGTTCTCTGACCATGCGGCACCGGATGCTGGGACGCGCGGACGTCCCGGCGGACGGGCGCCGGTGGCGCTGGACCTCGCAGCCGTCCGGCCATGCCGCAATCGCAGCGGAGAGGCTGCTCCGTGACCGGTGGGAGACCCATGACCGTCGGGCCGAACGATCTTCTTCGCGATCCTGCATATCGTCGGCTCTGGGCCTCTGTGCTGGCGAGTTCATTCGGCATGCAGATCATGCTGCTGGCCCTCCCGCTGACCGCGGCACTTTCGCTCCATGCCTCGCCCATCGCCATGGGCGTGCTCACCTCGATGGAGACGCTGCCGTTCACCCTGTTCTCGCTTCCATCAGGCGTCTGGCTTGATCGCGTGCGCAAACTGCCGGTCTATATCGCCGGCGAGCTGACGCTCGCGGCAGCCGCGGCGAGCGTGCCGCTCGCGGGCTGGCTGGGCGTCCTGTCGGTTCCCTGGCTGCTGCTCGTCGCCTTCACGGTCGGTCTGGTGAACACGACCGCCGGAAGCGCCTCCCAGATCGTGCTGAACCAGATCGTCGGGCGCGAACGGCTGATCGAGGCTAACGCGAAGAACGCGCTCGCCAACTCTGGCGCCGAGGTCGCCGGACCGGCGATCGCGGGTGTGCTCATCAGACTTCTTGGGGCGCCCATAGCCCTCCTCGTCAACGCCGGCCTGCTGCTGATGTCGGCCTCGATCCTTCGCGGCATTCGCATCGACGAGAAGCCGAGCCGTGTCACCGGCGGGTTCTGGCCTGAACTCGTGGCCGGCGGACGGTTCGTCCGCGCGAACCACCTGCTGCTTGTGCTGGCCGGTTTCATTGCCGCATGGGAATTCTTCAACGCCTCGGCAGCCGGCGTGAACATCCTGTTCGCCACGCGCACCCTGGCGATGTCCGGACAAAGCGTTGGCCTTTCTTATGTCTGTATCGGGCTCGGAACGGTGCTCGGAGGCTTGCTGGGCGGACGCCTCAGCCGGATTTCCGGTCCGGGCAGATGCATCACCCTCGGCTTCGCGCTTACCGCCTCCGGCTCGCTGCTCCTAGCCGCTTCTCCCGTCGGGCAATTGGGCCGGGCCGCGTTCGCCGTGGACCTGATGCTGCTCGGCTTCGGCCCGATCCTGATCTTCGTCAACTTCATTGCCCTGCGGCAGGCCGTGACCCCCACGCCGATGCTTGGGCGCATGACCAGCACGATGCGCTGGTTGATCCTGGTCCCGGCCGTCCCTGGCGCGCTCATCGGCGGCTGGCTGGGGCAGCACCAGAGCTTTCGCGCGGCGCTCGACTTCGCCGGCGTCGGCGGTTGGCTCCTGACGATCATCGCCTGGCGCAGCCCTGTGCTGCGCGGCATCACGGTTCTTCCGCTCCCGGATGCCGCGGGGCCGGACCTGGCACCCGAACCGCTGACGCGTTGAATTCCGGCAACGCCAGCGGACGCGCCGGCAGGGCGATATGCTGCTGCTGCAGGGATGCGTTCAGCCTGCGGTAGAATTCCCGCTGCACCGGCCAGCGTCCGCCCACCGTGCATTTCAGCGTGCCGGAGATCGCAACCGCGTATTCGCCGATGCTGTCGACGCCGTTCAGGGCGAAATCCTGCAGGATCATCTCGCCGAACTCGGCATCGTCGCGCAGATCCTGTCCGATCGTGCGCAGCAGGTCGCACACCCGGTCGATATCCTGCGCCAGCGCCACGCTGATGGTGATCGCCGCCACCGCGAAGTCGCGCGACAGGTTGGTCACCGTGGTGACCGAGGAGAACGGGATGATCTGCACCGAGCCGTCGCCGCCGCGCAGCCGCAGGGTTCGGATCGACAGATGCTCGACGGTTCCGGTCACCCCGGCCGCGGTCACCGTGTCGCCCACCTGCATCGCATTCTCCACCAGCAGGAAGATGCCGGTGATGAAATCCTGCACCAGCTTCTGCGAGCCGAAGCCGATGGCGACGCCCAGGATGCCGGCGCCGGCCAGCAGCGGCGCCACGTTGACGCCGATCTCGCTGAGCACGGACAGTCCCACGATGATGGCGAGCACGATGAACAGCACCGTGCGCAGGATCGGCAGCAGGGTCTGCAGCCGCACCGCGCGTGCGCTCTGTTCGGCCTTGCCGAAGCGCAGCACCTGGCGGTCGAGCGCCGCGTTCGCCGCCTCCCACACCAGCACCCCGAGCAGCAGCGCCAGCAGGATGGAGATCACCGCCGAGACCAGGCGGGTGCCGAGCGCGCCGCTGGTGAACCAGCGCAGCGACGGCAACCCCCAGGCCTGCAGCAAGACCACCAGCCCGACCGCCAGCACGCCTCCGTTCACCACCTGGCGCAGCAGCGGGTAGTAGCGGTTGGCGCGATGCTGCAGGCCGGGATAATGCAGCTCGAGCTCGGGATTGAGCCGGAACAGCCGGTCCAGCAGGCCAAGCAGCGCCGCGGCGGCGAGCCGGCAGCCGAACCCCACCACCACCGTGACCAGGAACAGCCGCCATATGCGGGCATAGCCGTCACGTACCTGCGCCGCATAGACCAGCCACAGCGCGAAATTGAAGAACAGCGCCACGATCCACCAATGCTCGGCCATGCGCGAGAGCACGGCGCCCGCGGCGGTGCGACGAAGCCTGCGCGGCGGCTTGAGGGCGGCGGCGACACGACCGCGGACCCGCCAGGTCAGCAGCGCCAGCAGCACGTGCTCGACCAGCGCGATCGCCCGCAGCAGCGACTGGGCGGCGCGTTGCGGCATGTCGAGGATGCCGCCCACGTCGGTGAGGGTGATCGCCACCACCGGCACCGCCACCAGCCACGCCCACCAGCGGCTCAACAGCAGCGCGCCGGCATCGTTGAGGCCGAGCAGCCGCACGCCCGGTGCCCGGGGTGCCAGCAGCATGTCCATGCCGAGCGCCAGCAGCCGGCCGACCGCATACAGGTTGGCGACGGTCACGGTGATGAGCTGGGTTTCCGGCCTGGCGCTGAAGCTCTCGCCGCCGACATTGCCGATCACCAGGAACAGCCCGAGCGGCAGCAGCTTGAGCAGCAGCCGAAGC
>CAXUNX010000103.1:1104-6002 GCA_964252545.1 uncultured Acetobacteraceae bacterium | reverse complement strand
ACGGCACCCGCCGCAACAGCAGGAGGGTGCGCCTGCGATGGCTGGCATCGCGCGCGCGCTTCTCGGCGGCTGCCGCGTCGGGCGCACCCGGCTCACCCGGCTCACCCGGCTCACCCGCGCCAGGCTCGGCCGCCGTGTCCTGCACCAGAACAGCGTCGCGCGACAGCGCCCGAAGCGGCCGGCGGAGCAGTCGCATCAGCAACTGCTCGCCCAGCAGCGCCACCACGATCACCAGCGTGCCGCGCCAGACGGCATCGGCCAGCAGGCCGCGCCGCTCCGGGTCGGCAAGCTCGTGGTTCAGCCAGCGCTCGGTGAGCACGGCATCGCCAAACATGCGGCCGAACGAGGCCGCCTGGGTTATCGCCAGCGCGCGCGCGGCGCCGAACTCGCCGAGCAGCTCGCTGCCCACGCTGTTCGGGGCCAGCACCACCTTGGCCGGCGCCGTGGCCGGCGCCGCAGCGGGCAGGCTCCTGGCGATCGCGCTCAGCGTGCTGGTGAAGGCGATCCGCTTTTTCGGATCGTTCAGCACATCGAGCACCTGCTGCGCCTCCGCGGCACTGATCGCGGGAGCCGCGCCGGGGCCGGGGGACTTGGCGGGAACCGCGGCCCGGCCGGGCTGCGCAATCACCCACAACAGCAGCATGCCCAGGATCGCCGCAACAATGGTCTTGAACTGCATGCACCCTCGCAGGATTCGCGGCTGAGAACCTGTTGCCAAAGCCTAGTTTGCGGTTGTTGGCGCCGTGTTTCCACACTTCATGCGCGTGCGGCCGGCTTGCACACCGTCCGCCACGCCGCCGGCGGTCTCAACGCTGCGTGGTTGATGCTGTCAAAACCGCTGGGCCGCACCATGTGCAGACGCATGCGACCTCTCCTGACCCTGCTGATGGTTTTCGCGATGATCGGCGTGCTTGGCGTGCTCGGTGCGGGGATCGTCGGTTTCGTACGCGGCGGCGGCGATCCCTACCGCTCCAACCGGCTGATGCGCTGGCGGGTGATCCTGCAGGCGGTCGCCATCCTGCTTTTCGTGCTTCTGCTGACGATATTCCGACGATAGCCAGGACCCGTTGCCGCTGCCCGGCCGGCGCTCACCACTCGCCCGCGTCCAGCGTCCGCAGCCGCGCCCGCTGCTCGATGGTCGCCTCGTCCAGCGCATAAAGCGCATCCAGCAGCTCGAGCTGCAGCGAGCCGGGGCCCCGCGCCCGCGCGCCGGCGATCTCGCCGGCCAGTCCGATCATCACCATGCCGTGCACAGCGGCTGCGAGCGGGTCCGGCTGCACCGCCAGGCAGGCGCCGATGATCGCAGTGGCGGTGCCGCCCAGCCCGGTGACGCGCGGCATCATCGGGTGGCCGGTCCCGATGCTGATCAAGCCCCTGCCGTCGGTGGCGTAATCAACGGCGCCGCTGATCACCACCACGCTGCCCGTGGCACGGGCAAGCAGGCGGGCGGCCTCCAGCGCCGCTTCGGCCGGCGACAGGCTGTCGACGCCGCGAGCCGCAGGCTCCGGCGCGGCCTCGCTGCCGCCCCACAAACGAGCGAGGGCCAGGATCTCCGAGCCATTGCCGCGAACCACCTGCGGCTTCGCCCGAAGCAGCCGGACCGCCACCTCCGACCGATAGCGCAGGGCGCCGACGGCCACCGGATCAAGGATCCAGGGCGTTCCGGCGGCCTGCGCCGAGGCGGTGGCAAGATCCATCGCATGGGCGCGAACTGCGCTCATGGTGCCGAGATTGACCACCAGCGAGTCGGCGACGGCGGCGAACTCCGCCACCTCCTCGGCGGCCTCGACCATCGCCGGCGAGGCGCCGATCGCCAGCAGGGCGTTGGCGGTGGTGTTGGTGACCACCAGGTTCGTGAGGTTGTGCACCAGCGGTGCTGCTGCCCGCAGCGCCGACAAGCTGGCCGCCACCTGGTGCGGGGTCATGGCAGGTGCTCGGTGATCATCGCGCTCAGCGCGTGCCGCAAGGCGCCGAGATCGATCTGGAAGTTGCTGAACGCCGGGATCGGGTTGGTCGGCGCGAACAGCACCGGGGCCTCCGGCACGTCCATGACCGCCGCCGCAGGCGCGAAGCGGATCGCGGCCCCGCCCTCCTGGTAGCGCGGCGCATGGTAGCGGTCGAGGTCGGCGCGGTGCCGGAGGTTCCACAGGTTGGTCAGCACCAGGCCGGGCCGGTTGCAGGCCCAGCGGTATTTGGCGAGTCCCGGTCCCCAGAAGGCCACAAAGAAGCTCGCGCGCTCCGTCCAGAACAGGCTGCGCGCGACCGCGCTGCCGCAAAGATTGACGATCTCGACCGGGCTGCCCTCGAAGCGGCGGCGCAGCTGCAGCACCAGACGCAGCTCGGCGAACACCGGCGGCTCATGCAGCTCCTGCCCGGGCTCCGGGTGGTGGCTGACCGGGTCCTGGTGGATCCGCGAATTATGGCCGTCGATCACCACCACGATCCGGCCCAGCGTGCGCCGCAGATGCTCGATGCTGTCGATCACCACGCCCGCCGTATCGATCGCGGTGCGGTTGGACAGGTGCAGCCCGAACAGCACGCAGGGCAGACGCTCGGCTTCGATCCGGGCGGCGAGCCGCTCGTCCGATGCCGGCTGCCGCTCGCGCGCCGCCGCATCCCTGATCCGGCGGCCCAGCCCAAGCGTGACATGCTCGTCCAGGGCGCGGAACAGGCAGGTGTTGGTCCGGTAGACATGGTCCGCCAGCATCGCCGGATGACCCAGGCTCCGGTCCACCCGGCCCTCGAACTCCGGGAAGATCCGCTCCACCGGAGCGTAGGCTTCCGAACCCTGGTCTGCAGCCGGAACGATCACCCAGGGCAGCAGCGACCGGTCGAGCTGTCGCACCAGCCGGTCGAGCGCGGTCAGCTCCTGGCCGAGCTGCTGGCCGACTCGCACGTTCGGGTAGCCCCGGAGCGCGACCGCGAAGCGGCGTGCAGGAGAAGCCTCGGGAGCGGCGCCCGAAGCAGCCAGATAGGCGAGCAGGGCGTCCGCCTCGACGATCATGTGCAGCAGGAACATCCGTGCCAGCCCGTCGAGCGGCTCCGGGTCGGCATGCAAGCTGAAGACGCTGTTGATCAAGGGAACAAACAGGTCCCCCTTGCTGAAGCGGTGAGTGGTGCTGCTCACGAAGAACACCAGGCCGCTGCGCGGATCAACGAAGCGGTAGGCAATCCGGTGCTGGTCGAGCACCAGGCTGTCTCGCGATTGCAGGACCTGCCCGTCAACCGGCGACGGACAGGCGAGGAAACCCGCACGGACGGCATCCTGCAGCGCCTGCTGGAAGTTGCCGTCGAGGCAGGCTTCCACCGCGCGCAGCCGGACCGGCCGGCCGCTCCAGGCACGCGCCTTGATCCCGGCCGGCCCCAGGGGATTGCCGTGCAGGCCCACCAGCTGGGTCTCGGCCAGGCCGGAATCCGGGGCGCGGGCCAGGGTCGGATCACCGGCAAGCTGCACGATCTCCTCGACGGTGGTCCGGTTGAGGCCGTCGAAGAGCGCCAGCGCCTCGGTGCGGATCGGCTGCGGGTTGCACAGCATGTTCCGGTGGATCGAAGCCAGCGGCGCTCCCGCTTGGAGGGCGATCGCCGCCCGGTCCGCGGCGGGAAGCTGGGCGATCGCCCCCGCGCGGTGGTCCAGGTCGCGGTCCAGCAGCCAGCTTGCCTCCCGCCCGCTTTCATGCACCAGGTCAAGCACGGTCCAGGGCGCCCACCCGTCGGAGGCGCCGCGCGGCTGCCAGCCGGCCTGGAACTCGCGCACCGGCTGGCCACCGAGCCGGATCGGGCTGGCGACACCGTGGCGGCCGATGATGCAGAACACGCCGTCTTCACGCGCGACATCCAGCTTTGTCAAAGATACCGCCTCGCGCTGGGGATCGATTGGGTCTTGCGTGACCTATCCCCGATTCCGAGGATGCGCGGAAGCGGTGTTCTGGCCTGCCTCTTCAAAGCCTGTATCGTCGCCGGCGCTCCCCATGGAGATCTCATGCGTCCACAAGCCTCCGTTTCCCGACGCTCGATGGTGCTTGCGTCCGCCGGCATGCTGCTTCCGGCAGAGCGTGGCCGGGCCGCCTCCCGGCCGCAGCGGCTGACCGTGTTCGCCGCCGCCAGCCTGACCGAGGCGCTTTCCACCGTGGTGGCGGCCTGGCAGGCCCAAGGCCTGGGCCAAGGGGATGCCGCCGGCCAAGCAAGCGCCGCCGGTGACGCGGGGCCGCGTTTCTCATACGCCTCCAGCGGCGTGCTGGCCCGCCAGATCGACCAGGGTGCCCCTGCGGACCTGTTCCTGTCCGCGGACGAGAAATGGATGAACTGGCTGCAAGGACGCAACAGGCTGGTTTCCGGCACCCGCCGCGACCTGCTCGGCAACCAGCTCGTGCTGGTTGAACGCAAGGCCGGGCTGAAGCCGCTGACGCTCGAACCAGGTGCCGACCTGCCGGCGCTGCTCGGCGGCGGCCGGCTCGCGGTGGGGGATCCGGCCCAGGTGCCGGCCGGGATCTACGCCAAGCAGGCGCTGACCGCGCTCGGCCTGTGGGAAGGCGTCAAGAACCGGCTGGCGCCCGCCGAGAACGTCCGCTCGGCGCTGCTGCTGGTGGAGCGCGGCGAGGCGCCGGCGGGCATCGTCTATGCCAGCGAT
This sequence comes from uncultured Acetobacteraceae bacterium, assembly GCA_964252545.1. GTDB lineage: Bacteria > Pseudomonadota > Alphaproteobacteria > Acetobacterales > Acetobacteraceae > Lichenicoccus. The sequence continues at coordinate 1,375 of CAXUNX010000103.1, read as the reverse complement.
GTCCGCGCCGCCCCGGGGCTGGCGGTCGCCGGCGTGTTCCCGCCCGCGAGCCATCCGCCGATCGTCTATCCCGGCGCGGTGCTGAGATCGTCCGCCATGCAGCAGCAGGCGGGTGCGTTGCTGTTGTTCCTGGCGGGAGGCACCGCGCAGGCGATCTTCCATAATTTCGGCTTCACGTCCCCCGCTTGACCGCCGCCGCTGCAAGCCTCCTGTCGCCCGAGCAGTGGCAGTCGGTGTGGCTCACGCTGGTGGTGGCCTCGCGCGCGGTGAT
>CAXUNX010000103.1:0-1094 GCA_964252545.1 uncultured Acetobacteraceae bacterium | reverse complement strand
GCTGGCCTGGCTGCTGACCCGGCCGCGTCTGCCCGGCCGTCCGCTGCTCGACGCGCTGGTGCATCTGCCGCTGGTGCTGCCGCCGGTGCTGACCGGATGGCTGCTGCTGGTGGTGTTCGGCATCGAGGGGCCGGCCGGCACGCTGCTGTGGCGGCTGTTCGGGATGCGTCTCGCCTTTACCAGCACCGGCGCCAGCCTGGCCTGCGCGGTGATGATCCTGCCGCTGATGGTGCGCGCCATCCGGCAGTCGATGGAGGCCGTCGATCCCCTGCTGCTCGCCGCGGCGGCGGGACTGGGAGCCGGTCGGCTCGACCGCTTCGTGACCATCCTGCTGCCGCTTGCCGCCCCCGGGCTGCTGGCCGCCCTGGTTGGCGGCTATGCCACCAGCCTCGGCGAGTTCGGCGCGGTGATCACCTTCGCCGCCGATATTCCCGGCCAGACCCGCACCCTGCCGCTTGCGATCTACGCCGCCCTGCAGGTGCCGGGCGGCGAAGCGCAGGCAGCGCGGCTGGCCGTGGTCTCGCTGCTGCTGGCGCTGCTCGGCCTGCTGCTCTCGGGGGTGCTGTCGAAGCGGCTCGCGCGGCTGCTGAGGTGACAGGCAAGCTGCGGGTCGAGATGCGGCATCGCTTCAACGCCGAAGCCGCCCTCGACGTGAACTTCACGGCGCCGCTGCCTGGGGTGGTGGCGTTGTTCGGACCCTCCGGATCCGGCAAGACCACGCTGGTGCATTGCATCGCCGGGCTGTTCCGCCCCGAACGCAGCGTGGTGCAGATCGGCGACGTGGTGCTCTCGGACGAGGCCACCTGGCTGCGCCCGGAGCGCCGGCGGATCGGGCTGGTGTTCCAGCAGGCGCTGCTGTTTCCGCATCTGAGCGTCGCTGCCAACCTGCGCTATGGCGCGCAGCGGCGGCACCCGTTCCGGCGGCTTGGCGCCAAAACTGCGGCGACGGATGCGCCGGGCTTCGACGAGCTGGTGGCGCTGCTGGGTCTGGAACGGCTGCTCGCCCGGCGGCCGCGGGCACTCTCGGGCGGCGAGCGGCAGCGTGTCGCGATCGGCCGGGCGATCCTGTCGCAGCCGCTGCTGCTGGCGATGGA
>CAXUNX010000102.1:0-11679 GCA_964252545.1 uncultured Acetobacteraceae bacterium | reverse complement strand
TGAGGTGGCGCCGGCCGAGGCGCCCCCACCAGCACCAGCACGTCCTCCTTGGGCTCACGCCGCGGCGCTGGTGGGGGCGCCTCGGCCGGCGCCACCTCATCCTCGTTGAGGATGCGCCGGATCGAAGCCAGGATGGTGTCCATCGAACCGTCCTCGGGAGAAGAACGGTCGGCGGCGTCAGGTGATTTCGAGGTGCTCAATCGTAAGCTTCCGTTGGTGAGTAGCCGTGTCAGCGACCGGGCTGTCCAACGGCGTAGTCGTTCACGCCCCAGAGCCGGTCCTTTACCGCCTTATAATACGCCGTTTCATCGTAAAGTGGCACATCAAGCTTGAGGTCGCGCGCGGTGAGCCGCCCGATCGCGGCTGCGACGCTATAGGAGGCGGTAATCATGCTGCTCAGGCTCTGCACCAGTGCGAGCTGGGCGGAAAGCAGGGTCTGCTGTTGCTGAAGCACCTCGAGGGTGGTGCTGGTGCCGACGATCGCCTGGCGCTCCACGCCGTCGAGCGCGATGATGTTGGAGCGGACGGCGGCACGGTTGCTCTCGATCGAGGCGCGGAACGCGATCAGGTTCTCCCAATTCGACACCGCGCTCTGCAGCGCCGTGCGCCGCTGCACGTCGACCTGCCTGCGGGCATATTGCTCGGTCTGCCGGGCCTGGCGCACGGCGGCATACTCCGAGCCGCCCTGATAGATCGGGATCTGGAAGTTGAGCACCGCCTCCTTGTCGTCGTCCACGAAGCCCCTGAAGTTCTGGTTGACGCCGTGCAGATACTCGGCCTCGGCCGCGACCTTCGGCAGGATCGCGGAAAAGGCGACGTCAACCGCATCCTTGTCCGAGGACTGGGTGAACAATGCCGCGATCACGTTGGGATTGTTCGAAACCGCCTGAGCCATCACCTGCTGCTCGTTATGCACCGGCAGGTTCAGCGGCTGCGGCGGGATCAGGTTCGGCGGTGGCGACATGCCGACCACCTGAACATAGGTGGCAACCGCGGTTTGCAGCTGTCCTTCCGCCTGTTGGCGTTGCGCGCGCGCAGTGGCGAGAGCGGCTTCGGCTTGTGCCACGTCGGTGCGGGTGATCTCGCCGACCCGGAAGCGATCGTTGGTTGCCTGAAGCTGCTCGACCAGCACCCTCTCGTTGTTGACCTGGATCTGCAGATTCTGCTGGTTCTGGATCACGCCGACATAGGCGTTAACCACGTTGGTGAACACGGTCTGCTCGGTGGCGATCAGCACGGCGCGTTCCGCCATCACCCGCGCCACCGCCTCGTGCGTCAGCGCGGTGGTGTGGCCGCCCTGATAGATCGGCTGGGTGATGGTCAGGTTGGCGTTGTAGCCCGGGGTGGCGATCGACGTGGTGAACGGCACCCCGCCTTCCGGCTCCGTGGTGGAACCCTGGGTGTAGCTGAGTCCGACATTGCTGATGATGGTGGGGCGCCACCCGGCAAGTGCTGTGGGAACGTCCTCGTCGGTGGCGCGCAGGTTGGCGCGCTCGGCCTGCAGCTGCGGATTGGTAAGGTAGGCGGCCGCGAAAGCCTGCTGCAAGGTATGCGGCACGAAGGTCGGCGAGCCTGTGCCGTCATATTTCTGCGCCAGCGCGGTGCTGCTGCACAGCGCTGCCGCGAATCCGACTCCCACGCCGGTTCGAACCATCATACCCCGCCCCTTCCTCAGCCGCGCCTCCGATGCTTGCGCAGCGGCGACCCGGACTGTCTGCCACAAAAGCGGCATCCGGTTCCAGTATTGCTGCCGCCGAGCCGGGCGGGCGGCTCGTCCAGGAAGTCGCCCGCCGCCTCACCGGGCGGGTGCGAACGCGCTCATCTCCAGCCTCTTCTCCTATGCGACTCCCTCGCATATCGACCGGGTGTGACACCCAGCGCCGCCCGGAAGTGCCGGACCAGGTGGCTCTGGTCCGCGAAGCCGACAGCGTGCGCGACCTGGGCGGCAGCATCGCCTTGCGCCAGCAGGCGTCGCGCTTCGACCACGCGCAACTGGGTTACGAACCCGTGCGCCGTCATCCCGGTGGCGGCGCGGAAGCAGCGCATGAAGTGGAACGCGCTCAGTCCTGCCGCCTGTGCCAGATCGGGAACGGCGAGGGTCGGGTCGCCCAGGCGGGCACGGGCGAGATCAATCGCCCGCCGAATGGCTTTCGGCTCGGCTCCGGCCCTCCTTGGTATGTTCCCGGGTCGCACATAGCGCAGCAGCACCATCGTCATGGCAGCGGCGAACGCCTGCTGGCGGGCCAGCGGTTCGCCCACGGTCGCCTCGACGAGCGTGTGAAGGGCCGCCAACTGGCGTGCAAGCGCATGGTCCTCGTGCAAGGGAGCCAGCCCGAACGCAACTGGGCGGCAGCGCGCTCCGCCGAACAGCTCGAGGGCGAGCGCGTTCAGCGTGTGCTCGTCCGGGTAGAACGCCCGGTACGACCAGCCCGCTTCCCGCCCGGCTTCGCTCGCATGCACCTCCCCTGCCGGGATGATGAGCAGGCATCCCGGCCCCGCCACGCCGCAGTGCCGGCCGACGCGATGCCTCTGCACGCCAGCCGTGAAGGCGGCGATCACCACCTCTTCGTGGAAGTGTGGACCGTAGCGTTGCTCGAAGCAGTGGCAGGCGAGCAGTTCAACCCCGCCCTCGCCGAGTGCTGCGTCGCGCCACAGCCTGATCTCGTCGCGTCGTGTCACCAGAGCCATGCACACCGATTACAGCAGGATCGTCCAATCCGCGAACCGACCGGCCGGCCTAGCAAGCGCACCAGGACAGCAGGGAGCGCCGGCCATGACCTCGCCACGCAGATCACACCCCGATCGCCCAGCCTCGCCGCAGATGAAGACGATCGGCGTGCTCGGAGGCATGAGCAACCAGGCGACCGCCGAATACTACCGACTGATCAACCAGGCGGTGAATGAGCGGCTCGGCGGCTGGAACACCGCCGAGCTGATCATCAGCTCGGTCAATTTCGGCAACATCGAGCGCTTCGTGCGCACGGGTTCCTGGGCGGAGGCGGGCGAGTACCTTGCCTCCAAGGCGCAGGGGCTGGAACGGGCGGGCGCCGAGCTCCTCATCTGCGTGTCCAACACGATGCACCGGGTCGCCGACGCCTTCACCGCGGGCCTGAGCATTCCTTTCCTCCACATCGCCGATCCGACCGGCGAGGCGATCCGCGCGGCCGGGCTCAAGCGCGTGGCGCTTCTCGGCACCAAGCCAGTGATGTCGGCCGCCTATATCAAGCACCGCTTCGCCCAGCGTTTCGGCATCGAGGCGATCGCCCCCGCTGATGCCGAGCAGGCACTTGTTGATCGCATCATCTTCAACGAGCTGGTGCGGCGCGAGCTGCGGCCAGAGTCGAAATCGGCCTATCTGGAGATCATCGACAAGCTCCGCAAAGCCGGTGCAGAGGGCGTGATCCTGGGGTGCACTGAAATCTTCCTGCTGGTGTCGCAGCAAGATCGGCCCGACTTCCCCATGTTCGACACCACCGCCTTGCATGTCGGGCACGCCGTCGGAATGGCGTTCGGGGACGCACCTACCGAGAACACAGCCGCCGGGCGGAGCCGATAAGCCCTGCAAACCGGCTATCAGAAGTCGAAGCTGGGCTTGATCGATAGTTCGGGGATCAACGCGGCATGCGCATCGAACTGCGGTCGCGCCCTGAGCCCGCCGTTCGAGGCCTCCGCCAGCACGGCGGTGCCCAGATGGCCGCCTGAACGAAGCACGGTGGCGACCCGTCCGGCCCCCGCGAGCTGCTCTGCGAACCGTTCCGGCAAGGTTTGCACGGCGCCGTCGATCAGGATCAGGTCGTATGGCGCTTCCGGCTTCCAGCCTTCCGGCAAGGCGCCTCGCACGAAGCGAACGCCTGGCGCCTGCTCGGCGCAGATCGTGGCACCCTGCTGCGCCAGCGCCTCGTCCGGCTCGAGTGCCACCACATCCAGCCGCAAACGCCGCAGCAGGGCGGCCGCGTAGCCGGTGGCAGCGGCAACCACCAGCGCCTTCTCCCCCATTCGAGGCACCGATACCTGCAGCAGGCGCGCAATCACCCGCGGCTCCATCAGCACACGGTGCTGGGCCAGTCTGACCTCCCGGTCGGCATAGGCCAGAGCGGCGGATGCGGCCGGCACAAACATCTCGCGCGGAAGCTCGCGCATGGCCTTGATGATGCGAGGATCGCTTACCTGCAAGGGGCGGATCTGGTCGTCAACCATCTGGTTGCGCGCCCGGCTGTAGTCCGGCGTGCGCAAGGCCGCGTCCGGGATGGTTCGGTGTGCGTCGGCCTTGTTCATGCCCGGGTTATACGGGCGCCCCGCGCGTGGCGTAAAGCTGAGCTGTCGCGTGTGGCGAGAGTGTGCTTGACCGCAGCAAGGTCGCGCGGGATATAGCCGGGCCCGCACGCGACCGGTCCGGTGGCAGAGTGGTGATGCAGCGGACTGCAAATCCGCGAATGTGGGTTCGATTCCCGCCCGGACCTCCAGCCGGTCAACCAACTTCGGCAAGCCGCGGGCGCGTCGCCTTGGGGACACCGCTGAGCGTGGGCCATTCGGCCGACGCCCTGCGAGCACGGTGCGGCCGCCCCGGGGCAGCCTCCAACCGGGTGATCCGCAGCACTGAACTTCGAGGCAACGAGCCAGCATAAACGTTAATACTTCAGGAACGATTACTGAAGCGCTGTGCTATTACAAGAAATTCTGTTGAATTGAGTGTGACATCGGTAATGGACCATCGGCGCCATGAGCACTCGACAAGCAGTTCCGGCAAGTACCGAACCGCCGGATGACCGCCGACTGTCCCAGATGCGCACCCTTTGCCACTTTCTCGATGTGTTCGCGTCGGGCGACGCCCTGCTTCGTGCTCGCGCAAGCAGCCACGGGGATCAGCTCCGCAGAGCGGGCTTTGCCGGAGACGAAATCATCGCATCGGCCGCAACCGCCCTGCTTGTTGCCCTGGAGCAGGAAATCGACCAGCGCACTCAGGTGCTGAGCAAGCTGCCGCTCATCTGGCGAGACGATCCGACATTCCCAGCGCGGCAGCCGGCCGGCGCCGTCACCTCGCCTTGAACCTATTCCCGATCGGCCGGACCTGATCCAAGCCTCGCCGACGATCCAAGAGCAAGCGAGGTGCCGGTCCGTCGTGCCTCAACTATGCCTCAACTGTACAGTCTCGGCCGGATCGTATAGCGGGTCTGCTCGGGGTGCCGGCTTGCGTATTGCTCCTGCCAATCGGTGGCGCCGAACCGGTGGCTCGCGGTGCCCTCGATCAACGCAACCCGCGACTCGTCGCCAGCCTCGATGGCCTGGTGCCAGGCCCTGACGAAATCCTCGTCGTTCATGGCTTGCAGCTTCGCTGCGGCAGGGGCTTCGTTTTTGCTGGTTTCTGACATCGCGTTCTATCCGACTCCGAATGGTGCCAAGATCTCGAAAGCCTGCTTGTCGACATTATAGCGCCAGCCGAAACCTGGTCTACGGACGTTGTGAACCATCAAGCAGGCGCCAGCCCGCCGGAATGCCGGCGACGCCGCCAGGATGATGCCACTCGCCACAGGATTTCGGCCGCCGCGGATGCCAGTTATCGGACCGGGCTGAAGCGAACCGCTTCCAACCAGACCCCAAACCGTCGCGGGTCGGTGGTTCGGCCCAGATCCAGCGCGCTGATGAGCGGCGTGGTGCGCAGCTCGATGATCACCGCCCGCTTCTGCCTGATCCATCCGGCGGGAACGCGCGCCTCGAACTCCATGGGCTTCCGGCCGATCATCCAGTCGGCGATATGAAGCGGCCCGGCCCACACCGAGACCGGCCGGTGCCACGAGACCATTCCCCAGCGACCCGGCACCGGCATCGCCGCCGCGCGCACCCGGATCATGACGTCGCCCGCCACGGGCCCCGCGAGCCGTGCGCCCAGAAAGCTGGATCGGGCCACGCTCCAGACGCCGATGCCGGGCAACGGCACGCTCCAGCCCGTGAGCAGCACGCTGTTGCCGGGCCGGTCGGCCGCAACCGACAGCGAAACGTCGAGGGGAGCCGGCCGGACAACATAGCTCGGCAATCCGGCGAGTAGTCCGCTCTCGCGGGTGCAGACCAGATACGGCGAAAGCACACGGCAATCCTTGTCAGCCTCCGGCAGCGCGATCAGCGCCTGCTGGAAGCCTGGAAGGATGACCCGGACCTCGCCCGGCTGCGGTCGCGACATCAAGACCTGTTCCGGCAGGCATTGCTGGGCATGCGCCTGCCGGGCCATGTAGATCGAGTTGATCTCCATGCGGGTTTGCGCCGCCGCCCAGAGCAGGTCCTCGTTGGCCGCCGTGCCGCCACCGTTGCATGGAAAGGTCGGCACCACGGTCAAGCGCTGGTGCGCGCGCAGAACCGCCGCAAGCCGCCCGGGCGCGAACGGATAGGCACCCCGGCCCGACAGGTCGGCGCGGTCCATGCGGCGCAGTTGCTGCGCATCCTCGAACTGCACCAGGGAGGCGAGCAGCAGGATGGCGGGTCCGGTGCGCGGAAACCGGCGCAGCACCACCACGGCGGCGCCGAGCATGAGGGTGTAGGAGACCGGCCAGAACAGGCGGCCGCTGGCGCGGACTTGCGACAACAGTCTGGAGGGAAAAGGCACGTGCAGCACCCGGTGGTGCAGAAAGAACACCCAGTTGGTGACGGCCAGGGCGGTACACCCGGCACAGGTGAGCACCAGCCCCGGATGACGTCCGAGGCCGGCCCTCCAGATCCGGCCGCCGAAGGCGGAAATCCCCAGTAACCCGAGCAATCCCAGGCCGAGATACTGGTATCCTTCCGCCTGGCCGCCGGTGCCGTCCGCGGGTGCGAAGCGTATCCCCGGGATCAGCGCGGAGAAGGTCGGCCAGACCGGGCCGAGCAGGTTCATCGAGTAGTAGCCGAAGCCGCCATCGCTCGGCGCGCCCCAGTAGCCCAGCAGCCCGCCCACAAGCAGCATCACCGCACTCGACACGGCAAAACCAACCAGGCTGCTCTGCCAGCTCGGATCACCGCGCAGGAACAAGGTGATCGGCGCCGCCAGCAGCTGAACACTGGCAATCAACATGAGGTAGGGCTGGATCAGCAGCAAAGCCGTCTGCAGCACCGACGCCCAGACCAGGGCCGCCCGGCTGCCACGCACGATCCTGAGGCCGAGCCCCAGCATCGCCAGCAGGAAGCAGTGTCCGGTCAGGGCGGCGTGCCAGAAGCGGAACAGCAGGCTCGGCATCGATGACGCCATGATCGCCAGCGCCAGCGCCGGCAGCCAGCGCCGTTCTCCGGCGCTGCGCAGCGCGAACACCGCGGCGACCGGCTGCATCAGCCAGGCCGCCGCCTGATAAAGCGTGATCGTCTGCTGAAACGGCGGCAGCAGCGGCCGCAGCAGCTTGGCGGCGACGGTCAGCAGCGGGATGCTGTCGGTCAGCGCGATGCTGGCGCCCCACGGCGCCTCCAGCCGTCGGTCAACCAGAAAGCTCGAAGCACCGGACAAGCGCCAAGGCTGCGAAAGGAAGTAGAGCTGGCCGATCACGTGCTGGCCGAAATCCGCCCGCGGGGGTGCTCCGGGCGGCAGGGCACCCAGCAGCGCCCAGCGCGGAAACACCCACAACACCAATCCCAGCCCGACGGCAAGCGCACTCAGGTAGCTTGCCAGGGCACCGGACAGGCGTGCAGACAGCAGAGGGCGCCGAACACCAACCGGTGTCACGCGCCCGAGGTCCTGTTCTGTCGCAATGCTCCGGCCAGCCGCTTGCCAAGCCGGAGGCTCGGCCGTTCAACCGTCCGGTGCAGCGCCCAGGCCAGCAGCAGCACGGCGGCAAGGCCGGTCGGCAGGGCCTCGTCATAGGAGAAGCCGAACCGGATGATCGTGAAGCTCATGACCGAATAGCCGATCACCGAATGCACGAGATAGAGCGGGTAGGAGATGTCGGCGAGCCCGTCGAGCAGGCGGATCGGCCGGAACCAGTCGCGCAGGAGATAGGCAGCAAAGAACAACCCGAGGGCGTAGCCGTAATCCAGGGTGATCCTGGGGAACTGATCCTGGATCGGGCCCACCCGCCAGCAAAGCACAAACAGTCCGGCGAGCACCGATCCGGCGGCAAGCGCCCGCATCGCCCCGAGTTGGCCGGCCAGATGGTAATGGAACACCGTGCCGATCAGCATGAAGCCGATGCACATCGGCTCGTCCGCCAGCGCGGTGCTGAGATGGATGGTGCCATGCTGCTGCGCCATCGCCAGACCGATCGCAAACACCGACCAGCCGAACAGCGGCCACACTCGTCCGCCCAGGATCGCCGGGCGCATCAGCGCCATCAGCAGGTAGAACTTGATCTCGACCGCGAGCGTCCAGTTGACCAGGTCGACGTAGCCGCTGCCGAGCAGGGTATCCAGCAGCAAGGCGTTGGCGAGATAGGTCCCGACCCCGAACGCCATCGGCCGGCCATAGAGATGTTGCGACCCGAACACGGCCAGCCATTCCAGCAGCAAGGCGCCCCAGAGCAGCGGATAGATGCGGAACACGCGTGCGACCAGAAAGGCGCCGGAACCCTGCGCGCGCAGCGAGAACGGGATCACGAACCCGCTGATCAGAAAGAACACCGCGACCCCGAAGGCTCCGTAATTGAACCAGGGCAGCAGGGTCAGCCGCAGGATCGCCGGCCGGCCGACATGCACTTCCGGCGTGCTGGTGATCCAGCCGACCAGTGGGCCCATCAGGATGAACAGGCCGGCGAGATGGCTCGCCACCACCGAAAGCGCGGCAAGCGCCCGCAATTGGTTGGCAAACACGATCTTGATGCCGCCGGATCGCTGGTGGTTGGCAACCACCCCGGGGCCGGGATGAACGACGCAGGTCTCTGACGGGCCGGGCTGCCCATCACCGGCTTGGCCCCGGTGGGTTTCGCCTCGGTCGGCTCCGCCTCCATCGGATTGGCCCAGGTCGGGCTGCACGAGCATGCTAGCGGCGAAGGTGGATCTGCAGCCAGTTTTCCACCGTGCTGTGCCAGAGCAACGAGTTGGCCGGCTTCAGCACCCAGTGGTTCTCGTCCGGAAACACCAGCAGCCGGCTTTCGATGCCACGCCGCTGCAGCGCATCGAAGGCGCCGAGCCCCTGCTCGATCGGGATGCGGTCGTCCCGGCCGCCATGGATGATCAGCTGCGGCCGGTTCCAGGCGGCGACATGATCGGCCGGATTGAAGCGCTCATAAGCGGCCGGATCGGACCACGGGGTATGGCCGGGGCCGCCATGCTCCCACTCCGAGAACCACAGCTCGTCGGTGGCAAAGCCCATCATGCGGTCATCGAACACGCCGTCATGCGTGACCAGGCATTTCCAGGGCGCGTTCCAGACGCCTGCGATCCAGTTGACCATGAAGCCGCCATAGCTGGCACCCAGCGCGCAGGCCCGGCCGGCGTCGAGGAAGTCGTATTTCGCGAGCGCCGCAGCCCAGCCTTTCTGCAGATCTTCGAGCGGGCGGTCTCCCCAATGACCCGAGATCGCGTCCGTGAAGGCCTGCCCGTAGCCGGTCGAGCCATGGAAATCGATCATCACCACGGCGTATCCGCGTCCGGCATAGGTCTGCGGGTTCCAGCGCGTGCTCCATTCGTTGCCGAACGACCCCTGCGGGCCGCCGTGGATCAGGAACGCCACCGGATATTTGCGTCCGGGGTGGAAGCCATCCGGCTTGACGACGATGCCGTGCACCGTCTCGTTGTTCCAGCCGGCAAACGAGAACGAGGCGGCAGGGGCCAGTTCGACGCCGCGCAGCCGATCCGCATCGAGATGGGTGATCTGCTCGGCGGTGCTTCCCCCAGCAGGCAGGCGCCAGAGCTGGGCCGGGCTGTCCAGCGCATCGCGTAGGAAGACGACATCCCGCCCCGCCAGCGCCAGCGCGGTGACGTGGCCGGCGCCGCTCAAGGCGGTGACGCTGCCGCTCGCCACGTCGATGCCGAAGATCCGTTGCTGCTGGAGGTCGGCCGCGGTGACCAACAGGGTATCGCCGTCCTTGGACCAGGCGAGCGACTCCGCCGAGCGATCCCAGTTCGGATCGATCTCTCGCGTCGAGCCTGACTTCAGGTCCATCACCATCACGCCGAACCGGTCCGCCTCGAAGCCCGGCCGCAGGGTGGCACGATACGCCAGCTTGGTGCCGTCGGGAGAAACCACCGGGTTCGCGTCCCAGGCCGGGTCGGCGGCGGTCATGTCGACGGGTGCCATGCCGCCGCGCATGGGCGTCCGGTAGATGTTGAAATTGGTGCTCCAAGGCTCGGTGCGGCCGGCGAGCCTGGCCGAGAAAAACACCCAGCGCCCATCCGGACTGATTGCGAAATCGGCATCATCGCCGAACGGGCGCGAGGGGGTGTCGCCGTCGAAGCCGGCCATCAGCGGAACGGCAGATCCCCTGGCAACACCGGCCGCGTCCAGGGACAGCGCGAACAGGTGGTTCCGGCGCCCGTCCGCCCACTCGTCCCAGTGGCGCACGAACAAGCGATCATAGGTGATCCCGGTCGCGTGCCCGGCGGCGCGTGCGGCAAGCCGCGCCTTTGTTGCCGCAGGAGCTTCGGCGTCGGCAAACACCGCGAGCGCCACCACCAGGTGGCGGCCGTCCGGCGACACGCGGTAGCTCACAACATCGAGCGGCAGGGCGGTGACCTGGATCGCCGCTCCGCCGGTCGCGGGCACCCGCCAGATCTGGCTGGAACCGGAGCGGCTGGAAAGAAAGAAGATCGCGCGCCCATCGGCGGACCAGCGCGGCATGCTGCCGCCGGTGAGGGTTGCGTGCAGCGTGGCCGGCAATGCTGCCGGCTGGGTGAGATCGAGGCGCTCGATCGACTCGACCCCCCGGTTCGCGGCAAGATCGGTGCGCCGCACGGTGAAGGCGAGCAGCCGGCCGTCCGGCGAGACCTGCGGATCGGACGCGCGGTCCAGCATCACCAGGTCGCGTGCGGTGAACGGCCGTGCCAGGGCCGAGGCCAGCGGATGCAGTGCCAGAACAAGGGCGAGGATCGCGCGGACCCCGAGGCAGGCTGACAAGGTCATGAGAAAATCAGCAGGTCCGTTCGACGACCCCGGGAAGATCGCTCTATACCGGCCGCGTGTCGACGAGAGCCCGAAGGATTTCTGTTGGAAGAGCAGCTCGAACATCACCAGCACGCGGAACATGCGCTCGCGCATGGCGAGGCGCACGGGTCCGGCCACGGCAACAAGCGGGCAGCGCTCCAGGTGGCGATCCTGGCCGCCTGCCTGGCGATCAGCGAGCAGGGCGCCAAGCACGCCGAAATCCAGGTCAGCGAGAACAGCGTCGCCGCCGCCGATGCCTGGACGCAGTACCAGGGCAAGTCGATCCGCCAGGCGCTGGCGCACGACCTGGCCGAACTCGGCGCCACCCTGCCGCCGGCTCCGGGGGATGCCGGTGCCGCGGCACGGCGCGCCGCGCTCAACCGGCTGGCGGAGGAGCAGGAACACTATGAGCATGATCCAGGCGACGGCAAGCAGGCGATCGCCCGGCGCGCCCAGGGGTTCGAGACGGCACGCGACACCGCGCTCGCGCGCACGCACACCTATGACAACGGCGCTGCCGCCTTTGAACTCGGGATCGTGCTGTCCACCGTCTCGGTGATCGCCACATCCGACCTGCTGCTGCTGGCGGGGCTGGGGCTTGGCGTGGTCGGGCTGGTGATGACGGCGCTGGGCTGGCTGTCGGGGGGCTA
>CAXUNX010000101.1:6294-11732 GCA_964252545.1 uncultured Acetobacteraceae bacterium | reverse complement strand
GAGATGTCGACGCTCGGCAACTACATGTTCCAGAGCTTCAACTTCCGCAACAAGACCAAGCTCAAGCCGTTCTACAGCCTGGTGTCCGCCATCTTCGCAGAGGAGCTCGGCCACATCGAGCTGGTCAGCACCGGCGTCTCGATGCTGGGATGCGGACCGGGCAATTCCAAGAGCGAGGTCGACGTCTCCAAGGCCCCGTTCAGCGACATGGAAGGCGTCCGCCTCGCCGGCAGCTTCCTGAGCAATGGCGGCGGTGCCATGCCGATGAACAGCAACGCCGCGTCCTGGAACATGGACATGGTGACCACCACCGGCAACCTGATCATCGACCTGCTGCACAACTTCCACCTCGAGTGCGGCGCCCGCATCCACAAGCTGCGCGTCTACGAGACCATGACCGAGCCAACCGGCCGAGAGGTCTGCGGCTACCTGCTGGTGCGTGGATCGGTGCACGCCCATGCCTACGCGCTCGCCCTGAAGAAGCTTACCGGGGTCGAGATCGAGAAGATGCTGCCCACCCCGAACATCGACCTGTCGCGCGTCCCGGAGTGCCAGAAATACCTCAACGAGGGCAGCCATCGCCGGCTCTACCGCTTCAGCCCGGAGGATTACGCCGAGGCGGCTGGGGTGTGGTCGAACGACGAGGTGGCGCTGCCGGGCGATCCACCCGGCAACCTTGAAGTGGTCGACGGCTATCCGGAAGGCGGCAAGATCCCCGAGCTCGACGGCAACTACGGCGCCTTCACTCCCGACTACGCGCCCGAGGAAATCTTCGAGATCGCAAGCAAGCTCTACAAGAAGAGCCGCTGATCCCCTACCCCCCGGCGTGCGCTTGCACGCCGGGGGCGTCAAGTGTCGCAGGCCGTTGAACCGGAACCGAAGGCCTTGAACACAACGCGGTGGAGCGGAAGCCCGGCCGATGCTTCAGCGCAGCTCGGCGACCTGCGACAGGCTTGCACGGTATTCCCGCCTGAGCCGCGCCACCAAGGCGGCTGCCGGCACCACCTCGGTGACCGCGCCGATCCCCTGGCCGCAGCCCCACACATCGCGCCAGGCTTTCCTGCCCTCGCCGAGTTCGCCGACATCCAGGCTTGACGCGCCCAACTCCGGCAGCGCGTCCGGATCGAGGCCGGCGGCGATGATGCTGGGCCTGAGATAATTGCCGTGCACGCCGGTGAACAGGTCGGAGTAAACGATGTCGCTCGCAGATCCCTCGACGATCATGCGCTTGTAGCCGGGATCGGCATTCGCCTCCACGGTGGCGATGAACGCCGACCCGATATAGGCCAGGTCGGCGCCCATCGCCTGCGCGGCCAGGATGGCGCCGCCGGTGGCGATCGAGCCCGACAGCGCCAGCGGCCCGTCGAACCAGCGACGGATCTCCTGCACCAGCGCGAACGGCGACACCGTTCCGGCATGCCCGCCGGCGCCGGCCGCAACCGCGATCAGCCCGTCGGCGCCTTTCTGCACCGCCTTAAGCGCGAAGCCGTTGTTGATCACGTCGTGCAGCACGATACCGCCATAGCCGTGCACCGCGTCGTTGACCTCGCCGCGCGCGCCCAACGAGGTGATCACCACCGGCACCCGGTATTTGACGCAAAGCGCCAGGTCATGCTCGAGCCGACCGTTGGTCTTGTGGACGATCAGGTTGACCGCGAACGGCGCATCGCGATCGGTCAGCGCGCCGCACAGCCGGATCAGCCATTGCTCCAGCAGCCCGGCCGGGCGCGCGTTGAGCGAAGGGAACGCGCCCACGATCCCGGCCCGGCACTGCGCGATCACCAGATCCGGCTGCGAGATGATGAACAAGGGTGCGGCAATCGCCGGCAGGCTCAGCCGGGCCGCAAACGCGTGGGGAATCGCCATCGCATCCGGTCTCCCTGCTGGGTGGCGCCGCCGCCGCCAAGCCTCGGCGCGCGGCCAAGCGCAGCGCGCCGTCCAGCCGCATCGTCTCGCCTTCGGCATGATGTGCCACACTGTGCCGCACGAGGCTCGTGAAATCCTCGGTCCACCTGGACGCGGCGGACCGGCACCGCAGTTCCTGGCGCCGCCTGACTGGCGTCGCTCGCCTGCACCACGCTTGCTCCGGTCCGTGCTGCGGCCAGGCTCAGTCCAGCGGCGCAGGCAGCTCGATCGGCTCGTTCAGCAGCTCCGCCTCGGCGTGGCTCTCCTTGATGGCCTCCAGCACCGATTGCGGGTCGGCCGGAACCGCCATCGCCTCGGCCTCGGCATCGACCCGGTTGCGCAGCGAGGGCATGTCGCGGCGCATCTCCTCCAGCAGCTCGATCACCTTGGCGGTTTTCTGCTCGCTGAGGATCGCGAGTTCCAGCGTCAGCTGCTCGCGGTGCTGCGCCAGCTGGTCTTCCCGCCGCTGCGTGCTCAGGATCAGGATGGTGATATACAGCGCCCCGAGCGAGACCGCGCCGTCGAGCCAGGGGAATGGCGGCGGATCGAGCGGCGCGCCGCCCAGCAGCAAGGCCGCAAGGTTGCCGCCGACCCAGACGATCACTGTCAGGGTCAGGATGCCGATGAAGCGCGGGCGTCCAACAAACGCCGTGAGCCGGTCGACGATGCGCTGCAGCCGCGTGGCATTGCGGTGATGCTCGGCATGCAGCCGGGCGATCGAGCGGATCGTCTCCTCGATATGGGTCGGGAGGATCGGGGTCAGGCCGGCGCTGTCGTTCACGCGCGCGGCCCGGTGCGGGGTGCCGGCGCGTGCCGCTGCGACGATGATCCGGAGCCGCAGCAAGACCGGGCCGCCGGGCCTCGCCCGGCAGCGGTTCTCACGCCGGCATCCGCGGCATGATGCTCATGCCGGGCGCCACAGCTCAGACCGACAGCGTGCCCTCGTCGGGCAGCTGGCCCTGCGGGGTCACGCCATGGACGGCGTTGGGCAGGTGCTGGCTGAGTTGCGACAGGAAGTCGTTCGGCTGCATCCCGGCCTGGTTTGCCATGTTCTGCACCTGGTCCTGGCCGAACACGCCTTGCAGCTGTTGCGGCGACACCGCCTGATTGGGACCGTTGCCGATCCAGGATTGCACCACGTGGCCGAGCCCGGCCTGCTCGAAGCTCGACACCAGCCCGCCCAAGCCACCTGCCATGCCGCCCATGCCACCCATGCTCTGGCCGCCCATGCTTTGGCCGCCCATGCTTTGGCCGCCCATATTCTGGCCACCCATGCCCCCTGCCTGGGCGCCGCCGCCGCCGAGCATGTTCATCAGCACGCCAGCCATCGGCGACGCGGTGCCGCCGGCTCCACCCATCAGGCTGCCGACCACTGAATCAAGAAGTCCCATCCGGATTATCCTCCATCGCCTGCTGGTTCAACAAAGCTGCCTAGCCTGATTTCGCGGCGCCGCCTGCTTGGTCCGGCGTCTATGTCCCGGCTTCCTTGCGGATCGCCTGGTCGCCGGTGTGTAGCACATCTTCGGCCACTTTTTTCGCCGACTCCGCAAGATTGCCGCTCATCGCCGCATCCACCAGTTCGCCTGCGCTCTTGTTCCCGGTGAGGCCGGCGGCGCCGGCGCTGTCGCGGCCCTTGTCGACCACCGCCTGTGCCACGTGGCCGCCGCGATCCATCACCTCCTGCGCCAGATCGCGAGCGCCCTCGCGCGCCCGTCCGGCGACGCCGCCGAGTGCCGCCTCCTCCTGATCGGATTGCGGCAACAGCGCTCCGAGCAGGGCGCCGGCAGCCAGCCCGAGCGCTCCCAGCAGCACCGGGCTTTCGGTCAGCGTCGTGATCAGGTTGCTTCCCGCCTGTCCGGCCGCTCGACCGCCATCGGCCAGCAGGCCGCCGCCGCGCTGGGCAGCGTCTCCGAGGCTTCCCGCAGCCCCCTGCGCCATGCTCCCGAGCGAGCCCACCGCTTGGCCGGCACGGTCGCGCAGGTCGTGCGCGCTCTCGACGCCGGATTGCTTCGCGCTGCCGAGCGCGTCGCGCAGGCGCTGGCTGAACGAGCCCGCGGATTCCTGCGGATCCTGGACCAGCCCGAGCGCTTTGGCGCGTGCCGCGTCGAGCCGGCCGGAATAGCTGGCCTCGGCCTCGCCTGGCGTGCGGATGACGGTTTGCTCCGCCGCACGGACGCGTGCGGCGGCGGCATGCTCGCTGGAAACACGCGGAGAAAGGTCGGAAGAAAGACCGGGAGACAGATCAGGCGACAGGCCGGGATAGATGCGCACCCGGCTGCTGCCGGCAGGCTGGCTCGTGGCACCGGCCGCCGGGCGCGGGTTCGAGGCCATCAGCCAGGTCAGCCCGATTCCGGTCAACGCGGCCGGCAGCGGATTGCCTCGCACGCTGTCCACCAGATTGCGTCCGAACTCCGCACCTTCCTTGCCGCGGAAATAGCCCAGCAGGTCGTCAACCACCTGGCCGGGGGTGAGCCTCCCGCGCAGTTCCGACAGGTGCCCGTCCAGCCGGGAGCGGGTTTGTTCGAGATCGCGCTCGATGCTCTGCGGCTCTGAGATCTTCCCGGACATCAGATATGTTCCTTCACGACGTGCACGTCTTTTTGCAGGCTGGCGGTCATCCGGCCCGGAACAAGGGTTTTCAGCGAGAGCCGGCTCAGGCCCATCCAGGCGAACGCCCCGCCGACCGCCACAATCAACAACCCGACGATCAGCGAAGCGGCCCAGGTCGAGATCGCCAACGCCAGCGCCGCGGCGATCCCTTGCAGGAACACCACCAGCCCGGCAAACGCCACCAGGGCGCCGCCGAGCAGGAATATTGCCGCGATGATGATACGCTGGAGCTTCTGGTCCAGCTCCGCGCGCGCCAGCCTGATCTCGCCGCGTATCAGATCCTGCAGGTCAGTGACCACGAGGCCGAGGATCGAGCCCAGGCCACCCGACCCGTCCATCCTATTGCTGTCCAAGTTTCACCTCGGGCATTTGGGGAAGGTCGGCTTGCGACGCGCCGGAAACCGCAACCCGTCCGACTCGCGCCAGCGCGAAGCCGGCGGCGAGCGAGGCGCCGGTGAACAGGGCCGGCTGCCTGCGCGCGAGATCCTGCAGGCTCCCCATCATGCCGCGCAGATCGTTGGTGCGCAGCGTGGTGGCGAGCACGTTCAGTTCAGCCGCTCCCCGCTCGACCAGGTGGGCCGCCCAGTCCTGGTGTCCCTCGAGCTGAGTGCCGGAGCGATGTACGGCCCCCGCGATGTCCTCGAGCTGGTCGGCAAGCGCGCTCTTGCCGGTGTCGGCGGCGGTGCCGAGCCGCTCTCCCACCGCTCCAGCGAGGGCGGCGCCGCTCGCCTGGGCCTGCTGCGCCAGGTCCTGCGCGTGGCCCAGGGCCTGCGTTCCCGCCTGCCCGGCCTGCTCGCCGATCTGCCGCGCGGCGCCGGCTGCGGCCTGCAGGTTGGCCGCCCCATCGGCAATCGCCTCCGATCCGCTCCGCTCGCTCATCACCGTCTCCGCTCCATTTGCACCCGAGGCCGGCTGCCGTTGTC
>CAXUNX010000101.1:0-6160 GCA_964252545.1 uncultured Acetobacteraceae bacterium | reverse complement strand
GCTCAGCCGCGACCTCATCAGAGGTGTACGGCACCGCGTTGTCGTCGAACCTCTCCCAGCCGCTGGCCTGATACTCGCCGCGCCGGGCCGCAACGTCGACAGCGGCCGTGCTGCGGCCGTTCAGAACCCCCTCGATCCGGCTGGCCTCGCTCTCCTCGCCCCGCACCGTGACCAGGGCACCGCCGCGGCGCACGCCCTCGGCATAGGCGTGGGCATGCTCCTCCGGCACCCCGGCATGCACCAGCGAGCCCAGCAGGCCGCCGCCGGCCGCACCGATGCCGGCCCCGGTCAGGGTGGCGATCAGCCAGCCAGCCGCCACCACTGGGCCGACGCCCGGGATCGCCAGCAGGCCAAGGCCGGTCAGCAGCCCGACGCCGCCGCCGACCAGGGTGCCGGTTGAGGCGCCGGTTCCGGCACGGGTCGCCTCGGCATCGGCATCGCCGGCCGCCGTGGCCGTGTTCGCGGTTCCGGCGTGACGGCTTTCGACGTTGTTGGCGACCACGCTGATGTCGGACTGCGGAATGCCGGCAGCCTCCAACGCCTCAACCGTACGCTGGGCCTCGTCGTAGTTGTCGTAAAGGTGGGTGAAGGTGCGCATGGCCATGGTGGCCTCCAATTCTGATATGTTGCGTCGGGTGTAGGCGGTCGGTTTGGAACCGTGCGGTTCGGGCTGGTTTAGCTCTCGCCGCCGACGTTGCCCTTGTAGTCGAGCCAGACCTTGACCGACTGGCCGTCCTTCATGCCTTTGCCGCGCCACACCCCGTTATGGTCCTTGCGCAGGTTCGAGACCTTGCTGTAGCCCTCGCTCTGGATGCGCCGGCGGGCTTCGCCGCGGCTGAACGAGTTGGCGCCGTTGGCCGGCTGCTTTGCATTGGCGTCGGTGGTGGTGACCGCCTGGTTGTTGTTGCCGCTCGCGGCGGCCTGACTGTCGCCGTTGCCGGCAGGAACCGCCGCGTTGTGGTTGGCCATGCCCATCCCGGTGGTGCCCGCACCCGACGTGGGACCAGCACCCGGGCTCGCCAGCGGCGGCGTTGAGGCGGCGCCAGGAGCAACACCCACCTTGCCCGGGGCATTGCCGCCCGTTCCCGAATCGGTGGCGTTCGGATTGGCAACTGTTTGCGCGGATGCCACCGTTGCGATCAGCCCGGCGGCGAGCGCGAGGGAAAGGGTCTTCATCGTCATGATCCTGATCCTGTTTGAAACGGAGGCTCGGTCCGCCGATGCCGGTGAGCCGATCCGGCTCGTGAACTCGGGGAAAAACGATCCGCTTGGCACGGCGTGCTGCCGTGTTGGTGAAGGGGTACTTGCGACGTGTTGCTGCTTTATCGTGGCGGCTTCCGATCCGCAGATCCGGAGCCGGCCGCGGCAGCGCCTCGTGACCGTCCCGCCCCCCCCCGGTTACGCCGTTTGCCGGGCCGGCGGGGCAGGAGCGGGCTTAGATCTTCGAGCCGGTCAACGGCGCGGCGCCGATCGTCGATCCGGTGGTGGTGGTGGTGCCGCCGTCCTTGGTGATCTCGACGTCCTCGCGGCGGACCGTGTCGCGAACCGTCTCGACCCGGTCCGTCGCGTCCTTGCGCACGACCACTTCCTCGACCACCCGGGCGGTCTTGCCGACCACCACTTCCTCGTCGCTCTCGCTGACCTCGACCACGCTGTCCTTGAAGGCGTCGCCGCCCACCGTGGCGCCCGCCGCCGCCGGGCGGCGGTCGATGGTCACATGCTCGGAGTGCAGGGTGACGTTCTGCTCAACCGGGGTTTCCACCACGAAGCGGCGCACCCGGGTCGAACCCCGGTTGACGAGCCGCTTGCCGACCGCGATCTGCTCCTCGGAAAGCGCGATCGCCTCTTCTCCGGTGCCAACAGCCGCCGGCGTGGCGACCGCCCGCTGGGATACCTGCTGCAACGCCGGCGACACCTGCGTCGTGGTGGTTGTGCCGGTTGCCAGGCTGCCGGTAGCACCGTCGTCCAGATCAACCGGACCGTGCGTCTCCAGGATACGGGCCACGGTCTCCACATGCTCGAGCGGCGCCAGCACCGTCACGATGGTGGAACCATTCTCGATGCTGCGCTGGTAGATGGCCGTGTCGTGATCCGGATGGCCGCCAAACAGGTTGCTCCAGAAGCCGGGCTCGCGCCCCGACGTGCCGGACGCAGCACCCGCGGCCTGCGGCCCGTGCACCGAGATCGCGCCAGACGGCACGTTCGCGGCCTTGAGATCGCCCACCGCCGCTTCGGCCTGGCTGGCGCTGGTGAACACCGCAACAACTGTTTCTTCGTTCATGGTTTTGATGATTCCTGATGGAGGGAATGGGGGGATTAGGTTTCGGCCTCGAGCGCCGGCAGGCGGGTCACCGCCGCTTGCTGCTCGCGTAGCACCACGGTCTGGTGGAACTGCTCGGTCACGCGCACCCGGCGGATACGCACCTCTTCCTTCAAAAGAAGCTTCCGCTCGATGACCACGACCTCCTCAACCACGGGCATGATCGTGACGTCGCCTTCCTCCCGGATGGAAGGAAACGCCTCGACGATCCTGCCCACCGGCACGCGTTCGACCTCAACGCGCTGATGCTCCAGCTTCTCGTCGACGATCTGCTCGCGCTGGCGGGTGGTGGTGGCGACCTGGACCTTGCCGCGCTCCCGAGTGCGCCGCGATACCGCCAGCTCCTCGGCGTGCAAGCGGATCACGTCCTGTTCGAGCACGGCGGCGTCGAGCGCATCGGGTCCCGGGACAGCATCGTCTTGAACTGCGGTCATTGGTTCCAGGCCTAGCTTGCATCGGGGTTCGGGTTGAAATTCCGCGAGTCGGTCGTGGCCAGGTTGTGGTCCCGCGCGCTTATCGCTGCGGTTGGCCTCGGTTACTGCTTGAACCTCGATGAGATGCCGCTCATAGCACTCTCGATCGCTTAAAGTTGCCGCTGGAATCTCGAAATTGAATGCCCGGCGCCAGAGTTCTGCTGGTGCGATTGCACTATCTGCTTGAGGAAAACAGACTAGGCTCTGGTTTTCCGGGCGGTTCGGCATTGTTTTGATGCAGCATTTTCCTGCATGCCGAAGCCACGCTCACGTGCCCACACCACCACCGCGCTGCGGCGATGCACGCCGATCTTGCGGTAGATGGCGTTAACGTGATTGCGCACGGTGTTGCGACTTACCCCCAGCCGCACCCCGATCTCCGCGTCCGACAATCCCTGCGCCACCAGGCTCAACACCTCCCTCACCCTCGGGCTGAGGCTGTCGGCCGCGGCTCCCGCCCGCTCGGGCGGGGTCCTGCGCGAAAGGCCCGCGAGCTTCTCCATCACCTTCTGGCCGAACCAGGATGTGTCCTGCATCACCGCCTCGATCGCCGCCGCGAGCTCGGTCTCGGTCTGCTTGCGCTCGGTGATGTCCAGCATCACCGTCAGCACGCAATGCTCCTTGTTGATGGCGACGGTTTCCGCCGACAGCAGGTAGTCCCGGCTGCCGCCCTCCTTGGTCCGCAGCCGGATATCCACGCTGAAGACGTGGCCGGTCTGCTGGATCAGCCGGGCGAGCTCGTCGTGCTCGGGGCCGCTGCCCCACAGGCCGATCTCGGGTTCGCTGCGGCCGATCACCTCCTCCCGGCGCCAGCCGGTGGCGCTGGTGAAGGCGTCGTTGACGTTGAGCAGGCGCAGCCCGTCGACGGCCACGATCGCCATCGGCCCGGGCGCCATCCGGAAGGCGGTGGCGAACCGCGCCTCGCTCTGGCGCAGCGCATCCTCCGCCTGCTTGCGCGGATGCAGGTCGGCGAAGCTGAACAGCATGCAGGCGGCGTCGCCGATCTCGAGCGGCTGGCCTGCCACGATGACGATCTTGGCGGTGCCGTCGGCGATCCGCAGGCTGGCCTCCATCTGCGGAATGGTCTCGCCGGCATGCAGGCGCTCGATGGCGTGGTTTCGCTGCTTGGCTCCCTCGAACACGTCGATCTCGTGCACCGACCTGCCGATCACCGACTCCCGCAGGTAGCCGGTTAGCTCCAGGAAGCCCTGGTTCACCTTGACGAAGCGCATGTCCGAGAGCCGGGCGATGATCGCCGGCGCCGGGTTCGCGGCAAAGGTGCGCTCGAAGCGTTCCTCGGCGTCGTAACGCTCGGTCTCGTCCTCCAGCACCAGCACGAAGCCGTCCGGCTTGCCCTCGGCGTCGGTGAGCGCCAGGCCGCGGAGCTGGTGCACCCAGTGCTTGTGGGCTCCCGGCCGCGCCACCCGGACCACCAGCTCGCTGAACAGGTCGCCCGCGGCCAGCCGCTGCATGGGATAGTCCTCGGGCGGCAGCGCGTTCTGGTTGCGGTAGCGCAGCTCGAAGCGGCTGCGGAACTCGGCCACCGTGCCGCCGAGCTCGGCGATCGAGTCGATGCCGTGCATGGCCAGCGCTGCGCTGTTCGCCCAGGTGATGGTCTGGTCCTGATCAACCAGGATGATGCCTTCGCTCAGCCCGACGATGATCTGCTGCAACTGGGTGCGGTCGGCGCGCTGCCGGGGGATACGGTCTGCCATGCTGCTGCAACGCCCGACGGCGGTTTGGCTGCACGGCGCCCTCCGGATTTCCCGCGCGGGCGGTGCATAGGTCGGGTTGTAGGATGACCCGGCAATCCTTCGAACCCCGCCTGTCCGCGTCCGGCCGGTCGGTCACTGAGGCACGCAAACAGGTCGAAATCCGGCCCGGCGCGTATAACATCGATCTCGCGCGCATCGGAGGCAGCATGGACGGGTTCGCCGGCAGGATCGTTCTGGTGACAGGTACCACCGGCATCGGCCGCGCAACCGCGATCCGGCTCGCGCAGGACGGAGCAAAGGTGATGGCGCTGGGGATCGACGAGGCAGCCAACGCTGGCCTGGCGGAGGCGGCCGCGGCCGCCCGCCTCGGCATCGTCACCCGGCATGCCGACGTGGCCTCGCCCGCCTCGGTGCAGGCCGCGATCGCCGACGCGGTGGGGCGGTTCGGCGGCCTCGACATCATCGTGAACTCCGCCGCCGTGCACCCTTACGGCGACGCCGTGCAGACCTCGCCGGAGGATTTCGCGCGGTGCATGGCAGTCAATGCCGGCTCGATCCACCTCACCGCCCATTTCGGCGTGCCCGAGATGCGCAAGCGCGGCGGCGGCGCCATCGTCAACATCTCAAGCGTCCAGGGCTCCGCCTGCCAGTCCGGGGTTGCGGCCTATGTCGCCTCCAAGGGCGCCATCCACGCGCTCACCCGCGCCATGGCGCTGGATTTCGCACCCGACGGCATCCGGGTGGTGTCGGTGAGCCCCGGCTCGGTGCGCACGCCGATCCTGGCGCTGGCCGCCCGCACCCTCGACGGCGACGATGCCGACGTGGACGCGGTGTTCGCCCGGTTCGGAGCGGCGCATCCGCTCGGCCGCATCGGCGAGCCGGAGGAGGTCGCGGAACTCGTAGCCTTCCTGGCTTCGGAAAAGGCGGGCTTCATCACCGGCTCGGATCACCGCATCGATGGCGGCCTCACGGCGGCGATCGGCGTGCGCTGAGCAGGGCCGGGCGGCGGGGCTCAAGGCCGCCGCAATCAACCGTTCGACATCGGAAAGCCGACCATGAAGAGATCCGAGATCAACGCGATCATCGCCCACGCCGAAGAAGCGTTCGCGCGAACCGGCTTCGCTCTCCCGGGCTTCGCCCGCTGGAGCGCCGCCGAATGGAGCCGCCAGCTTGCCGGCGCCGCTGCGATGATCCGCACCGGCCTGGGCTGGGACGTCACCGACTTCGCGAGCGGGCGGTTCGACCAGCAGGGGCTGCTGCTGTTCACCCTGCGCAACGGCGTGGCGGGCCACGGCGGCAGCGGCAACCGGCCCTATGCCGAGAAGATCATGATCTCCCGGCGCGACCAGCTCACGCCGATGCACCGGCATGCGGCCAAGACCGAGGACATCATCCACCGGGGCCGCCTGTCGGAGGGAGCCCGGCTGGCGATCCGGCTGCACGGCATGCTGCCGGACGGCTCGCTGGACCGCACCGGCGACGTCACCGCGCACCTGGACGGCCGGACCAGGCAGGTCGAGGCCGGCGGCGTCATCCATCTGGCCGCAGGCGACAGCATCACGCTGTTCCCAGGCACCTTCCACGCCTTCTGGGGAGAAGGCGGCGACGTGGTGGTGGGCGAGGTATCAACCGTCAACGACGACCGGTCGGAC
>CAXUNX010000100.1:6106-11766 GCA_964252545.1 uncultured Acetobacteraceae bacterium | reverse complement strand
CGTGCCGACCGGCGACGGCGGCGGCGCCACGGTGATCACCGGCTTCGGCGCCGAGCCCTGCCCCACCACCAGCCTGCTGGCCTGGTGGTGCGCCGGAGGCCTCGGCCCGGCCGACGACCTGCTCTGGCTGGCAGCGATCGGGCTGATCGGCGACCTCGGCGACAAGGCGCCGTTTCCGGCGCTGGCGGACGCCCGCAAGCGCTATGGCGCCACCACCCTGCGCGAGGCGGTGTCGCTGCTCAATGCCCCGAGGCGGGCGGGGCTCGGGGATGCCGGACCGTCGCTGGCGCTGCTGATGAAGGCGGACGGCCCCAAGGCGATCCTGTCCGGCGAGCATCCGGAAACCGCGGTGCTGGCGGCGGCGCGCGAGGAAGTGCGCCAAGCGCTGGAGGCCGCCCGCCGGATCGCGCCCAGCGTGCGGCCGCCGGTGGCGCTGATCCGGATCCACTCGGCCTGCCAGATCCATCCGCTGCTGGCGCAATCCTGGAAAGGCCGGCTCAAGGGCAGCATCGTGATGGCGGCGAACACCGGCTATCGTCCGGGCTGGGTGCATTTCGCGGTGCGCTCCTCCACCGGGCGCGACCTGGTGGCGTTTCTGCGCGAGCATGCGCCGCCCGGTGCCGATGAGCAGTATGGCCAGGGGCACCGGCAGGCCACCGGAGGCGCGCTGCGGCTCGCGGCCTGGAACGCGTTCATCACCGGCCTCGGCTTCGGCACCGACGCGGAGGTGGCGGCATGACGCCGCTCAGGCTCGGCTTCCCGGTCAAGGTGATGGCCCGCCCCGACCTCAAGAGCAGCGATGCGCGCCGCTGGCAGAGCAACCCGCATCTGCGCACCAGCCTCGGCTACCTGGACGCGGTGCTCGACCACTTGGACAAGCACGACATCCGCATGTACCGCATGTCCTCGGACATCGCCCCGTATGCGACCCATCCCGGCATGCCGCAGTTCCACTCAATGGTGCCGGACAGCGACGCGGAGCTGCGGGCGTTCGGCGCCAAGGCGCGGCGGCTCGGCATCAGGCTGTCGTTCCATCCCTCGCAGTTCGTGGTGCTGAACAGCCCCGACCCCGAGCTGGTGCGCAAGAGCGTGTGGGACCTGGCGAGCCAGGCGGAGATGCTCGACCGCATGGAGCTGGGGCCGGAGGCGGTGATGGTGATCCATGTCGGCGGCAGCTACAACGACGTACCCGCCAGCCGCGAGCGCTGGGCGCGGGTCTGGCCGACGCTGCCGGAGCCGGTGCGGCGCCGTCTGGTGCTGGAGCATGACGACCTGCGCTTCTCGGCGGCCGACGTGCTCTGGATCCACGCGCAGACCGGCGTCAGGCTGATCTTCGACCACCAGCATTTCTGGTGCCTGAACCCGGAGAAGCTGGCGCTCCGCCCGACGGTGGAGGCGATCCTGGCGACCTGGCCGAGCGCCCAGCGGCCGAAGCTGCATTTCTCGACGCCCAACAACGGCATGCGCGAGCTGAAGCGGCGCGACCGCAAGAGCGGCAAGCTGAAAACCGTGTCGGTGGCTCCGGTGTGGACCGGGCACGCCGATTTCTGCAGCCCGTTCGAGTTCGCCGGCTTCATGCGGGCGGTGGACGGGCTGGAGTTCGACGTCATGCTGGAAAGCAAGGTCAAGGACGTGGCCTTGCTGCGCCTGCGCCCTGACCTGCTGCGCTACGCGCCCGACGTTGCCGCGCGGTTCGGGCTCACCCCGGAGCAGCAGGCGACGCTGGAACAGCAGGAGCAGGAGGCGCTGGAGCAAGAGGAGGGAGAGGCGGCCTGAGCGGGAGCCGGCCGGATCATACCGGAGGCGCGCCGGCATCGGGTGCACCGGCATCGGGTGCACCCGGCTGGCGATGCAGCGCCGCGGGATGGTCGGCCGGCAGGTACGGCCCGCTCCCGAACAGCTTCTGGCGGTACGTGCCCGGCGCATAGCCGCTCTTGTAGACGCCGCGTTCCTGCAGGATCGGCACAACAAGCTCGATGAACCCGCTTAGGCACTCCGGCATCACCGTGCGCGACAGGTTGAAGCCGTCGATCCCGGCCTCCCTGACCCACATCTGCAGCGCGTCCGCCACCTGCACCGGGTCGCCCACGATCGGCGGCTGCCGGCTGCCCAGCACCGACTGTTGCAGCAGAACGCGCTTGGTCCAGCCGGGCCCTGCGATCCGCGCCATCGCCTCGTTGTTGGAGCGGATCGCCTGCGAGGAACCGGCGTCGGTGATCGGCTCGTCCATGCCAAAGCGCGCGAGATCGATCCCAAGCGAGGCCGACGCCTGGGCGAGCGCGCCCTCCGCGGAGGCGCACGACGCGTAGTCCGCCAGCAGCCCGCGCGCTTCGGATTCGGTGCGCCCCACCACCACCGTGGCGCCGACGAACACCAGGATCGGCCGCGGCGCCGCCCGCGCCCGCAGATCGGCGACCAGTTCCGCCACCAGCGCCGGCCGGGTCGCGTTGATGAACACGCATTCCGCATGCTGGCCTGCGAAGCGCCGGCCGCGTTCGCTGGCGCCCGCCTGGTACAGCACCGGCGTGCGCTGCGGCGAGGGCTCGCAGAGATGCGCCGCATCGATGCGGAACTGCTTTCCCTGGTGCACGACGCGGCGCACGCGGGCCGGATCGGTGTAGATGCCGGCCCGCGCGTCGCGCAGCACCGCGCCATCCTGCCAGCTGCCTTCCCAGAATCCATAGACGCAGTCCATATATTCGTCGGCCAGGTCGTAGCGGTCGTCGTGGCGCATCTGCTCGCCGTAGCCGAGCGCCCGTGCCGCGCTGTCCAGGTAGCCGGTCACGATGTTCCAGCCGATGCGGCCTCGCGACAGATGATCAAGCGTGCTGATCCGCCTCGCGAACAGCGCGGGCGGCTCATAGGCGAGGTTGCAGGTGACCCCGAACCCCAGATCGGTGGTCACCGCCGCCATCGCCGGCACCAGCAGCAGCGGATCGAGCAGCGGCACCTGCACCGCGCCGCGGAGTGCTGCGTCCGGGCTGGCCTGGTAGACGTCGTAGAGGCCCAGCACGTCGGCCATGAACAGGCCGTCGAACAATCCCCGTTCAAGCAGGCGCGCGAGCCCGGTCCAGTGCTCGAGCCGCGCATAGTCCCGGCTGCGGTCGCGCGGATGGCTCCACATGCCCTGCTGGATGTGCCCCGGCGTCGCCATGTCGAAGGCGTTGAGCCGGATCATCGCTTGCTGCCGCGCGGCACTCAGCGCCGCTCCCGCTTGGCCGGGCCGCCCAAGATGTGCCCGAACGGGGTGAGCGCATCGACATGGTCGCAGACGATCTTGAACACCGCCAGCAGCGGCACGCTCAGGAACGCGCCCGGGATCCCCCACAGCCAGTCCCAGAACATCAGCGACGCCATCACCAGAACCGGGTTCAGGGTGAACCGGCGGGCCAGCAGCATCGGCGTGATGGTCTCGCCTTCCATCAGGTGGATGCCGAAATAGATCGCAGGCGGGATCAGCGCGTGCAGCACCGAGCTGAAGCTGAACAGGCCAACAAAGAAGTAGATCACGACGCCGGTCAGCGGCCCCAGGATGGGGATGTAGTTCAGCAGAAAGGCGAGCACCCCCCAGAGCAGCGGGTTGGGCATCCCCAGCGCCCAGCACTGGATCAGGTTCAGCGCGCCGACCAGCAGGTTCATGCCGGTGATGGTGGCGAGATAAAGCGACACGTTGCGCTCGATCTCGGTGCTGATCTGCACCGCCCGCCGCTTGTCCGCCCAGGTCGGCATGATCTCGACGAAGCGGCGAAGCAGGCTGTCGCCCTCGTAGAGCAGGAAGAACAGCATCAGCAGCATGGTGAAGATCTGGCCGAGAAAGGCCCGCGTGCCGCTCAGCAGCGACGAGCCGACGCTGGTGAGGCCGTTGCCGGGCTGCTGCACCTGCACCACGGTCTGGCCGTGGGTGGCGGCGCCGTTGGTCTGGTCGAGCAGTCCCTGGAGCTTTTTCGCGCCCGCGAGGATCGCCTTGATCGGGCCGTGCAGGAAGGCGAGCTTGGCCTGCAGGGCCGGCAGGCTCTGCGGCGCCTTGCTGATCCAGCCCGAGGCCGGCACCGAGATCGCAGCCCCGATCCCGCCGACGATGCCGAACAGCACGAGGATCAGCACCAGCGCCGCCAGCGGCTTTGGGATCCTGCACCGGGTGTGCAGGAAGCGCATCGGACTGCTGAGCAGCAGGTTGAGCACGCCGGCCAGCACGAACGGCAGCACCAGGTCGCTCGCGAAATACAGCGTATAGAAGATCGCAAGCACGCTCAGCATGGTCAGGCAGATCGACAAGGTGGACAGCGCGCGCGCCCGGCGCAGCTCGGTTGCCGCCTCGCGCGCCTGCTTTTGTGCCCGGGCCTGTTCGTCGCGCAGCCGCGACGCCTCGTCCACCTGCTGGTCCATGTCGCCCGCGTCCCGCTCGAACCTAATACCGGAAGGGAGGTCTTGTTTCGTGCTCGACCAGATCGGCCGGCGCCCTCGGCAGCCTGATCACGAAGCGCGCGCCGCAGATCCGTCCGGCCGGGTCGTGGCGGTTCTCGGCCACGATGCTCCCCTTGAGGGCGTCGATGATCTGCCGGCTGATCGACAGCCCGAGCCCGGAATGCTGGCCGAAATGCTCGCCCTCCGGACGCTCGGAGTAGAACCGATCGAAGATGCTGTCGAGCTTTGCTTCCGGGATGCCCGGCCCCTGGTCGCTGACCGCGATCTCGACCTCGCTGCCGGTTTCGCGCACCTCCAGCGCGATCACGCCCCGGCTCGGCGAGAAGCTCACCGCGTTGCCGATCAGGTTGCGCAGCACCTGCACCAGCCGGTCCTCGATCGCCAGCACCATCAGGGGCGGCGGCTCCTTCAGGCTGGAAACCTCCAGCACCGGGCCGTCCGGGGTTCGCGTGGCCTGGTGGATCTCAACCAGCACCGACAGGATCGGCGCCAGCGCCACCGGCTCCGCCCTGGCGCGGGACAGCTCGGCGTCGATCCGGCTGGCATCCGAGATGTCGGTGATCAGCCGGTCCAGCCGGCGCACGTCCTCGCCGATGATGCTGAGCAGGCGACGCTGCTGGTTGAGGTCCTCGATCCGCAGCAGGGTCTCGATGGCCGAGCGGATCGAGGAGAGCGGGTTCTTGATCTCGTGGCTGACATCGGCCGCGAAGCGCTCGATCGCATCCATCCGCGCCCACAGCGCGCGGGCGCTCTCGTCGAGTGCCAGCGCTAGGCCGCCGATCTCGTCGCGCCGGTTGCGCAGCCGGGCCGGAACGCTGCCGGTGCGGCCGATGCCTTCGCGCATCACCCGGGCCGATGCGGCGAGCCGCAGCAGCGGCCGGGCGATGGTAAGGGACAGGTACCAGGACAGCAGCACGGTGATCGCCAGCGCCACCAGGAACAGCACCAGGATCGAGGAGCGCACCGCGAACAGCGACCGGTCCACGTCGCGCGCCTCGCGGGTGAGCTGGATGATGCCGATGGTGTGTCCCTGGTGCTGCACCGGCTCGGCCACCGTGACCAGCAGCCGGTGATCGGCGGCGCGGCGGATATAGGGCGGGGTTTCCGAGCTGTCCGGGTCGCCGAAGCGCAGCTGCTGGCGCACGTCGGGCTGGTCCTCCGGGTCGGCGTTGACCCCGAGGGTGGGGATATGCAGCCGGGTCTGCAGCAGCAGGCCCAGCAGCCAGTCATAGGCC
>CAXUNX010000100.1:0-6096 GCA_964252545.1 uncultured Acetobacteraceae bacterium | reverse complement strand
CCGGCCGGGGCCGCCGCCGCGATCAGCCCGGCGTCCAGCAGGCACGCCGCTCGGCGGACTGCCGGGCGCGCTGCGGGGAATGTCGTCCTCGCTCGCGGATTCGGTGCGGCTGTCGGCGATCAGCTGGCCGCCGGGAGCATAGAGCCGGGCCTGGGCGCTGGGGCTCGGCTCGGTCAGCCGCAGCAGCAGCGGACGCGCAAGGTCGGGTGCCAGCACCGGCGCGTCGGCCGGGCCCCGGTCCGGGTTGTGGTCGGGGTTGCGGTCGGGCGCCGCCGGGCCCGGATGCGTCCGCGCGCGCCGGGCGGGGCGTGGCCGGTTCTGGGTTGGCTCCGGCTCGATGGCGCTCTGGCCGAGCGCCCCGGCATAGATCCGCGCCTGCTCGCGCAGCGCGGTCACCTCGGCTTCCAGCAGGCTGTTCTGGAACTGGTTGAGGTAGAGCAGGGTCGCCACCAGCAGCGCCAGCGGCAGCGCGTTGACCAGCAGGATCCGGCGCATCATCGGCGACACCCAGCGCGCCCGGCGCGGGCGGGCCGCAGGCTTCGGGATCCCAGCCGGTGGGCCGGATGTTGATGCGCCGGATGGGGGGGAGGCTGCGCTCGGCAGGCTGTCCGGCATCACTCCTCCTTGTAGCGGTAGCCGATGCCGTAGAGCGTCTCGATCTGGTTGAAGCTGTCGTCGATCTGCCGGAACTTCTTGCGCACCCGCTTGATGTGGCTGTCGATGGTGCGGTCGTCGACATAGATGTTCTCGCCGTAAGCCGCATCGATCAGCTGGTCGCGCGACTTCACCAGCCCCGGGCGGGTGGCGAGCGCTTTCACCAGCAGGAACTCGGTGACGGTGAGCTGGATGTCGGCCTCCCGCCAGAGGCACTGGTGCCGGGTCTCGTCGAGCGAGAGCGAGCCGCGCACCATGGTTCCCTGCGACGGCGCGCCGGCCTGTTCGGCGCGGTTGGCCTCGTTGCGGCGAAGCAGGGCGCGGATCCGCTCCAGCAGCAGGCGCTGCGAGAACGGCTTGGTGATGTAGTCGTCGGCGCCGAGCCGCAGCCCCATCAGCTGGTCCACCTCCTCGTCCTTGCTGGTCAGAAAGATCACCGGCAGCTGCGATCGGCTGCGCAGGCGCTGCAGCAGCTCCATGCCGTCCATGCGCGGCATCTTGATGTCGAGCACGGCAAGATCCACCGGCTTGGCGCTGAGGCCCTGCAGCGCGCTTTCGCCGTCGGTGTAGGTGCGCACCTGGAAGCCTTCGGCCTCGAGCGTCATCGACACCGAGGTGAGGATGTTGCGGTCGTCATCGACCAGGGCGATGGTCTGCTTCATGGCATCCAACCGAACAACTCCGCAGCCAATGGTTGAAGCCAAGACGATGCCACAAAACCGGCGCCGCGGATGCAGCGCCGCCGCCATTTACGGCTTGTCCATCCTTTCCCCCTCACCTACTTCAGCGGCATGACACAGGAAGACGCCACAACCGTATCGGACTCCCAGGGGGAGCGCGAAGCCGAGACGCCGCCTGACGCCGCCCCGGAGGGGCAGGAATCCGTCATGCAGGCGGCCGCCGGCCGCATCGGCGAGCTGGAAGCAGCACTGGCCGAGATGCGCGACCGCTGGATGCGTTCGGAGGCGGAGATGCAGAACGTGCGCGCCCGGGCGAAGCGCGAGGCCGACGATGCGCGGCAGTACGCGGTGCAGAAGTTCGCCCGCGACGTGGTCGAGGCGGCGGAAAACCTGCGTCGCGGCATCAGCAGCCTGCCGCCCGCCGCGGCCGACGACAGCCCGGTGCTGGTGAAGCTGCGGGAAGGCTTCGAGAGCGTCGAGCGCTCGTTCCTAGGCGTGCTGGAGCGCAACGGCATCACCGGCAGCGATCCCACCGGGGCGCTGTTCGACGCCAACCTGCACCAGGCGATGGCCGAGCAGCCCAGCGCCGACCACCCGCCGGGCACGGTGGTGCAGGCCTGGACATCCGCCTGGACCCTGAACGGACGGCTGCTGAAGCCGGCGATGGTGGTGGTCTCCAGAGCCGCGCCGGGCGCCGCAGCCGCGCCGACGCCGGCGCCACCGGTGGATGCGGAGGCGCTCGACAGGACCGTCTAGCGGGTTCTGCCGCACTCGAGTTTTTGCCTGTTTTTTGTGCAAACAAACGGCTTGGGGGTTGCGGGACCGTTGGGTCCTCAATACATCCCGTGTCGACGCCCGGCGGGTTGGGCGTGTGATCCATTGGGCCGCTTCCGGTGCCTCGGGCCGGTTGGGGCTGCTGTCAAGGAGAAGAACGCATGAGCAAGGTTATCGGCATCGATCTCGGCACCACCAACTCGTGCGTGTCGATACGCGAGGGTGACGACAACCGGGTGATCGAGAACAGCGAGGGTGCGCGCACCACGCCGTCGATGGTTGCCTTCACGGAGAACGGCGAGCGTCTGGTGGGCCAGTCCGCCAAGCGCCAGGCCGTGACCAACCCCACCAACACGCTTTATGCCGTCAAGCGGCTGATCGGCCGCCGCATCGACGACCCCACGGTCGAGAAGGATCGCGGGCTGGTGCCGTACACCATCGTCAAGGGCGACAACGGCGACGCCTGGGTCGAGGCGCGCGCGCAGAAATACGCGCCCAGCCAGATCAGCGCCTTCGTGCTCGGCAAGATGAAGGAAACCGCCGAGACCTATCTCGGCGAGCCGGTGTCGCAGGCGGTGATCACGGTTCCGGCCTACTTCAACGACGCCCAGCGCCAGGCGACCAAGGATGCCGGCCGCATCGCCGGCCTCGAGGTGCTGCGCATCATCAACGAGCCCACCGCCGCGGCACTGGCCTACGGCATGGAGAAGAAGAACGGCGGCACCATCGCGGTGTATGACCTGGGCGGCGGCACGTTTGACGTGTCGGTGCTCGAGATCAGCGACGGCGTGATCGAGGTGAAGTCCACCAACGGCGACACCTTCCTCGGCGGCGAGGATTTCGACGCCCGGGTGATCGACTACCTGGCCGACGAGTTCAAGCGCGAGCAGGGCATCAACCTGCGCTCCGACAAGCTGGCGCTGCAGCGTCTCAAGGAGGCCGCGGAGAAGGCCAAGATCGAGCTGTCCTCCTCCAAGGAGACCGAGATCAACCTGCCCTTCATCACCGCCGACGCCACCGGGCCGAAGCACCTGGTGCTGAAGCTGAGCCGGGCCAAGCTCGAGAGCCTGGTGGACGACCTGATCCAGCGGACCCTGGGCCCGTGCCGCGCGGCACTCAAGGACGCGTCGGTGTCGGCGGGCGAGATCGAGGAGGTGATCCTGGTCGGCGGCATGACCCGCATGCCCAAGGTCATCGAGGCGGTGAAGCAGTTCTTCGGCCGCGAGCCGGCGCGCAACGTGAACCCGGACGAGGTGGTGGCGATCGGTGCCGCCGTGCAGGGCGCGGTGCTCAAGGGCGACGTCAAGGACGTGCTGCTGCTCGACGTGACCCCGCTTTCGCTCGGCATCGAGACGCTGGGCGGCGTGTTCACCCGGCTGATCGACCGCAACACCACGATCCCCACCAAGAAGAGCCAGACCTTCTCCACCGCCGAGGACAACCAGGGCGCGGTCACCATCAAGGTGAGCCAGGGCGAGCGCGAGATGGCGGCCGACAACAAGCTGCTGGGCCAGTTCGACCTGATGGGCATCCCGCCGGCGCCGCGCGGCGTGCCGCAGATCGAGGTGACGTTCGACATCGACGCGAACGGCATCGTTTCGGTGTCCGCCAAGGACAAGGCTTCGGGCAAGGAGCAGCAGATCCGCATCCAGGCGTCGGGCGGGCTGTCGGATTCCGACATCGAGCGGATGGTGCGCGAGGCCGAGGCGAACGCCGAGGCGGACCGGGCCAAGCGCGAGTCGGTTGAGGCGCGCAACCATGCCGAGGGGCTGGTG
This sequence comes from uncultured Acetobacteraceae bacterium, assembly GCA_964252545.1. Classification (GTDB taxonomy): domain Bacteria; phylum Pseudomonadota; class Alphaproteobacteria; order Acetobacterales; family Acetobacteraceae; genus Lichenicoccus. Next base: position 2,213 of record CAXUNX010000100.1, on the reverse strand, counting down.
CACCAGGTCGAGAAGACCCTGGCGGAGAACGCCGACAAGGTGGCGGCCGCCGACAAGAGCGAGGCGGAAGCCGCGATCACCGCGACCCGCACCGCCATCGAGGGCAGCGACCCGGCGGCGATCAAGGCTGCGTCCGACCGGCTCAGCCAGGTGGCGATGAAGATCGGCGAGGCGATGTACAAGGCCGAGGCGGCCAGCAGCGCGGCCGGCGCCGGACAGGCTCCGGGTGGCGGGGGCGCCCAGACTGGCCCCAGCGGCGAGAAGGTGGTCGACGCCGACTTCGAGGATGTCGACGACAAGAAGAAGTCCGCCTGATCACGGGCTGATTTTGGCGGAGGCGCCGGTGCTTCTCACGAAGGCCGGCGCCTCGCTTCATGACGGTTCCGCAGGCCGCTTTCAGGCAGCCGCCTGGGCTGCGGATATCCCGCCGATGAGGAACAGATGGCCAAGCAGGACTACTACGCGACCCTGGAGGTCGCCCGGGATGCCTCCGCAGACGTCCTGAAGAAGGCGTACCGCAAGCTCGCCATGAAGTACCACCCGGACCGCAATCCGGGCGACAAGGCTGCGGAATCCCGCTTCAAGGACCTCAACGAGGCCTACGACGTCCTCAAGGACGACCAGAAGCGCGCCGCCTATGACCGCTTCGGCCATGCCGCCTTCGAGAATGGCGGCGGCGCTCCCGGCGGCTTCGATTTCGGCGGCGGCGGCCTCGGCGACATCTTCGACCAGGTGTTCGGCGACATGATGGGAGGCCGCCGGGGCGGCGGCCGCCAGCGCGCCGGCGCCGACATCCGCGCCCAGGTCGAGATCAACCTGGCCGAGGCGTTCACCGGTGCCAAGGTGCCGCTCCGGGTGCCGAGCCGAGTGCAGTGCGAGGCCTGTGCCGGTTCCGGCTCCGAAAGCAAGGACCGGGCGGCCGAGACCTGTCCGACCTGCCACGGCGCCGGCAAGGTGCGGGCACAGCAGGGCTTCTTCCTGGTCGAGCGGGCGTGCCCGACCTGCGGCGGCGCCGGCCGCGTGGTGCGCAACCCGTGCAAGAACTGCCACGGCGCCGGCACGGTGGAACGCGAGCGCAACCTGAACGTGCAGATCCCGGCCGGCGTGGAAGACGGCACCCGTATCCGGCTTTCGGGCGAGGGGGAGGCCGGGGGTGCGGGCATCCCGCCGGGCGACCTGTATGTGCATGTGGCGGTGCGCGGGCACGAGATCTTCCAGCGCGACGGCGCCAACATCTATTGCCGGGTGCCGCTGCGCATGACCCAGGCGGCGCTCGGCGCCGAAGTCGAGGTGCCGGTGATCGACGGCAGCCGCAGCCGGGTCAAGATCCCCGCCGGCACCCAGACCGGCGAGCAGTTCCGGCTTCGCGGCAAGGGCTTCTCGGTGCTGCGATCGGCGGCGCGCGGCGACATGTACATCCAGGTCGCGGTGGAAACGCCGCAGCATCTCAGCAAGCGGCAGCGCGAGCTGATGGAGGAGTTCGAAACAGACGTCTCGGGCCACGCCAAGACCAGTCCGGAGAGCGAGGGGTTCTTCGGCAAGGTGCGTGACTTCTTCGACGGCAAGGCGTGAGGCTCCGTGTTGCTGTTGCAACGTCACCCAGTAGCAATCGCGTGACCTGAGATGCCCACTTGACTGTGTTCTTGAAACCACGGCGGCCGCGTCATAGTTAACGTTATGTCCGTGGTGACGTCCCCCCCCCACCCGCGCTGCGGACAAACACAGGCGGCGCGACCCACCGGGTTGCGCCGCCGCTTGTTTGGCTGGAACGCGCGCTGATGCGCATCGGCGTCGCCGGCATCCGGGGCCGCATCGGCCGGATGCTGGTGGAGGAAGCCTCCCGTGCCGGCCTGCCGCTGGTCGGAGGCACCAGCCGCACGCATCATACGGGCGCCTTGCCGCCGGCCGGCCCTACCCTCTACGCGTCGCTGGCAAGCCTGGCGGCGGCTTCCGACGTGATCATCGACTTCACCCATGCCGATGCCACGGCCGCACACGCGGCCACGCTGGCGCAAGCGGGGGTGGCCTGGGTGCTGGGCACCACCGGCCTCTGCGGCCCCGCCCAGCAGGCGGTGCAGCAGGCCGCCACGCGCATCGCGATCGTGCAGGCCGCCAACTTTTCTCCCGGGATGGCGCTGGTGCTCGACCTGGCCGCCCGGCTGGCGGCAGCGCTGCCGGCAGAGGAGTACGACGCCGAGATCCTGGAGATGCAC
>CAXUNX010000099.1:6895-11860 GCA_964252545.1 uncultured Acetobacteraceae bacterium | reverse complement strand
CCAGCACGCTCACCAGCCCCGCCCGGGCCCCGCAGGCGGCGGCGATCCGGCCCAGGATGGCCGCCAGGCCGGTCACCGCGGGACGTGGGGTGTCGAGCGCCCGAGGCGCAGCCCGGTGAGGATCATCATGGAGGTGGTGCCGACCGAGGCGGCCGCCAGGACCGGGCTCAGCCATCCCAGCCAGGCGAGCGGGCCCATCAGGTAGAGGGCGTCGTCGGGATCGAAGCCCCAGCGGCCCGAATAGGCCCTCGCCTTGGCCGGGCTGCGTTGTTCCAGCCGCTCGGAGAAGATGTTGCACAGCAGCAGCGAGCCAGCGCTGACCAAGCCGAGCGGCGCCGACCACCGCCCGAGCCAGGAGCGCTTCTGCCCGAAGCCGATCGCGGCGAAGAACAGCGCATTGACGGCGTTGTCCGTGTAGTAGTCGTAGAGGTGCCCGCCCCTGCTCCGCAGGTCGCCGAGCCGGGCCAGCTCGCCGTCGGCGCGATCAAGGAAGGCCGAGGCGAGCCACAATCCGCCTCCCCACCTTGTTCTGCGCCTGCCTTCTCCGCTCAGGCAGGCGCAGGCGGCCACTCCGGACAGCAGCCGCAGCGTCGTCAGGTGGTTCGGCCGTATCGGGGTGCCGATCATCGGCCGCACCAGCGGCCGGGCCATGCGGTGGGTCCAGGACGCGCTCATCGTGGCTGCAGCCGGCGCTGGCGGGCGGGACGGTTCTGCGTTACGGCTTCGCGGTGCCCGACCACGACCCGACCCCGCTGCTGCCGACACCCTTGCTGCTGACCCCGCTGCTGCTGACCCCTGGGCCGCTCACCACGTCGGCCCGCACGCGCGCAGCACTCGGGCAGGATTGGGGCTCGCGCGACCAGGCGTTCACCGCCATGAGCGAGAGCATACGCAGCCGGCTCGCGCGGCTGGCCGGGGTCGCCTGCAGCCATGTCGCAGTGCCGGTCCAGGGCAGCGGCACCTTTGCGGTCGAGGCCGCGATCCAGACCCTGGTGCCGCCCGAGGGCAGGCTGCTGGCGCTGGTGAACGGCGCCTATGGCCGGCGGATCGCCGAGATGGCCTCGCGGCTCGGCCGGTTGGGGATGGTGCTGGAGGTGCCGGAGGACCAGGTGATCACCCCGGAGGCGGTGCAACGGGCGCTGATCGAGCAGCCCGCCCTCACCGACGTGGCGCTGGTGCATTGCGAGACCACCAGCGGGCTGCTCAATCCGCTGCCGGCGATCGCAGCCGTCGTGCAGGAGGCGAAACGCCGGCTGATCGTCGATGCGATGAGTTCGTTCGGCGCCGTGCCGATCGATGCCGGGGCTGATCCCTGCACCGCCCTGGTGGGTTCCGCCAACAAGGGGCTGGAGGGGGTGCCGGGCCTGGGGTTCGTGATCGCCGAGACGGCGCATCTGCGCCGCTGCGCGCAGAACGCGGTCAGCCTCAGCCTCGACCTGTTCGCGCAGTGGCGCGGCTTCGAGGAAACCCGGCAATGGCGCTTCACCCCTCCGGTGCAGGTGGTGGCGGCACTTGCGGCAGCGCTCGACCAGCTCGACGGGGAAGGCGGGGTGGAGGCGCGCCATCGCCGCTACCGGCTGAACTGCGACCTGCTGGTTGGTGGCATGCAGGCGCACGGTTTCACCCCTTATCTTGATCCAGCGATCCAGGCGCCGGTGATCGTGACCTTCCGCATCCCGGAAGGCGGCTGGTTCGACTTCGAGCGGTTCTATGATTTCCTAGCGCGCCGCGGCGTCGTGATCTACCCGGGCAAGCTCACGCGCGTGCCGAGCTTCCGGATCGGCTGCATCGGCGCCATCGGACCCACGGAGATCGGGCGAGCGCTTGCAGCCGTCGAGCTGTTCATGGCGGCGCACGGTCCCGGCACTCGGACCGGAGGCTGAACCGCGAGGCGCCAGACAATGAGGCGCCAGACAACGGAGCGCCAGACAACGGAGCGGGCGCGCGAGCCGCGCACCCCGCCAGGAAGCCGCGGAAGCGCTGGGCGACCTCGTGCGGAGCCACCGTCGGCCGGCCCAGCTTCTCCGGCGAGCCCGGCCGGATGCGCACATGCAGCATAACCGGCCCGGAACAATCGAGCGCCCGGGCGAAGGCCTGGGCAAAGCCCGAAACGCTGTCGCAGCTCACGGCGTGCGCGTAGCCGCAGGCCAGCGCCACCGCGGCGAAGTCGACCGTGGCCGAGACGGTCGCCTGACCGCCGGTGGAGTCGTGCACGCCGTTATCGAGCAGCACATGCAACAGGCCCGCCGGCCGGTGGGCGCCGATGGTGGCCATCGCGCCGAGCTTCATCAGGCTGGCGCCGTCGCCGTCGAGCACGATGGTGCGGCCGCCGGTGGTCAGCGCCACCCCCAGGCCCATCGGTGCGGCGCATCCCATCGAGCCGACCTGGTAGAGATGCTGCTCGCGGTCGGCGAGCGTGAACAGCTCGCGTCCGGCCTTGCCGGTGGTGACGATCACCGGCGCCTCGGCGGGCACCTGGGCCAGCACCTGCTCCAGGATCGCGGTGCGGGACGGCCTCGAGCCGCCCTCGGACAGGTCGAGACGCCGGCCACGTCCGGGCTGCGGCCGGGCAGGCTCGTCAAGCGCCTCCTCGGCCAGGCTGTCCTTGGCCATCACCAGCGCAAACGGCAGGCCGGTGCGCTTCATCGTCGCGGTGGCCTCCTCCAGCGCAGGCGGCAGCTCCTCCGGGCTGTCCGGGAAAGGCCGCTGGCCGAGCTGCATCACCGACAGCAGCTCGTGGGTGATGCGGCCCATCAGCTCGTGCTGCGGCTCGTCCTTGAGCCCGGGCTGGCCGCGCCAGGTCACGATCAGCAGGGTCGGGATGCGGAACGGCGTGTTCAGTGAGGTGAGCGGGTTGACCGCGTTGCCGAGCCCGGAGTTCTGGCACATGACCACCGTTTCCCGGCCGGCCAGCCAAGCGCCGGCGGCGATCGCCACCGCCTCCCCCTCGCTGGCGGCGCCGACATAGCCGAGCTGCGGGTCGCTTGCCACCCGGTTGATCAGCGGGGTGAGAAAGCTGCACGGCACGCCGCTGTAGAAACCGAACCCCGCGCGGCCGGCGGCCTCCAGGAACGATCCCGCCCCGAGCATCAGGAGAAGTTCCGCGCTTCCGCCAGGTCGGTGAGGTTGTCGACATCGAGCCAGTGGCCGCGGATGTAGTGCACCGCCACCGTGCCGCGGCCGGCGAGCCGGTTGAGCAGCTCCGGCAGGTCCGCCGCGGCGAGCGTTTCCTCGGCCTGCATCGCCGCCAGCTCCTCGCGCACCAGTTCGGTGCCGTGGGCGCTCAGATGCATCAGCCCGATCCACTCGCCCGCCGCCTGCTTCGCGTCGACCCCTACGGCGGTGAGGCGGGTGGTGGTCTCGTCCAGGTAGGAGGCGGTGTCGGGCCGGTCGGCCGCCACCAGGTCGCGCGGGTTGGCGCCGGGGCGCGGCACCGAGTCGATCACCACGGTGATGTCGCCGGTGGACTCCAGCAGCCCGTCGAGGATGTAGCGCCGGAACAGCACGTCGCCATACACCACCACCGCCTCGCCCACGATGCGGGGCATGGCGCAGGCCAGCGAGGCCGCCTCGCCGGTGTCGGCATAGGCGTCGTTGTCGACGACCCGGAAGCCGTTCGGCCGGATCGCCTCCTTGCAGTAGCCGCGCACCACGGTCACGTCCGCAACCCCGCTCTCGACCAGCGTTCCGAGCAGTCGGTGCAGCAGCGGCCGGCCGCGGACATCGACCATGCATTTCGGCTGGCTTGCGGTCACCGGGCCGAGCTCGGCGCCGTGCGAGGCTGCCAGCACCACCCCGTGCACGTTGCGGCTGACCGGCAGGTAGCGCTGGTTGGCCTCCTCCAGCTCGTCGTTGCCGGTCAGCTTGAAGATGTCGCGCACGCTGGCGATGCTGCCCTCGATCTCGATCAGCGACTGCGTGGAGGCGACCGTGCGCGCGGTCGCACGCATCGCGCTGATCGAGGAGCGCACCATGTGGTTGGCCCAGATCACGCTCGAGATGCCGGCACGTCGGAAGGTTTCCGTGGGCGTCGCATAGAACATGGTCGGCACCACGACGATCGGGCAGCGCCGATCCCATCGTGCCATGAAGCCGGTGATCTCGCTCGGATCGTTGCGCTTGGAGTGCACCAGCACCGCATCGGCGCCAGCGGCGTGGTAGGCTTCCGCCCGGCGCAGCGCTTCTTCCATGGGATGCCCGGAGATCAGCGCCTCGGTGCGCGCCACGATCGAGAACGAATCGTCGGTCTGCGCGTCCTTGCCGGCGCGGATGCGGCCGCAGAACTCCGCGATGTCCGCCAGCGCCTGGCGTTCGCCGAGAAACGAGTTGGTCTTCGGGAACAGCTTGTCCTCGAGGCAGACGCCGCCGATCCCGCGCTCGCCCAGCTTGCGCACCAGCCGTCGCACATTGTTGAAGTTGCCGTACCCGGTATCGCCATCGACCAGGATCGGCAGCGTCGTGGCGTCGGCCATGAACTCCAAAACGTCGAGCACCTCGGTCCACGACGCCTCGTTGTTGTCGCGCAGGCCCAGGGTCGCGGAGATGGAAAGCCCTGATGCCCAGATGGCGGCAAAGCCGGCCTCCTCGACGATCTTGGCGGACAGGCCGCTATGGGCCTCCATCAGGAACACCAGATCGGGAGAACATAACAGCGACCGCAACTGGGCCGGACGGGAAGGCGAGCGATGCACCGCCACCTGGTTCGACGGAAGGGTATCGGGCAATGTGTCTGCCTTCGAATTGATTGTTACCGGCCGGTGACCCGACACCCGTGCCGTAACATTAGCTTAATTGTGATGCAACGGCAGCGCCTCCTGCCGTGGCGCGCGAGCCACACGGGAGCATCACGGCGCCGGTTTTCGAGCCGGCTTGCTTCCAGCCGGCACGGCAGCACCGGTCCGATGCGCGAATGCTCCGGACCAGGATCCGGAGCGTTCATGCGCCGCGTCGGGCAGCTGGTTCCCG
>CAXUNX010000099.1:0-6885 GCA_964252545.1 uncultured Acetobacteraceae bacterium | reverse complement strand
TGCTCAACAGGTCGCCGAGTGCGGCGACCGGACGTCAGGCGGTCGGGTCGAACTCCGCGGCAGACGCGTCGGCGTCCGGCGTGTCGTCGGCATCCTCGTCGTTGTTGCGGCCGACCTTCTCGCCGCGCGCCTGCCGTTCGGCATCCTCGGGCGAGCGCGCCACGTTCACGCTCACCCGGATCACCACTTCGGGATGCAGCACCACGCGCACGTCGGTCAGGCCGAGCGACTTGATCGGCGCATCGAGCTGGACCTGCTGCCGGCCGATGCCGAGGCCCGAATCGGTGGCTGCCACCGCGATGTCGCGCGGCGTCACCGAACCATACAGGCTGCCGGAATCGCCCGCCTGCCGGATGATCACCACCGACAGGCCGCCGACACGCTCGGCGAGGCGCTCGGCTTCCTCGCGGCGCTTGAGGTTCTGCGCCTCGAGCTGCACCCGCTCGCGCTCGAAGCGCTCGCGGTTATGGGCGTTGGCGCGGATCGCCTTGCCTTCGGGCAGCAGGTAGTTGCGCGCGAATCCGGGCTTCACCCGCACCACCTCGCCCATCTGTCCCAGCTTGTCGATGCGCTGGAGCAGGATCACCTCGGTTGCGGCCATGCTCTGCTCTCCCTCAGCTCAGGATATAGGGCAGCAGGGCCAGGAAGCGGGCGCGCTTGATCGCCTGGGCGAGCTCGCGCTGCTTCTTGGCCGACACCGCGGTGATCCGGCTCGGCACGATCTTGCCGCGCTCGGAAAGGAAGCGAGACAGCAGGCGCACGTCCTTGTAGTCGATCTTCGGCGCGTTGGGGCCGGAGAACGGGCAGGATTTGCGCCGGCGATAGAACGGCCTGCGGGCGCCCACCGCGCTGCGGCGCTGGGCGGGATTGACGTCTGTGCTGTCGGACATCGTCGCCTACTCCATTTCCGCCAGCTCGCGCGGCCCGCGCGAAGGCCCCTCGTCGCGGGCGCGGAATTCCTCGCGGTCGTCGTAGCCGCGCTTGCGGCCGCTGTCGAAGCGCCCGGCCGGCTTGGGCCCGCGGAAGCCGCGCTCGCGGTCGTCGCCCTTGCGGGACAGGATCGCCGAGGGGTTCTCGTCGATCGCCTCGATGCGCAGCGTCATGTAGCGCAGCACGTCCTCGTTCAGGCTGAGCTGGCGCTCCATCTCGTTGATGGAGGCGGGCTTGGCTTCCAGGCCGAGGAGCATGTAGTGCCCCTTGCGGTTCTTCTTGATCCGGTAGGCGAGGCTGCGCAGACCCCAGTATTCGCGCTTGTGGATCTGCCCGCCTTCGCCTTCGAGCTGGATCGCGATGGCCTCGGCCACGGCTTCCACCTGCTGCTGTGTCACGTCGTTGCGTGCGATCAGCACGCATTCATAGAACGGCATGGGTGCTCCCTTCGGATAGGTTCGACCCGGGCCGCGGATGGACCATTCCACGCGGCCGCCCGCACGCGGGCATGGGTATAGCCGGAACGGATGCCACCGTTCCGGCAGGGAAGCCGCGGCTTTAAGCATGGCGGGAGTGCGGAGGCAAGGGATCCGCGGCGGCCCTACCCGGCTTTACCATGGCCAGATGATGCGAAAGGCCCCACTCGGCATGCCGGAACAGGAATCCAAAGTGATCGCCATCACCGGGGCGAGCAGCGGGATCGGTGAAGCGACCGCCCTGCTGCTCGCGGAGCGCGGGGCGACGCTTGTTCTGGGGGCGCGCGACGAGAAGCGGCTCCGCGCGCTGGCTGCCCGCATCGAGGCGGCCGGCGGCCAGGCGGTATATTCGGCAACCAAGTCCGCCGTGCGCGCGATCTCCGAAGGGCTGCGTCAGGAAGCCGGCGACAAGCTGCGGGTGAGCGTGATCTCGCCCGGCTTCGTCAATCCCGGGTTCGTGCAGGCAGTGGCGGATGCCGACACCAGAACGCAGCTCCTGCAGGCGCCGGGCGGCATCGCGATGCCGCCCGTAGCGGTTGCGCGTGCCATCGCGTTCGCAGTGGAGCAGCCGGCCGACATCGATGTGGGCGAGATCGTCGTGCGTCCGACCGCGCAGGCATGACCGGGAGCGCGAGCCCGGATCAGCGACGAAGCGTTTGCGCGAGATCGATGGCGGTGGCGACCTCGCCGAGGCTGGTTTCGCGCATCTCGATCACCATCCAGCCGGCATAGCCCGCCTGGTTGAGCGCCTCGGCCGCCTGCCGGTGGTCGCAGCACGGGGACGCGAACGAACCCAGCTGCGGCTCGGCCATGTGGTAGTGCGCGAGCAGCGGCGCCGCCTCGCGGATCGCGGCACCGACATCGTCGCCGGCGAGGGTCACGCAGGCGGTGTCGAGATGCGCGCGGATGCGCGGATGGCCGGCGAGACGGACCATCTCCACCACCTCGCCCGCATGGTTCAGGAAGTCGGCGCCGTATGCCGGCGGCACCGGCTCCAGCGCCAGGGTGAGCCCGGCCCGGTCGGCGATGCCGCCCAGCAGGCGCAGCCGTTCTGCGCCTCGGGCACGGGCTTCGGCAGGCGACAGGCCGCCACGCAGCCGGTTGCGCGGCGCGCCGAACACCGCGACGCCGGCACCCAGCGCCTGCGCGATGCCGCCCACCCGGCGCAGATGCTCGGCCATCAAGCCGAACGCAGGCGGGTCGCCGAGCAGTGCCGCGTCCGGCTTGCCGAAGAAGATCGCCTGCAACGAGCTCACCACCAGGCCGGCCCGCTCGCAGGCGGAGCGAAGCCCGGCCAGATGCGCGTCGGTGATCTCCTCCCACGGCGCCAGCCGGGTGGGCGCCACCTCGATCCCGTCGGCACCGAGCGAGGCAAGCAGCGCCAGTGCCGCGTCCTGTTCGGCCGCGGGCCAGGCGAGGTTGGAGACGCCCAGGCGCCAGGCACTGCCGCAGCGCTCGCTCACCGGGCGGTCGCTCACCGGGCAGTCGCTCACCAGGCGCTCGCTCACCGGGCGCTCGCTCACCGCGCGCTCGCTCATCCGGCTTCCGCTCCGCTCGCCACGAACCGGCCGATCGCTTCCAGCACGGCCTGCTTGTTCATCATGTAGGCACCGGCGCCGCCGAACGCGAGCGCATGCAGGCTGCGCATGTCGTAATGGGCTTCCGCCGCCGCCTCGGCGCCGATCGGGGTTGCGGGGAACCAGCGGTCGCGGATCTCCGCCATGCCGAGCGGCTCGGTGGCCAGGTTCAGCACCGCGAGCGCGGCGCCGCGGGCACGTGCGAGGTCGGCGCCGAGGCGCTCGAGCGGGTACCACTGGAACGAAGAGGCCGGGTTGATCAGCGCGGTGCGGTTGTTGTGCATCAGGTCATACAGCGCGTTCTTCTTGAGGCCGGCGCCGAACAGGGCCGGCAGGCGGATGATCTGGTGCGTCTCGAAGCGCCCGGCCACGAACCGTTCCAGGGCGGCGCGGTTGCGGCCATAGGCGTGCAGCCCCTCGAGCGCCGGCGGATCCCGCTCGGTGACGCCGAGCGGGCGGGCATACACGTCGATCGTGGAGATCAGCGTGAAGTTGCGTGCCCGCACCGTTTCCAGCCGCCGCATCAGCGCCTCGATGCGCGCACGGTCCTCGTCGGGGTTCTGGTTCGCCCACCATTTCACCGCCGAAACGCCGGCGCAGACCACGTCGTCGAAGCCGCGACCCTCGATCCCGCCGATGCTCGCCGAGTTGAACACCGCCCCGAACGCGCGCTGCCGAAGCAGGTTGGAGCCCACAAAGCCGGTATGGCCGATCAGCGCGTCGGTTCGGGCATTCGCCGGGGCGCTCACGGCTCGGCCGTGGTCAGCGCGCGGCTCGCGATGTCTTGGCGCAGCGGGCTGGTCAGCGGCGCCGAGCCGCGCGACTGCGAGGACTCGATGAACGACAGGATACGCTCCATCGCAAAGAAGATGGTGTCGATCTTTCCGGACATGACATGGAAGATCCGTCCCCTGCGGAACACCGAGCAGGAGCGGTCGTCGAAGCTGCCGACCGGCTTGGTCTTGATCGCCAGCTGCGGGCCCACGAAGCGGAAGCTTTCGCGGAAGCTGGGCAGGTAGCGCTGCACCTGCTCTTCCATCAGGCGCAGCTTCGCATCCACCATCTCGGTGGTCACGCCGTCGCGTATCCGCTGCGCCTCGCCCGCCACGCTTGCGCGGCCGAGCGGCGTGTGCGGCACCGACGACAGCGTGTAGATCGACGGATCCTCGGTCGGATAAACCGAGCAGAGCGGACCGTCCACGAAGGTGACGGCGGGGAAGCTCTGGTCGGTCTCGTAATAGAGCAGGATGGTGGGCTCGTAGTAGAACGGCATCGGCATGCCGAAATGCTGCCCCCAGCTGGCGTCGATCAGCAGATCAAAGGCGTCGCCCTCGACGCGCACGCAGTTGGCCTCGTTCTCGATCGCGCTGACCCGGTGGTTGAGCACCAGGCTGGTGCCGAGCTGCTCCTGGAAATAGCGCCGCGACTGCTCGATCAGCAGCACGCGCTCGCCGGTGTGCATCAGGCCTGCGATCTCGCGGATCGGCACCGAGGTGTCGCTGGTCTCGCGGAAATCGATGCCGGTCGAGGTCATGATCAGCCGGTAGGTGGAGAAGTCGATCAGGCTCTCGGCGCGCGGAACCGCGTAGATGTTCTCCGCGACCTCGCGGCTGAGGTAGGGATAGCGTTCCATGAAGCGCATGAAGCCGTCGCGGGACTGCACCCGGGTGCCGTGATGGCGCGGATAATGGAAGCCGAGATGCAGCCGGAACTGGTTATTGCCCGAGGCCTCGTGCAACGGCCGCGCGTGCTGCTCGAACACGGTGACGTCGAAGCCCAGCGTCTTGAGCGAGGAGCCGAGGTGGCAGCCGTACCAGCCGGCGCCGATGATCGCGACCTTTGATACCATGGGGGGGACCGCCCGAGTGTGCCTGGAAAGCCTACGACAGAACCGTTGCCGGTTGGAACGCTGTCATCGGCGGGCCTCCAGCACCTCGCCCACCAGCTCGCTGAACTGCGCCAGCACCCGATGGTGGTCGATCCTGAAGTTGAAGAAGAACGGGTTGCCGGGCGACACCGGAACCAGCCTGGGCGCATTCGGGTCGTCGACCACGGCTGCGGGATCGGCGAACCTCAGCGTCGAGGGTGCTTCCATGTAGCGCTCCGCGTCGTAGATGTGCAGGTCGTCGCGGTGCAGCAGGTTGGCCTGGCTGGTGACCACCAGGCCGGGCTTGTTGCAGACCCAGCGGAACTTGGCGAGGCTGGCACCCCACACCGACAAGAAGCAGTCGCACTGCATCGCCCAGGCCAGGCTGCTCGACATCGGAGCGCCCAGCGTGTCGAACAGCTCGATGTCGAGGTCGCGGGCGGCCACGCGCAGCTCGGCTGCGATCTCGCGCTCCATCTCCAGCGGTGCCCGCCCGGCGAGCGCCTCGCCGTGGCTCTCGATCACGCCGCCGCCCGGGGCTGCGGTTTCCCGCGCGTTGTGCCCGTCGACCACCAGCACGGCGCCGGGCCAGAGCCGCGCCACCTCCCGCAGCACGTCGCGAAAGAACGCGGCGCTGTCCACCAGCGTCCGGTTCTCGACGCGCAGCCCGAGAATGATCACCGGCGCCCCCCTGCCCGCCGCGCGCTCGGCCTGGGCGCGGATGCCGCCATAGCCCGGATCCATCCGGGTGATCCGCTGCAGGCGGCGGCGCAGCTCCGCCGAAACCCGCTCGCTGGTGACACGCACGGCACAGATGCCCTCGCGGTAAAGGTAGGGCAACACGTCGCTGGCATGGTCGAGATCGCGCCGCACCCGCTGCCGCAGCTCCGGGAACAGCGACTCCACCGGGCCCCACAGCTCGATGCCGTTTCTGGCGCCGGGGATGATCCATTGCGGGATCTGCGGGCCGCGGGCGGCACTCAGCAGGTATTCCATGCCGGAAAGCTCGTTCCAGAGCTGGTGTCCCAGATGGGTGCCGGGCTGGCCGCGCATGACGCTGGCGATCCGGCGCGCGCCACGCACCCAGTAGGGCACCAGCAGCGGCCCGTTGAGCGCCGCCTGGTTGATGAACCAACGCGCCAGGTTGGGCGGGAAATACACCTCCAGCAGGTGCCTGCACCAGGCATCGCGCACCACCAGCAGGTCGAGCTGCGGCACGAACACCGCAAGCGGCTTGCAGTAATGGTCGGCGGCGACGACATAGAAGGTGAGGTTCGCTGCGATGTCGGCGAACCGGTAGGCGAACCGGAAATCGTCAAAATAGATGCAGCCCTGGCAGCGCAGCGGGCGGCCATCGATCGGGCTCGGCCAGCACAGCATGCCCTCGCTGGTTGCGGCGACCAGCCGGTCCTCGAAGGCCACCGCCAGGCCCGCCTGCAGGTGGGCGCGCTTCAGGGTCGCGGCCGGTTGGTCGGCGGGAGCGCCCGCCATGGCTATGCTCTCCTCGATCTCGTCCACCAGCACGGCACGCGGCACCGGCAGCACCGCGTCGCCGCCCGACTCCGCGACCGCGGTGCGCAGCACGTCGTTGACCCGGGCGAACGCCTGCGCCTCGCGCGACAGCACCGGCAGGGGACGAAGCAGGATGTCGACCACCATCCGGCGCAGCAGCGGCGCCGCACCCGCCAGCAACGCCCCCGCCTGTGCCGGGGTCAGGTCCTCGATCCGGTCGCCCAGCCGGCACAGCCCGCCATCCAGCAGCCAGGCGGCGCGGGCATTGTGCGGTCCCTGGAACTCAAGCACCCGGAACGGCAGCAGGCCGGAATAAAGCAGCCGGGGCGTCCAGCCCGGCACGAACGAGGCGATGGCCTCGCCTGGCGCGCTGTATAGCGGGGCGGCGTGCTCGCCGAGCCGAAGCTGCATGGTGCCGTCGCGCTCGACCACCGGGTCAGTGATCAGCACCGGCAGCGAGTCCAGCAGGGATGCGAGCCGTTCGGGAGACGGGGCGGCGATGGCCGGCGGCGGGGGACGGGGC
>CAXUNX010000098.1:0-11913 GCA_964252545.1 uncultured Acetobacteraceae bacterium | reverse complement strand
CGCCGTTCTTTGTGGTGCAGGTGCTGCCGGGCGGCCGGCTGAGGATCACTCCGGTGGGCGGCCTGCATGTCGCACCCGACCGCGACCTCGAGCTGTGGCTGCTGAAGAACGGCGAGAAGGCACCCAGCCCGCTTGGCGTGTTGCCGGCCGGCGGCGTCCAGCTGGCGCCCGGCAGCGTGCCGAAATCCGGCGCGAAGATCCTGGTGAGCCTCGAGCCGCGCGGCGGCTCGCCCACCGGCCTGCCGACCGGACCGGTCTTGTCGGGCGGCTCGATCTAGCTTAGCTGCTGCATCCGAGCTGAGGCGGCGCATGGTCCGTCGGAGCATGCGCCCGCGGCCACGGTATCAGCGTATGCTGCTCCCGAGAGCGTCGGTCCGGATGTCGCCCTTGTTGTTGGAGCCGGCGCAGGCTGGACGGCGCTGCTCGCATGCCTGGAGATTTGAATGAAGCGCATCGCCGTCATCGGCGCCGGCAAGATTGGTTCGACCATCGCGGAGCTGCTCGCCATGAGCGAGGACTATGCGGTGACCCTGATCGATCGCGATCAGCAGGCGCTCGACCGGATGGCCGAGGAGATCGGCGGCGCCGTCGCCGGCGTGGCGCTCGACATCGATGCGGGGGCGGATCTGGCCGTGGCGCTGGCCGGACACTATGCGGTGCTGTCGGCGGCACCGTTTCATCTCACCACCAAGATCGCCGCCGCCGCGTTTGCCGCCGGCGCGCACTATCTCGACCTCACCGAGGACGTGGCCAGCACACGCATCGTCCGCGACATAGCCCGGGAGTCGCCGAAAGCGTTCATTCCGCAATGCGGTCTGGCACCCGGCTTCGTGTCGATCGCAGCACATGCCATCGCCAGCCGTTTCGAGACGCTCGACTGCATCCGTCTGCGTGTCGGCGCGCTGCCGCGCTATCCGGACAATGCGCTGGGTTACAACCTGACCTGGAGCACGGACGGGGTCATCAACGAGTATCTCCAACCCTGCGAGGCGATCGTGCGGGGCGAGCGGCGGCTGATGCCAGCCCTCGAGGAATGCGAGACCCTGTTGATCGACGGCGTCGCCTATGAGGCGTTCAACACCTCGGGCGGTCTTGGTTCGCTGTGCGATACCTATGCGGGGCGGGTGCGCGAGCTCAACTACCGGACCATGCGCTATCCGGGACACGCGGCGATCATGAAGCTGCTGCTCCGCGACCTGCGGCTAGGCGAGCGTCGGGCCATGCTGCGCAGCATTCTCGAGCATGCCCTGCCGGCCACTTTTCAGGACGTGGTGGTGATTTCGGTGAGCGTGATCGGAACCCGGGACGGCAGGCTGATGCAGGAGACGCTGGGTCGCCGCGTCGACCACGGGCTGGTGGGCGGGCGTCCGCGCAGCGCGATCCAGCTGACCACCGCAGGCAGCATCTGCGCAGTGCTCGATCTGCTGGCTGCCGGCAGCCTGCCGCAGAGCGGCTTCGTGCGGCAGGAGGATATCGCGCTCGAATCATTTCTGCAGAACCGGTTCGGCAGGGTGTTCTCAGAAAATTCGTTTACTCCCGTTAATTAATCGTTAAGAGTAGCTCATCCCAGGGCGATGACGGCGCCCTCTCCGCCTGTGCAGGCGCAGAACGACGGTCGCCACCACCTCTGGTGGCAGGCGAGCGGCGCCGGGCTTTTCGAGGCGGGCATGGATCAATCGGACAGCGTCGCACCGGACTTGCAGAAGGCGCTTCCGTCCCTGCTTGTTCAGGGAGAAGGCAGCCTGGCCGCCTATGCCGCGCTGGTCGCCGAGGTGTGCGGCGCCGAGCAGGCGATGCTGCTGCGGGTGATGGCCTCGGGGTCGGCGGCCTGCGATGCCGCGTCCGGCCTCGGCCAGCCCATCGCCGATCCGCAGCAGGTGCTGCGCCTGCACCTCGAACATGAGGCCGCGTCCGGCCGGGGCGTGGTGCTGGCCCGGCTGCCGCTTCCGACGCCCGCCACCGACCGCGGGGCGGGGCTGGCTTATTGCGGCGTCGCCTTGCGCGATGCGGAGGGGGGTGTGACCGGGCTGCTCTGCGTGCTTGGCTCGACGGTGGGCCAGCCGGCGTTTGAGGAACCGGTGCCGCGCCTGCTGCAGGCCCTGGCCGCGCCGCTCGCAGCCTTGTCGGCGGCGTCGGCCGGGGCAGGCCTGCAGCGCCTGCTTTCCGACAACATGACCGAGCTCGCCTGGCTGTGCGACCCGGATGGCTGCCTGCTCTGGTGCAACCCGGCGTTCGCCGAGCGACTTGACCAGGGGCCGGCCACCGAGGCGCTCGTCGCACGCTGGCGGGCCAGTGGGCGCACCGGACTCGCGCCGATGCTGATGCGGGACGGGCGGTGCGGCTGGCTCAGCACCCGTTGCGAAGCCGTTCAGCAGGACGGCGCGTCGCTGCAGCTTGGAATGGCCACCGAGGTCACCGCCCGGGTGCAGGCGCAGATGGATCTCGCGCGACTGGCCCCGGCAAAGAACGGGCGCGCTCCGCTGGCGGTGGGCTTGTCGCGCGCGCTTGCCGACATCATCGATCGCATCCGCACGAGCCGCCTGGTCGCGGCGCCGAGGCTGCACAGCACCGGCTGCGACTGGATGATGATCCGCTGCGACCCGGGCCTGCTCGAGGCGGCCGTGCTGGATCTCGCCCTGGCGCAGGCCACGTACGCCGAGGCGAGCCCGCTCTCGATCATGCTGTCGGCCGTCGGGTCCGACCATGCCGTGTTGACGGTGCGGCTGGAGCCGGGCGCCCTGCCTGGACCGGATCCGCTCCAGGGGTTGCCGATGGTGCAGCGTCTGCTGCGCGAATGCGGCGGCCGCGTGGAGGCAGGCGGCGCGCCGGGCTTGCGGATCCTGTTGCCGCTGCACTGGGCTTCAGACCAGGACAGGCCGATGCCAGCGGCGCGCATCCTCGTGGTGGACGACGAGGCGGTGGTCCGCATGCTGGTGGTGGATCTGCTGCGCGAGCGTGGCCACGCCGTCCAAGAGGCCGAGGACGCCTTTGTCGCCATGACCAGGCTGCAAGGCGACTCCGAGCTCGACCTGATGATCACCGACATCGGCCTGCCGGGCGGCTTCGACGGATCAACGCTCGCCCGGCGCGCCAGGCAGATCCGGCCTGACCTGCCGATCCTGTTCATCACCGGCTACGCATTCGGCACCAACAACGACGTGACCCTGGAGCCGGGTATCCCGGTGCTGACCAAGCCGTTCACCCTGAGCATCCTGTCTGCGCGGATCACCGAGCTGCTGTCCGCCGCCCGAGTCGCTGCCGCCCCAGTCGCTGCAGCCCCAGTCGCTGCAGCCCCGTCGCCGCCGCCGCTGCCTGTGCAACGCGGGGATTGATCGCCCGGCGCGGCACTCTTGGCCGAGTGCCGGGGTGACCGGTTTCAGATCGTTCTTGAAAACCAGATCCAAACATCATCTAGTGGTGACAGGCAGAGCGATGCCCGAGATCTAGCGTTGCGTCCGGCCGGTCCTGTGGGTTGCCGGACGCCTCCCACGGAGAACTTGATGACCCTGCGTGAAGCCCAAGATGCCATGTCGCCTCGGGGCAGCGTGCCTGGAGCCGCCCGAAGGGCGCAGCAATCGCCGAACGCGGACCTCCTGGTCGATGCCGTGCAGCTGCCGGGCCACCATCAGGTCCGCGTTGACCGCGTCAGGGACCAGCTGATCACCGATTTCGGTCGCGCCACCCTCGACAACCGCTATCTGCTGCCGGGCGAGGGCTACCAGGATCTGTTCGCCCGCGTCGCCAGCTTCTATGGCGACGATGCGGCGCATGCGCAGCGGATCTACGACTACATCTCCA
Organism: uncultured Acetobacteraceae bacterium; assembly: GCA_964252545.1. Classification (GTDB taxonomy): domain Bacteria; phylum Pseudomonadota; class Alphaproteobacteria; order Acetobacterales; family Acetobacteraceae; genus Lichenicoccus. The sequence goes on along the minus strand of CAXUNX010000098.1, from coordinate 8,115 downwards.
AGCACTGGTTCATGCCGGCGACGCCGGTGCTCTCGAACGGCGGCACCAGCCGCGGGCTGCCGATCTCCTGCTTCCTTAACGAGGCGAGCGACAGCCTGGAGGGCATCGTCGGATTGTGGAACGAGAATGTCTGGCTCGCCTCCAAAGGCGGCGGCATCGGCTCCTACTGGGGCAATCTGCGCTCCATCGGCGAGAATGTCGGCCGCAACGGCAAGACCTCGGGGGTGATCCCGTTTATCCGGGTGATGGACAGCCTGACGCTGGCGATCAGCCAGGGCTCGCTGCGGCGCGGGTCGGCTGCGGTGTATCTGCCGGTATGGCATCCGGAGATCGAGGAGTTCATCGAGATGCGCCGCCCGACCGGCGGCGATCCCAACCGCAAGGCGCTCAACCTGCACCACGGCATCCTGATCTCCGACGCCTTCATGCGCGCGGTCGAGGCCGATGACGCGTGGGCGCTGATCTCTCCTAAGGACGGCACGCACATACGCAAGATCTCGGCGCGCTCGCTGTGGATCCGCATCCTCACCGCGCGGATGGAGCAGGGGGAGCCCTACATCATCTATTCGGACCATGTGAACAACGCCCGTCCCGAGCACCACAAGCTGGCCGGGCTGGAGGTGAAGACCTCGAATCTCTGCTCGGAGATCACCCTGCCGACGGGGATCGACCAGCATGGCGAGCAGCGCACCGCGGTTTGCTGCCTTTCGTCGCTCAACCTCGAGACCTGGTTCGACTGGAAGGACCATCCGCTGTTCATCGAGGACGTGATGCGCTTCCTCGACAACGTGTTGCAGGACTTCATCCATCGCGCTCCCGACGAGATGGCGCGCGCCAAATACGCCGCCTCGCGCGAGCGTTCGGTGGGGCTGGGGGTGATGGGCTTCCACAGCTTCCTGCAGGCGAACGGCGTTCCGTTCGAGAGCGTGATCGCCAAGGTCTGGAACCAGCGCATGTTCCGCCATGTGCGCACCCAGGCGGACGCGGCCTCGCGCATGCTGGCGGAAGAGCGCGGCGCCTGCCCGGACGCCGCGGAATACGGCATCCAGGAGCGGTTCTCGCACAAGATCGCCATCGCGCCGACCGCCTCGATCTCGATCATCGCCGGCAACGCCAGCCCCGGCATCGAGCCGATCGCGGCCAACGTGTTCCTGCAGAAGACGCTGTCCGGCTCGTTCACGGTGCGCAACCGGCACCTGCACAAGCTGCTGATCCTGAAGGGCCGGGACACCGACGAGGTGTGGTCGTCGATCACCCTGAGCAAGGGCAGCGTGCAGCATCTCGACTTCCTCACCCAGCAGGAAAAGGACGTGTTCAAGACCGCCTTCGAGCTCGATCAGCGCTGGGTGGTGGAGCATGCCGCGGACCGGACGCCTCATGTCTGCCAGAGCCAGTCGGTGAACCTGTTCCTGCCTGCCGACATCCACAAGCGCGACCTGCACCAGATCCACATGATGGCCTGGAGGCGCGGGCTGAAATCGCTGTACTACTGCCGCTCGCTGTCGATCCAGCGCGCCGACACCGTTAGCGAGATGCTGGACAAGATCGAGGTGCTGCCGCCGGTTGCGAGAACCGCCGACGACGGGTCCAACAAGTATGACGAGTGCCTGGCCTGCCAATAGGCCGCGCCCGCCGGTGAGCTGCCGGGGCTGACCGAGGCGCGGTGAAGCGGCTGCACGTGAGCCTGGCGGTGCCCTGAGCCTGGCGATCGCGGCCTCTCGGGGATTTCGGCAGCCGGCCGGGGATCGGCCGGTTCCAGCCGGCGTATCATGTTCCATGCGACCCGCCTGCCGCCAGGCCGGTCGGAGACCATGGAGCGGATCAGATGCGCATTCTCATCCTCGGTGCAGCCGGAATGCTTGGCCGTCAGCTCGCCGGCCGGCTGGCCCGCGATCGCGTGCTGGCAGGCCAGCCGGTTGATCATCTCGACCTGGTCGACGTGATCGTGCCGCAGGCGCCGGCGGGCTTCGAGAAGCAGGCTTCCTGCAGCGCCGCCGACCTTTCGCAGCCCGGCGCCGCCGGGGCGCTGATCGCCTCCAAGCCGGACATCATCTACCATCTCGCCGCCATCGTATCCGGAGAAGCGGAGGCCGACCTCGAGCGCGGCTACCGGGTCAATCTCGACGGCACCCGGCTGCTGCTCGACGCGGTGCGGCTCGCGGGGCAGCACGGCGGCTGGTTGCCCCGCTTCGTGTTCGCATCCAGCATCGCCGTGTTCGGCGGCCGCATGCCGGAGGCCATCGGCGACGATTTCGCGCTGACGCCGCAGACCAGCTACGGCACCCAGAAGGCGATATGCGAGCTGCTGCTTGCGGACTATTCCCGACGCGGCTTCGTTGCCGGGATCGGCCTTCGCCTGCCCACCATCTGCGTGCGCCCCGGCAAGCCCAACCGCGCCGCCTCGAGCTTCTTCTCGGGCATCATCCGCGAGCCGCTAGCCGGACTCGAGGCGGTGCTTCCGGTCTCGGAGGAGGTGCGCCACTGGATGACCAGCCCGCGCTCGGCGGTGCACTTCCTGATCCATGCCGCAGGGCTCGATACGAGCCTGCTGGACGGACGTCCGAACCTCGCGATGCCCGGCCTGTCGGTCACCGTCGGCGAACAGATCGCGGCCCTGCGCGAAGTGGCCGGCGAGCGGGCCGCAGCGCTGATCCGCCACGAGCCCGACCCGGTGATCGAGCGGATGGTCGGCGGCTGGGCGCAGCGGCTGGACGCGCGTCGGGCTGCGGCACTCGGCTTTCGTGCCGAGACCCGCTTCGTTGACATCATCTGCGCGCATATCGAGGACGAGCTCGGAGGCGTGGTGCGGTAGGGCGCCGGGCTGGAGCGCTTGCGGATGGCGGGCTTGCGCCATGCGCCTGATGTCACCCCGGCGTGATCTGCGGCGGTGCCGGCGAATCGTTGGCAGCCGAGGGGACACGGGCGTAGACAGGGGCATGGACACCAACCTGCCAGCCGCCGCCTCCTCCCTCCAGCCGGACGTCCCGCGCGCCGATCTGCTGACCGGCAGCCCGGTCTACAAACCGTTCCGCTACCCTTGGGCCTATGAGGCCTGGATGACCCAACAGCGCGTGCATTGGCTGCCCGAGGAGGTGCCGCTTGCGGACGACGTCAAGGACTGGCACCGCACGCTGTCGGCGGGCGAGCAGAACCTGGTGACGCAGATCTTCCGCTTCTTCACGCAGTCGGACGTGGAAGTGAACAACTGCTACATGAAGCACTACAGCCAGGTGTTCAAGCCGACCGAAGTGCTGATGATGCTGTCGGCCTTCTCGAACATCGAGACCATCCACATCGCCGCCTACAGCCACCTGCTCGACACCATCGGCATGCCCGAAGTGGAATACTCGGCCTTCCTCAAATACAAGGAGATGAAGGACAAGTACGACTACATGCAGGGCTTCTCGGTCGCCAACAAGCGCGAGATCGCCAAGACCCTGGCGGCATTCGGCGCCTTCACCGAGGGCCTGCAGCTATTCGCCTCGTTCGCGATCCTGCTGAACTTCCCCCGCTTCAACAAGCTGAAGGGGATGGGCCAGATCGTCTCCTGGTCGGTGCGTGACGAGACGCTGCACTGCCTGTCGGTGATCCGGTTGTTCCGGGTGTTCGTGCAGGAGAATCCAGAAATCTGGACCGAAGCGCTCCGCGCCGAGATCACCCAGATCTGCGCCACCATCGTCGAGCACGAGGATGCGTTCATCGACCTGGCGTTCGAGCTGGGCGCCGTGGAAGGGCTGAACGGGGAACAGGTCAAAGCCTATATCCGCTTCATCGCGGACCGCCGCCTGACCCAGCTCGGGCTTGATCCGCTGTACCACATCGAGAGCAACCCGCTCCCCTGGGTGGACGACATGCTGAACGCGGTGGAGCACGCCAACTTCTTCGAGAACCGGGCCACCGAATACAGCCGCGCCTCCACCATGGGCACCTGGGAGGAGGCTTTCGAGGGAAGCGTCTTCCAGCCGGGCTGAATATCGCGGATCAACACTTTCATTTTGCAGTCGATTTGGTCTTGGCGTTAACCCATTCAATAAATATAGCAAGATTTTTTCGTTCACACGTTCGAGAGCAGTTCCATTCGCCTCTGTTAACGATTATATACCTTTTGCCCGGCGGCGTAACGAGCGGGTGATCCGGCAGGGCCGGGCCAGAACGAGGCGAATCATGCAAAGCGACAGCCGGACCGGCCAGATCCCCGACCTGGCGGACATCATGAGCGGCCTTCCGCCGGCTATCGTGGGCGGCATCACCGGGGGGTCCGGCGCGGCACCCAGGCAGAACCGCAGACTTCCCGAGCGGATCCTGGTTGCAGCTCACCAGGCTTGCGACCTCGGCGACCTCGACGTGGCAGCCCAGCTGCTGTCGATCCTGGAAACCGTGATCGGCCAGACCCGGGGCCAGAGCAGGGCGCCCGCCGACCCGGCGCGCCGACGGGTGATGGAAAGCCTGATCGCGGCGCATCAACGGCTTTGGCACCTGAGGCATGCGGATGCGATGCCGGCCCCGGCCTCCCCCAGCCGCCCGCAGCATGGCTTCCACGAGGCTCCGGACCAGGTCGACTTCCGCGCGTTTGAATGAACCAACCGCCGCGTTCTGCTCGCCAGGCTCAGCTCATCCCTTCGGGGCGACGGACGAACGGCTCGGCGGCTACACAAGCCCCGGACGCCGGACCGGATCCGGGTCAGGCGCTGGACTAGACCTTGAACCAGACGCCCGAACCGATACCGCGGCGAGTGGCAGTGGCTCTCCTTCACGCAGGATCCGCTCGGTGGCTTCCGTGAACCGACCGTCCGGCTGATGCAGCACCAGGCCGGCCAGCAGTGCCGCATCGGCACGCGAACCACGCCGACCCTGAAGCAGCACGATCTTCGCCGGCACGCCGGCCCTGGGCCAGAACGGCAGCAGCCTGATGCCGCCCAGCCTCGCCTCGCGCTGCATGATCCCGCCCGCCTCGGCGTACAGCCCCGCCGGCAGGATCAGCGTCAGCGTGCCGCCCGGCTTGAGCGGCGCTGCGAGTGCCACGATCCAGGCCTCGAGAAGCCCCGCCGCCGCGCGCCGCGCCACATCCCGCCGAGGCACGGGTGTGGCGCTGCCGCGGCGCCGGTGCCAGGGCGGGTTGGCAAAGGCATGATCAAACTGGCCGATGCCGCGGGGCAGATCGGGAAGGCTGCCCTGCATCGCCGCCAATCCGCTGAAGCCGTTCATCTCCCAGTTGTGTTGGGCGAGGGCGGCGGTGCCGGGATCCGCCTCGATGCCGATCCCTCCCCGCAGCCCGGCAACCCGGGCAAACAAGCACAGCGTGGCGGCCCCGGCGCCGCATCCGGCTTCCAGCACGCGTTGCCCGGCCCGCGCCGGCACCGCCGCCGCGAGCAGCACGGGCTCGATGCCCGTCCGAAAGCCGTGGCGGAACTGCCGGTAGCGCAGCCTGCCGCCCAGCAGGCTGCCTTCGGTTGTCTCGTCCATCACCCGGATGTGGCGGTCGTCGTCGCCTTGACCGCCCCTGCCTCGCCGCTCATATGGAGCCTCGCACTTCAACCAGGTGAGGAGGATCGTGCTTGCGCCTTGCCGCCAGTCTGCTTGCTGCCAGTCTGCCGGAATCCGCACCGACAACAAGTCTCGGGATGGAGCTGGAGCAGGGAGCGGCTGAATCCGCAAGCGCCGAGGACGCGCTGCGCGCATTGTCGGATCTGCTGGCCGACGACATGGCCGCCTGCAACCGCGCCATCATTGCGCGCATGCATAGTCCGGTCGCACTGATCCCGCAACTGGCCGCGCACCTGGTGGCCGCGGGCGGCAAGCGCCTGCGGCCGTTGCTGACCCTGGCCTCCGCCCGGCTGTGCGGCTACCGCTCCGAAGCGCCCGCGGTGCCGCGCCATGTGGGCCTCGCCGCCTGTGTCGAGTTCATCCACACGGCGACCTTGCTGCACGACGACGTGGTCGACGACAGCAAGCTGCGCCGTGGTCTTGCCAGCGCCAACGCCGTGTTCGGCAACAAGGCCTCGGTTCTGGTCGGCGATTTCCTGTTTGCGCGCTCGTTCCAGCTGATGACCGAGGACGGGTCGCTGAAGGTGATGGCGATCCTGTCGCGTGCGGCCGCCACCATCGCCGAAGGCGAGGTGCTGCAGATGGCGACCCAGAACGATCTGTCCACGCCGGTGGAGCGCTACCTGGAGGTGATCCACGGCAAGACGGCGGCGCTGTTCGCCGCCGCCTGCCGGGTGGGGGCGGTGGTCGCCGGCCGGCCGGAGCCGGAGGAGCTGGCGCTGGAGGCGTTCGGCACCAACCTCGGCATGGCGTTCCAGCTGGTGGACGACGCCCTCGACTACGCAGCCGACCAGGCGCACCTCGGCAAGACGGTCGGGGACGATTTCCGGGAAGGCAAGATCACCCTTCCGGTGCTTGCCGCCTATGAGCGGGGGGACGCGGCGGAACGCGGTTTCTGGCAGCGCGTCATCGAGAACAGCGAACAGGGCGAGGACGACCTCGATCATGCCATGGCGCTGATCGCCCGGTGCGACGCCATCGGGGTGACGCTTGGCCGTGCCGCCAGATACGCAAAAGCGGCTTGCGACGCGCTGGAACTGTTTCCCGATAGCCGTATCCGCAGGCTGATGGGCGAGACCGCGCTCTACACGGTCAACCGGGAACGCTAGGACGCTGGTGCGCGCGCCTGCGCCGAAATGGTCGGCCCGGGGCAGCCGTTCGGGGCCACAGCTCCGAAACGGTCGCGAGCTCCAAGCGTTGCTGCCTCCCGAGGAGGCTGGACATGGCTGGAACCGCTGAAAAGACCGACCCCAAGCTGTGGGACGAGGTCAAGCAAGAGGTCGTCGACGAGAACAAGGGCGGCAAGGCGGGCCAATGGTCTGCCCGCAAGGCGCAGCTCGCCGTGCAGAAATACAAGGGCGCGGGCGGCGGCTACAAGGGCCGCAAGACCGCCGACAACCATCTTGCGGAATGGACCCGCCAGGATTGGGGAACCGCGTCCGGCAAGCAGAGCGGCGAGACCGGCGAGCGCTATCTTCCCAAGCGGGCGCGGGAGTCGATCAGCCGCGAGGAATACAACCGCTCCACCGCCAAGAAGCGCGCCGACTCCGCCAAGGGCCGGCAGTTCTCTTCGCAGCCTGCGGACGTCGCCCGCAAGACCGCGCGCGCGATGCAGCCGGCGGACGGCGACCAGCGCACCCGGTTGCAGCTCCTGGAAGCGGCTCGGCGGCAGGGGATCAAAGGGCGTTCGCGCATGAACAAGGCAGCGCTGCAGCGCGCGCTGGGGGCTGCGTCGTGACGCAGATCGATGACGGCGAGCGCAAGGAGATCGCGCACGCCTTCAGGCAGGCGGTCAACATGACTCCCGCAGCACTGCGCAAGTGGCTCGACACCGAGGAAAGCCAGTCGGTCGGCATGACGAGCGGCGGCGAGAAGGTGACCGATCCGGACCAGGGCGAGGCGGTCGGTCACAAGATGGGCCGCACCATCCTGGCGATCCACGCGAAGACGGCCGCCGAGCTGGATGACGACGACTATGCCGCGATGCGAAAGGTGGTGGGCTACGTCCACCGCCACAGCAGGCAGCGTCCGGATGGGGACGTCGCCGACACGCGCTGGCGCAAGTCGCTGATGAACTGGGGCCACGACCCGCTGAAGTGACGCTTTCCGGTCCCGCTCGCGCTGCGGCGGGGCTCAGGCCGCGAACGAGGCCAGCTCGTCCTCATGCAGCAGCACCACTCCGGTGCGCGCGGCAAGCTGGCGCGCGGCATCGGTGAAGGTGGCGTTGGAGACGATGGCGGCCAGGTCGCTGCGCTGGCGTTCCCGCGCCATGCAGGCATCCTCGACGGCTTCAACATCCACCGGCTCGCTGGAGGCATGGCACTGCAGCGCCAGCACCAGACCCTTGTTCCGCGCCACCACGTCCGGTCCCGGCATGCCGGCCGAGAAACGGGTCCGTGCCTCCCACCCGGCATGGCGCAGGCGGGCCACGCAGCGAGTCTTGTAGTCGCTCATGCTGATCGTCACGGCCCCGGCCGCGGCAGCATCACCCAGCGGTGCCGTCGCGCCGGAACCTGCCGGCACCAGCCGGGCGGCGACGGCTGGCGCCGGGGGAGCGGCGGCGACGGAGTG
>CAXUNX010000097.1:10054-12053 GCA_964252545.1 uncultured Acetobacteraceae bacterium | reverse complement strand
GTACGCCGCTGGACGACCAGCGGCGTACCCTGACCCCGGCGGCGGCGCGCGAGGCGGGCGCCGACTGGCTCGTGGTCGGCCGTCCGATCCCCCGTGACGCCGAGCCGGCCCGGGCCGCCGCGGCGATCGCAGCCGAGCTCGCGTGAGCGGCGCAAGGGCGTGATCAGCGTGAAGATCTGCGGCCTTTCGGATGCCGCCGGCGTCGATGCGGCGATCGAGCATGGCGCCGACTGGCTCGGCTTCGTGTTCTTCAGATCATCGCCGCGTGCCGTCACACCGGCGCAGGCGGCCGGGCTGTCGAGGCGCCATCCGGGCGGCGCGGCCCGTGCCGGCCTGTTCGTGCGTGCCTCCGACCCCGAGATCGCGCGCTGCCTGGCCCGGGTCGGGCTCGCCGCGCTGCAGATCTACGACACGCCTGAACGGGCTCGAGAGATCGCCGTGCGCTTCGGAGTGCCGGTCTGGCTCGCCTGCCCGGTGGCGGCCGCCGCCGACCTGCCCGGCGACGCAGCCGGGCTGAGCAGGCTGGTGATCGAAAGCCCGCCGCCGGGCGGTGCCGACCGGCCGGGCGGCAATGGCGTCCGGCTGGACTGGTCGATCCTGGATGGCTGGAAGGCGCCGGCGCCGTGGCTGCTTGCGGGCGGCCTCGATCCGTCCAACGTCGCCGAGGCGATCCGTCGCAGCGGAACCACGGCGGTTGACGTGTCGTCGGGCGTCGAGGCCGAACCCGGACGCAAGGATCCGGCCCGGATCGCCGCCTTCATCGCCGCGGCCCGCACCTGATCGGTTCAGGCACCCGAGCGTCGGAGCAGCTCGCGCCTGATCTCCTCGGCGAGTTGCGGGTTGGCCCGCTTGATCTGGCCGACCCGCAGCGCCGCGACGGTGCCGGGCGCCGGGTTGCTTTCCCAGTTCTCCAGGAACCACAGATCGGCGCTGAGCAGCTCGGACGCGGCGTTGCTGTCACTAAAGGAGGCCAACACGCGCTGTGCTGCTGAAGTACGCGGGACGTGGCGCTTCATGGTCGCTTCCGTATCCATTCGCCGCAGGGTTCGACCCTGTCTGGATTGCACGATCTTCGTGGACCGAGCCTGCACGGAGTGACGGCGTTTGCAGTGCAGTGCGGTCGGGTAAAAGATAGAGCACTCGTGGGAAGCCGCAAGCTTTTCTGATGCTTCAGGCGATAGATTTTGATGAACTGGATCGTGCAGTCGTCTCAGTTATTATAACGCCGCGACGTTATATTGCTAAATGCTGCCCGAAACTTCCAGTTTGTAACTCTGGCACCTGGCGGCACTCCCCGAACACAGAGTTCGCTCGGTGCCGCGCTTCGATGCCCTATATAGTGTTGCATGGAGTCGATGCTGGAGCAGCGCATGGATGGCATGGCGATCCCGTCCCCGCCGGCGGGAGCACAGGAGGGTTTCGGCGCGTCGCGGGCACGCCGGGTGGATCTCGCCGTCACCGGCATGAGCTGCGCCTCCTGCGTCGGCCGCGTCGAACGCGCTCTGCTGCGCAGCGATGGGGTGCTGTCGGCCTCCGTCAACCTCGCGACCGAGCAGGCGAGGGTCTCGCTGGCCAGCGACCGCACCGAGGATGACGCGCAGCTCGCCGCCAGGCTGGAGGCCGCGGTCGCGGACGCAGGCTATGCCGCGACCATGCTCAAGCAGGATGCTGCGGCGCGCGATGCGCCCGGCCAGGAAACCGAGCGCCGTGAATGGCTGCACCTGATCCTGGCCGGCGTGCTGACCACGCCGTTGCTCGCATCGATGCTGCTGCAGCTCGCAGCCCGGCTGCTGCACCAGGACCATGCCGAACTCCAGGTGATGCTGCCCGGTTGGCTGCAGTTCCTGCTGGCGACCCCGGTGCAGTTCTGGCTCGGGTTGCGCTTCTACCGCGCCGGGCTCGCGGCGCTGCGGCACGGCGCCGGCAACATGGACCAGCTGGTTGCGATCGGATCGAGCGCGGCCTGCCAGTCCTTTGTGCCGGCGATGGCCTCGGCCAG
>CAXUNX010000097.1:595-10044 GCA_964252545.1 uncultured Acetobacteraceae bacterium | reverse complement strand
CGAGCGGATCGAGCGCGGCCGGGGGGCTGAGCCTGGGCGCGTGGCTGCGCGGATCGCACGCGCTGTATTTCGAGAGTTCCGCGCTCATCATCACCTTGATCCTGTTCGGCAAGTGGCTCGAACGCCGCGCCAGGCGCCGTGCCGCCGACTCCGTGCGGGCACTTTCCGCCCTGCGGCCGGAAACCGTGCTGCGTCGGGATCTGGCCAGCGGCGCCGAGCAGGAAGTGCCGCTCGCCGAGCTGCGCGCCGGCGACCTGGTGGTGGTGCGTCCCGGCACGCGCATCGCCGTGGACGGGTTGGTGCGCGAAGGCGAAAGCGGCGTCGACGAATCGCTGATCACCGGCGAAAGCCGCACGGTCGCCAGGCGGCGCGGCGAGCGGGTGATCGCCGGGTCGCTGGCGCTGGACGGCAGCCTGGTGATCGAGGCGACGGCGATCGGAGCGGAAACCCGCCTGGCCGGCATCGTCAGGCTGATCGAGGCCGCTCAGGCGTCGCGCGCGCCGGTGCAGCGCCTGGTTGACCGGGTCAGCGCGGTGTTCGTGCCGGTTGTGCTCGGGCTGGCATCGCTGACCTTCATCGGCTGGTGGTGGGCCGACGGCCATTTTTCGCGCGCGCTGCTTGATGCGGTCTCGGTTCTGGTGATCGCCTGCCCTTGCGCGCTGGGCCTGGCAACCCCCGCTGCCCTGGTGGCGGGGATCGGTGCTGCGGCCCGCGCCGGGATCCTGATCCGCGACGCCGCCGCCATCGAGCGGGCACGCGGCATCGGCGTGGTCGCCTTCGACAAGACCGGCACGCTCACCGAGGGCCGTCCGGTGCTGGAGCGGGTGGTGCCCGCCGGCGGCTCCGCGCAGTATGTGGAAGCCGCCGAGCTGCTGTCGCTGGCGGCGGCGATGCAGGCCGGCAGCGAGCATCCGCTCGCCGAGGCGGTGCGCGTCGCCTCCGGGCACGCGGTCAGCCAGACTGCCGAGCGCTTCAGGGTGTCGCCGGGCAGGGGCGTCAGCGCCCGCGTCGGCGGCCGTGCCCTGCTGCTCGGCAACCGGCGCATGCTGGAGGGCGATGCCCTGGCCGTGCCGGCGGTTCTCGCCGAGGAGGCGGAACGGGCGGATGCGGAAGGCGGCACGGTCTCGTTCCTGGCCGAGCGGCGCAGTGCCCGCCAGGGCGGCAACCAGGTGCTGGGAATGCTCGGCTTCACCGATACCGTGCGCCCCAGTGCCGCCGGCGCCGTCGCCCGGCTGTCGGAGCGCGGCATCATGACGGTGATGCTGACCGGCGACGGCGAAGGTCCGGCGCGCCGGATCGCCGCCGCCGCCGGCATCGACCGGCTGCTGGCCGGCATCTCTCCGGAAGAGAAGGCCGAAACCGTGGCGGCGCTGCGGCGCGAGAACCGCGGCTCGAAGCATCCCGGCGTCGCCATGGTGGGCGACGGCATCAACGACGCCCCGGCGCTGGCCGCCTCGGATCTCGGCATCGCCATGGGAGGCGGCACCGATGCGGCGATCGAGGCGGCCGGCATCACGCTGATGCGCAACGACCCTGTGCTGGTCGCCGACGCGATCGACATCGCCGCCCTGACCGCCGCCCGCATACGCGAGGGGCTGTTCTGGGCCTTCATCTACAACCTGATCGGCATCCCGGTCGCGGCCGCCGGCCTGCTCAGCCCGGCGGTGGCCGCCGGAGCGATGGCGCTCAGCAGCGTCAGCGTGGTCGCCAATGCGCTGCGCCTGAAGAGGTGGCGTCCCGGCGGCGGGTCGGGTCGGACCTCCGGTCCTTCCACGTCATGACCGGGGGCGCCGATCGGCGTCACACGGTGTGGAAGCGGAACTCGGTGCTCTGCCGATAGGTCTCGCCCGGCCGCAGCACCGTCGAGGGAAAGCCCGGCTGGTTGGGACTGTCCGGGAAGTGCTGGGTTTCCAGCGCGAAGCCGTCGCCCTGGCGATACAGGCTGCCGGCGGAGCCGCGCTTGGTGCCTTCCAGGAAGTTGCCGCTATAGAACTGCAGGCCCGGCTGCGTGGTCAGGCAGGTCAGCGCGCGTCCGCTGCCGGGATCGTGCGCCTCGGCCGCCACCACCAGCGCGCCGGGCGCATCCCGCCTGATCACCCAGTTATGGTCGTAGCCGCGCGCGCGCGCCATCTGCGGGTGCGCCTCGCGCAGGCGGGCGCCGATCGCCACCGGCGCGCGCAGGTCGAACGGCGTGCCCGCGACATCCGCGATCTCTCCGGTCGGGATCAGGTTCGCGTCCACCGGGGTGAAGTGGTCGGCCTCGATCCGCACCACCTGCCGCTCGACCGATCCGCTGCCGTCGCCGGCCAGATTGAAGTAGCTGTGGTTGGTCAGGTTGACGACCGTCGCCCGGTCGCAGCGGGCGGAATAGTCGATCCGCAGCGTGCCGGCATCGTCGAGCCGGTAGCTTACCTGGACCCGCAGCGTGCCCGGAAATCCCGCATCGCCGTCCGCGCTGACCAAGCGCAGCAGCACGGTGTCCTCCCCTTCGGTGGCCAGCTCCCAGTTGCGTCGGCCGAACCCGTCCGGGCCGCCATGCAGGGTGTTCGGAGGGTCGTTGACCGGCAGCTGGTAGAGCTGTCCGTCCAGGCTGAAGCGGCCGCGCGCGATCCGGTTGGCATAACGGCCGATCAGCGCGCCGAAATGGCAGTCGCCGTTCTGCGTCTGGTAGCCCGCTAGGTCGGCGAAGCCCAGAACGATATTGCCCGGCCGCCCGTGGCGGTCGGGAGTCTCGATCGCGGTGATGATGCCGCCATAGCTGATGATGCTGACCGACACGCCGCACCCCGCGGTCAGCCTGGCCTCGGTGACCGGCTCGCCGCCGGCGAGAATGCCATAGCCACGTGTCTGCAACGACGTCATGGAAGCTGTCCTGCCCCCCGGCTGCTCAGTAGCGATACAGCTCGTGCTTGAACGGACCGGTCTGCGGCACGTCGATATAGCTGGCCTGCTTGTCGCTCAGCACCGTCAGCTCGGCGCCGATCTTGGCGAGGTGCAGGGCCGCGACCTTCTCGTCGAGACGCTTGGGCAGCGTATAGACGCGGCGCTCGTACTTGCCGGCCGGCGCGGTCCAGAGCTCGATCTGCGCCAGCGTCTGGTTGGTGAACGAGGCCGACATCACGAAAGACGGGTGCCCGGTCGCGTTGCCCAGATTGACCAGCCGCCCCTCGGACAGCACGATCAGCCGCTTGCCGTCGGGGAACTCGACCTCGTCGACCTGAGGCTTGACGTTGTCCCATTTGTGGTTGCGCAGCGCCTCGATCTGGATCTCGGAATCGAAGTGGCCGATGTTGCAGACGATGGCGCGGTGCTTCATGGCGCGCATATGCTCGATGCGGATCACGTCGACGTTGCCGGTCGCGGTGACGAAGATGTCGCCGCGCGGCGCCGCCTTCTCCATGGTCACCACCTCAAAGCCTTCCATGCCCGCCTGCAGCGCGCAGATCGGATCAATCTCGGTCACCAGCACGCGGCAGCCGGCCTGGCGCAGCGACGCCGCCGATCCCTTGCCGACATCGCCATAGCCCGCCACCACCGCGACCTTGCCGGCCATCATCACGTCGGTGCCGCGCCGGATCGCGTCCACCAGGCTTTCGCGGCAGCCATACAGATTGTCGAACTTGGACTTGGTCACGCTGTCATTGACGTTGATCGCCGGCACCGCGAGCGTGCCCCTCTTGGCCATCTCCCACAACCGGTGCACGCCGGTGGTGGTCTCCTCCGAGATCCCCCGCACATCGTGGAGCAGATCGCGATACTTGTCGTGCATCAGCACGGTCAGGTCGCCGCCGTCGTCGAGGATCATGTTCGGGGTCCAGCCGCCCGGGCCGCGGACGGTCTGCTCGATGCACCACCAGAACTCGTCCTCGGTCAGGCCCTTCCAGGCGAACACCGGGATGCCGGCAGCGGCGATCGCCGACGCGGCATGGTCCTGGGTGGAGAAGATGTTGCACGACGACCAGCGCACCGTGGCACCCAGCGCGATCAGCGTCTCGATCAGCACCGCGGTCTGGATGGTCATGTGCAGGCAGCCGGCGATGCGCGCACCCTTGAGCGGCTGCGAGGCGCCGAACTCCTCCCGCAGCGCCATCAGCCCGGGCATCTCGCCCTCTGCGATGGAGATCTCCTTGCGACCCCAGCCGGCGAGGTCGATGTCCCGAACCTTGTAGTCTGCCGCCTTGCTGTCAGCTTGCGCCGCAATGCTGTCCATGATGTCCAACGTGCCCCGTTTTGCTGAGCACGCCTATACAACCTGCGCGGGTTTCATGGAACCAGTACCTGCTCGCCGCGGCGCGATCCAAGCATCACCGGCTCCACCATCCCTGACCCCAGCTCCCAAAAACCAAGGATTGCAAAGGCCAGCCTTTGCTGGGGTCAAGGGGCAAAGCCCCTTGCCTTGCGACCGCCTGCCGCACCTAGGCGGAACGCCGCCGCGTCTGGGTTCGACCCTGCTTGGTTTGCGCGGGCTTCGAGCCTGCCCGCGGGGCCGCCTCGGAAGCCTTGGCCGCGACGCCCTTTTTGGTCGTCTTCTTGGTCGTCTTCGGGGCCGGCGAGGCTGCCGTGCGCTTGCCGCCAGCCGCTTTCGGCGCGTCCTCGCCCAGGCTGCGCCGGAGGGCGGCCATCAGGTCGATGACGTTGCCGTGCTCCTCCTGCGCCGGCTCCGGCTCCGGGGCCGCGCCGCGCAGCTTGGCCTCGATCACCGCGCGCAGCCGGGCTTCGTAGCGGTCCTCCATGTCGGCAGGATCGAACCGCGCGGTCTGACGGTCGATCAGCTGGGTGGCCAGCGCCAGCATCTCCTTGTCCGGCCGCGTCTGCGGGAGCTCGCCGAACAGCTGCCCTGGGTCGGTGATCTCCCGCATGTCGTGCAGCGTGTGCAGCACCAGCCCGTTCTGCATCGGCATCACCGCCACCGCCCGCTCGCGGCGCGCCAGCACCAGCCGGGACAGCGCCACCCGGCCGGTCTTCTCGATGGCGTCGCGCAGCACGACATAGACGTCGTCCTGCCGGTCGCGGGCCTGGCCGTCCGGCACCATGTAGTAGCTGGAATCGTAGTAGACCGGATCGATGCTGTCGGAGCGCACGAACTTGTCGATGCTCAGCGTGCCCGAGCTGTCGATCCGCGCACGCTCGAAATCCTCCTCGTCGAGCAGCACATAGCGGTCGCGCTCGAATTCGAAGCCGCGCTTGAGGTCGCCGCGCGAGAGCTGCTGTTCCGTTTCGGCATCCTGGGTGACCATGCGCACGCGGTGGCCGGTCTGGGGATTGATGTAGTGGAAGTGCAGCTCCTCGCTGGGCTGCTTGACGCTAAAGAGCGCCACCGGGCAGGAAACCAGGGCGAGGCGCAGATTGCCGCGCCAGATCGGTCGTTCGGCCATGGTTTCACTCCTCCAAGCGCAGCGGGCGGCGGTCGGCTGCGAAGCTGTGCCACGGGTCGGCCCGGCCCAGCCGCGCCGGGACGGTGCGGATGGTGAACCGGGCGGGATCGAGCCGGTCGCCGACCTCCCGCCAGGAAAGCGGGGTGGCGACGGTGGCACCCGGTCGCGCCCGCGGCGAATACGAGGCGATCGCCGTCGAGCCCAACCCGTTGCGCAGCCAGTCGACCAGGATGCGGCCGGTGCGCCGGTTCTTGCGGGTGCTCGCCACATAGAGCTGCGGCGCCTCGCGCTCCATCTGCTCGGCAAAGCGCCGGCACCACGCCCGCACCGTTTCCCAATCCGCGTCGGTACGGATCGGCGCCACCACATGCAGCCCCTTGCCGCCGCTGGTGCGCGGATAGGATTCAAGCCCTCGCTGCGCCAGCCGCCTGCGCACGTCCCTGGCCGCGGCGATCACGTCGCCGAACCGCGTGCCCTCGCCGGGATCGAGGTCGAACACCAACTGGTCGGCATGGCCGGCATCGGGCAGCGCCGAACCCCAGCAATGCAGCTCGATCGCCGCGATCTGCGCCGCCGCGATCAGCCCCTGCGTCTCGGCCAGGGCGAGATAGGGAGCATCGTCGAAGCTGTTCTCGCTCAGCGCGTCGGGCATGCCGCGGGTCTTGTGCTTTTGGAAGAAATGCTCGCCCGCGATGCCGTCCGGGCAGCGCACGAGCGCCAACGGCCGTCCGGCGATCCCCGGCAGCGCCCGATCTGACACCGCCTGCCAGTACTCGGCGAGCTGTGCCTTGCTGCAGCCGGGGGCGGTCTCGGTGCCGGGCCAGAGCAGCCGGTCGGGATGGGTCAGGCGCTGCCCGCCCAGCGCGCGCGTGCCACGCTTCGGCGGCGGGCTCACGATAACCGCTGCGTGCGCTGGCGCCGTTGCCGGCGCCGACACCACCTCGCGCGCCGGCTTGTCCTCGCGCAGGCCCAGAAACCTCCCGTGCCGAAGCATGCCGTCGGTGGTCAGCCCGGCGAAGCGGATCTCCGCCACCAGCTCGGGCTCGACCCAGACGGTGTTTCTGGGCGCCATTGCGGCGTTGCCCAGTCCGGGCGGCCGGGCCTTGCAGACGATCCGGTCGAGCCGGGCGCGCAGCGCGCGCAGCGCCGCCTCGGTGAAGCCGGTGCCGACGCCTCCCGCGAACTGCAGCACCCCCGCCGGATCGTAGCGGGCCATCTGCAGGGCGCCGAGGCCGGTGCGGCTGCCCTTCGGAGGGGTGAAGCCGACCACCACGAACTCCTCGCGCCCGTCGCATTTCAGCTTGACCCAGTCGAGCCCGCGTCCGGCGCGGTAGGGCGCGTCGAGCCGCTTGCAGACGATGCCTTCCAGGCCCTGCTTGCAGGCCTCGCTTCGCACCCGCGCCGCTTCCGAGGTCAGGTGGTCGCTGATCCGGATCGCCCCCGCTTGCGGCACCCCGCTCAGCAGCCCGGCCAGCGCTTGCTTGCGCTCGCGCAGCGGCCGCGGCCGCAGGTCGGCGCCGTCTAGGTGCAGCAGATCGAACGCAAAGAACGAGAGCCCTCCGGTGCGGCTGCCGGAAAGCGCGTCCTGCAGGGCCGCAAACGAGCTGCGCCCCTGCGTGTCGAGCGCCACCAGCTCGCCGTCCAGCATGGCGCGGCCGGCCGGCAGCCGGGCCACCGCCTCGGCGAGCGAGGGCAGCCGTTCGGTCCAGTCGAGGCCGTTGCGGGTCAGCAGCGCTACTGCGTCGCCCTGCTTGCGGCACAGCAGCCGGTAGCCGTCGAACTTGATCTCGCTGACCCAGTCGGCGCCGGAGGGCGGCTCGGTGACCAGGGTGGCAAGCTGCGGCGCCTGCTTCTCCGGCAGGCTGTCGCCCGCGGATCGGGATGCCTTGTTCCGGCGCTGGACCGCCGGCCTCGGCTTGGCGGCCGGGCCCGGCTTTGGCGCCTCCGCCGCGTCATGCTCCTTGATCAGCAGCCAATTCTCGGCATGCTCGCCCCTCTTCGGCTTCAGCCGCACCAGCACGAAGCCGCCGCGCAGCCGCTCGCCGGCGAGGGTGAACTTAAGCTCGCCGGTGCCGAGTGCTGCGGCCGCGTCGTCGGCGAGCGGCGTCCAGTGCCCGCGGTCCCACAGTTCCACCGTGCCGGCGCCATAGTTGCCGGCCGGGATGGTGCCCTCGAAGGCCGCGTAATCGACCGGATGGTCTTCGACATGCACCGCGAGCCGCTTGTCGCGCGGGTCCATCGACGGACCCTTCGGCACCGCCCAGCTCCACAGCACGCCGCCATGCTCGAGCCGGAAATCCCAGTGCAGGCGGCGCGCCGCGTGCTTCTGCACCACGAAGATGCGGCCGTCGCCGCCCGCCGCCGCTGGTCTGGTTCCGGTTGCCGTCGCCCCAGGCGGTTCCGGCGTGCGCTTGAAGTCGCGCTTCTCCGCGTAGGAACGCGGCCTGGCGCCCGGATCCGGCGGGGAGGAGGTTCTAGCCATGACGAGAAGGTAACGTTCTCGGCTCTGGTCGGTTGCGGCGGCTTCGGCTAACCGTGGCACCCCGACGCGCACGCAAGGAGCTGGCCTTTGGACAGCGGACAGGACGCAGCCTCCACCGACATCGCCGCGGAGGCGAGCGCCTACAGCGTGGGCGCCACCTCGCTGCTGTCGGAGCGTCGGCTGCACGCGCTCAAGCATGGCGACATGTTCGGCGTGTTCGACACCAGCGGCAACGTCCTCAACGGCGCGGGCATCGCCGACGGCATCTACTTCCTGGACACCCGTCACCTTTCCGGCTTCTCGCTCACGGTGGCGGGCGTGCAGCCGATCCTGCTGTCCTCGACGCTGCGCGAGAACAACGCGACGCTGTCCTGCGACCTGACCAACCCGGATCTGCAGCTGGCCGGGGGCGACACCCTGCCGCACGACCTGCTTCACCTCCGCCGCACCCGCTTCCTTTGGAAGCGCACCTGCTACGAGCGCGTGCTGCTTCGCAATTTCGACGTGCAGAAGCGGCACGCCAGCGTCGAGATCCAGTTCGATGCCGATTTCGCCGACCTGTTCGAGGCGAGGGGCATGCCGCGCGCCCATCACGGCAGCCGGGCCCGGCCGGTGGTGGAGGGCGATTGCGTGCTGCTCTCCTACACCGGCCTCGACAACCGCGTGCGCCAGACCCGGCTGCGTTTCGAGCCGCGTCCGGACCGGCTCACCGAGAACACCGCCCATTTCGAGCTGACGCTGAAGCCGGGTGCCCGCGTGCTGATCCATGTCGAGATCGCCTGCGACCCGGGCGTAGGCCAGCAGCCCGGCTCGGAACCCGTGCCCCCGGTCACGCCCCCGGTCACGCTCCAGGCCACGCTCCAGGCCACGCCCAAGCCGGTGCCGCAGCAGCCCCGCCACACGCCGGCGGAGGCGTTCCTGGTCTCGATGGTCGAGGCGCGCCGGGCGCTCCGCCTCGGCTCGGCGCGGGCGGCGGCGATCGCCTCCTCCAACGAGATCTTCAACGAGGCGATCCGCCGCTGCATCAGCGACATCTACATGCTGGTCACCGACAAGCCGACCGGTCCCTACCCCTATGCCGGGGTGCCCTGGTACAGCACCGCGTTCGGCCGCGACGCGCTGATCACCGCGATGCAGACGCTGTGGCTCGACCCCGAGATCGCCCGCGGCGTGCTGGGCTACCTCGCCCTGCACCAGGCGGAGACCGAGGATCCGGTCGCCGACGCCGAGCCCGGCAAGATCCTGCACGAGGTGCGGCACGGCGAGATGGCGGAGCTGGGCGAGGTGCCGTTCCGGCACTATTACGGCAGCGTGGACTCCACGCCGCTGTTTGTGATGCTGGCCGGCGACTATCTCGAGCGCACTGGAGACGTGGCCACGGTGGCGGGCCTGTGGCCCAACATCGAGCGCGCCCTCGACTGGATCGAGAAATACGGCGACCGCGACCAGGACGGGTTCGTCGAGTATGGCCGCCGCAACGAGAACGGCCTCGCCAACCAGGGCTGGAAGGACAGCTTCGACAGCGTGTTCCACGCCGACGGCACGCTTGCCGAGGGGCCGATCGCGCTGTGCGAGGTGCAGGGCTACGTGTT
>CAXUNX010000097.1:0-585 GCA_964252545.1 uncultured Acetobacteraceae bacterium | reverse complement strand
GGGTGGCCTTCAACACCAGCTTCTGGTGCGAGGAGCTCGGCACCTACGCGATCGCGCTGGACGGCAGCAAGCAGCTCTGCCGGGTGCGCTCCTCCAATGCCGGCCAGACGCTGATGACCGGCATCGCCCCCCCGGAGCGCGCGGCCCGCATCGTGGCCGGGCTGATGAGCCGAAGCTTCTTTTCCGGCTGGGGCATACGCACCATCCCGGTCGGCGAGGCGCGCTACAACCCGATGGCCTACCATAACGGCTCGGTCTGGCCGCACGACAACGCCCTGATCGGGCTGGGCTTCGCGCGCTACGGCTTCAAGGACGAGGCGGTGCGCTTGTTCGGCGGCCTGTTCGACGCCGCGCTGTATGCCGACCTGCGCCGCCTGCAGGAGCTGTTCTGCGGCTTCTCCCGCCAGCGCGGCGAGGGCCCGGTGCGCTACCCCGTGGCCTGCTCGCCGCAGGCTTGGGCGGCGGCGACGCTGCCGAGCCTGCTGCAGGCGACGCTCGGCCTGCGCTTCGATCCGGCCACCGCGACGGTGCATTTCGACACGCCGCGCCTGCCGGCGTTTCTGGAGGAGATGACGCTCTTTAACC
>CAXUNX010000096.1:0-12228 GCA_964252545.1 uncultured Acetobacteraceae bacterium | reverse complement strand
CGCTTGGATCTCAACAGGACGGTGGCAAGGCGCACCGCCTCCTGGGCGTCGGCCGCGGTGCCGTCGGCGCCCACGGCGGCGGCGAACTCGGGACGCTTCAGGAAGATCGGCCCTCCGACCATGATCACCAGGTCGGGGTTATAGGCGCTGGCGCGCAAGGCTGCGATGCAGGCGGCCAAGGTTCCGAGATGCTGGTCGCTGCCTGCGGAAAACCCGACCATGTCGATCGCGCTGGCGGCGCACAGCGCCGTGACTTGGGCGATGCTGGCGGCGGCGGGGAGCGACACCTGCCAGTTCTCCTTGCGGAAGAACTCCGCCAGCATCGACAGGCCGAACCGGTGCTGCTCTCCGGGTGCGGTGAGAAGCACCGCGCGGCGCCGGTTGCCGGGCGACGCGGGCTGGCTGGTGAACGCGCCGCGCAGGTCGTTCATGATGGCGTGCAGGAGTGCCGTGCTGCTGGTCACGTCGATAAAGGAGCAGAGATCCTTCACCCAGAGCTCGCCGAGATGCCGCGCGGCCGGCGCCAGCGCGAGCAGGCAGACCGCTTCCGGACTCATTCCACTGTCGCGCAGTTGCGCGATCCGGGCCTGGATGGCCGGCTGGTTTGCCGTGATCAACTCGGCCACGAAGGCCGCGCAGGATTCCTCGTCCAGCGCCGTGTGCTGCGGTGCCGGGACCGCGTTCGCGGCCGGCGCCTCGGGAGCGGGAGCCGCGCGCAGGCGCGCATCGTGCGCCGCCAGCAGCCGCGGCACGATCTCCGTCTCGACGACGCCCGCGATGGTTGCCAATGTCGCGTCACGACTCGAGGCTGGCTGGGTGGCAGCGTCTCCTGACCTCCCATCCTGCCGCGTCGAGACCGCCATGGGTACTGCTCCTTGCCTTTGCAAGATGAGAAACTTTCCCCACGGAACTGTCAACCAGACCTTACGTCAGTCTTGCTTGACAGTTTGTTGAGCAGGGTCCTAGCGTCGCATCACCCAGGCGGGAGTGATCCGACCGTGATCGTGACGGTGCCCTCGACCAAGCAACCGCTCTACTCGCCGGAACAGCGCCGTCGCCGCGACGCGTCGCGCTGGACCCTGGTGCAGGGCCTGCTGGCGCCGCTCCAGTTCGCGGTGTTCCTGGTCAGCCTCTGCCTCGTACTGCACGCCCTGCTCACCGGCCACGCGGTCGGCCTCGCCTCCGCCTCGGTGCTGGTCAAGACGCTGGTGCTCTACACCATCATGGTGACGGGTTCGCTGTGGGAGCACGATGTCTACGGCCGCTACCTGTTCGCGCCGGCCTTCTTCTGGGAGGACGCGGTCAGCATGGTCGTGCTGGCGCTGCACACCCTTTACGTCGCGGCACAGCTGACCGGATGGCTGGATGCAACGCAGACTCTCGTGCTGGCCCTTGTCGCCTATGCAAGCTACCTGGTGAATGCTGCGCAGTTCGTGCTCAAGCTGCGTGCCGCGCGGCGCGGGGCTGCGCTCGGCTGGAGCGCCGCCGCGTGAGCCCGAACGAGCTCCCTGCCGTGCTGCGCGAGCGCGGACAGCGCGAGGTGTTCTGCGGCCTGACCGGCATCGTCTGGCTGCACCGCCGTATCCAGGACGCGTTCTTTCTCGTGGTCGGCTCGCGCACCTGCGCGCATCTGCTGCAATCGGCAGCCGGGGTCATGATCTTCGCCGAGCCGCGGTTCGCGACCGCCATCATCGAGGAGCGCGACCTTGCCGGGCGCGCCGACGCCGATGCCGAGCTGAACCGGGTGGTCGCCCGGCTGCTGGAGCGCCGCCCGGATATTCGTCTGTTGTTTCTGGTCGGTTCCTGCCCGTCCGAAGTGATCAAGCTTGATCTGGGGCGCGCAGCACAGCGGCTGTCGTCGCGATACCTCCCGGAGGTGCGGGTGCTGGCCTATTCCGGCAGCGGCATCGAGACCACCTTCACCCAGGGCGAGGATGCCTGCCTCGCAGCCCTGGTGCCGGAGATGCCGCAAGGAGGCGCCGCACCCTCGCTGCTGGTGGCGGGGGCGTTGCCTGACGTGGTCGAGGCGCAGATGCTCGACCTGTTCACGCGCATCGGCATCGCTCCAGTCTCGTTTCTGCCGCCGCGGCGCGCGGCCGAGCTGCCGCAGGTCGGGTCCGGCACCCGCCTGCTGCTGGCGCAGCCTTTCCTGGCCGACACCGCGCGGGCGCTCGAGGCACGCGGCGCCACCCTGGTTGCGGCGCCGTTCCCGATCGGCGCCGAAGGCACCATGCTCTGGCTGCAGGCGGCGTGCGACGCGATGGGTGCGGACCTCGGCGCGCTGCGGCGCGAAACCGCGACCGCGCTGGCTCGCGCGCAGGCAACCACCGCCAGGCTGCGCGACACGCTCGCCGGACGCAGCGTGTTTCTGTTTCCCGACAGCCAGCTCGAGATCCCGCTGGCCCGCTTCCTGTCGCGCGAGATGGGCATGCGACTGATCGAGGTCGGCACTCCCTATCTGCATCGTCAGCATCTGGCCGAGGAACTGGCGCTGCTGCCGCCCGACACGCAGATCAGCGAGGGCCAGGACGTCGAGCGCCAGCTCGATCGCTGCCGCGCGGCGAAACCCGATCTCGTGGTCTGCGGGCTGGGCCTGGCCAATCCGCTGGAGGCGGAGGGGCTGACGACCAAGTGGTCGATCGAGCTGATGTTCTCGCCGATCCATGGCTTCGAGCAGGCGGGCGACCTTGCGGCCCTGTTCGTCCGGCCACTGGCGCGTCGCGCCGTGCTGGAGGTTTGACGCCGATGCAGCTCACGCTCTGGACCTATGAGGGACCGCCGCACGTGGGGGCGATGCGGGTGGCGAGTGCCATGCGCGGCGTCCACTACGTGCTGCACGCGCCGCAGGGCGACACCTACGCCGACCTGCTCTTCACCATGATCGAGCGGCAGGAACGGCGCCCGCCGGTGACCTACACGACGTTCCAGGCGCGCGACCTCGGCGGCGATACCGCCGGGCTCTTCAAGAACGCCGTCCGCGAGGCCTATGCGCGCTGCCAGCCGGAGGCGATGCTGGGGGGCGCGTCCTGCACCGCCGAGCTGATCCAGGACGACCCCGGCGGCCTGGCGCGGGCGCTTGACCTGCCGGTTCCGGTGGTGGCCCTCGAGCTGCCGGCCTACCAGCGCAAGGAGAACTGGGGAGCCGCCGAGACCTTCTACCAGCTCGTGCGCCGTTTCGCGCAGCCGCCGGCGAGCGCCCGCCCGCCCGGCGCGCCGCCACGGTGCAACCTGCTGGGTCCCACCGCACTGGGTTTCCGCCACCGCGACGATCTGCGCGAGATCACGGGCCTGCTCGGACAGCTCGGCGTGGCGGTCAACGTGGTGGCCCCGCTGAACGCCAGCCCCGCGGACCTCGCGCGGCTGGGCGATGCGGATTTCAACATCGTGCTGTATCCCGAGACCGCGGAGATCGCGGCCCGCTGGCTGGAAAAGCAGTTCCGGCAGCCGGCGATCCGGATCGTGCCGATCGGCGTCGCCGCCACCCGCGAGTTCGTTGCCGCGGTGGCGCAGCTTGCGGGCACCGACCCCGCCCGGGTCGAGGCATGCTCCAACCTGCCATGGTACTCGCGCTCGGTGGACTCCACCTACCTCACCGGCAAGCGGGTCTTCATCTTCGGCGACGCGACGCACGCGATCGCCGCGGCACGGGTGGCCTCCAAGGAGCTTGGCTTCGCCGTGGTGGGCTTGGGCTCCTACAGCCGCGAGTTCGGTCGCGAGATGCGCGCTGCGGCGGCGCTGTACGGCCTCGAGGCGCTGATCACCGACGACACTCTGGAGGTGGAAGCCTCGATCACCGCCCTGCAGCCGGAACTCGTGCTCGGCACGCAGATGGAACGCCACATCGCCAAGCGCCTCGGCGTGCCGTGCGCGGTGATCTCGGCGCCCGTGCACGTACAGGATTTCCCCGCCCGCTATTCGCCGCAGATGGGCTTCGAGGGCGCCAACGTGCTGTTCGACAGCTGGGTGCACCCGCTGATGATGGGGCTCGAGGAGCACCTGATCGGGATGTTCCGGGAGGACTTCGAGTTCACCCCGGACGCGGCGCCGTCGCATCTTCCCCCGGCTGCGGAGACAAGGCCGCCCATGCTGCCCGCCTCTTCCGGCGCTGCGATCTGGGCGCCGGAGGCGGAACGCGAGCTCGGCCGCATCCCGTTCTTCGTGCGCGGCAAGGCTCGCCGCAACACTGAACATTTCGCGCGCGAGCGGGGACTCGCCACGATCACCCTCGAGGCACTATATGATGCAAAAGCGCATTTCGCCCGCTGAGGGGATCGCAATCCGCGTCGTGGTGGTGACAATGGACAGTCACCTGGCGCAGGCCGCCTCGGCGGCGCAGGACGTTCTGCGAGGCGAACTTCCCGGGCTGCAGCTTTCGGTGCACGCCGCCGACGAGTGGGCCACCGATCCCGGAGCGCTCGAGGCGTGCCA
Organism: uncultured Acetobacteraceae bacterium; assembly: GCA_964252545.1. Classification (GTDB taxonomy): domain Bacteria; phylum Pseudomonadota; class Alphaproteobacteria; order Acetobacterales; family Acetobacteraceae; genus Lichenicoccus. Next base: position 7,800 of record CAXUNX010000096.1, on the reverse strand, counting down.
CGCGGATATCGCCCGCGGCGACATCGTGATCGCGACGATGCTGTTTCTCGACGAGCATATCCGCGCGGTGCTGCCCGCCTTACAGGCGCGACGCGAGCAGTGCGATGCGATGATGGCCTGCGTTTCCGCAGGCGAGGTGGTGCGGCTGACCAGGCTCGGCCGGTTCGACATGAGCAAGGAGGCGAGCGGTCCGCTCGCCATGCTGAAGAAGCTGCGGGGCGGCCGGGGCAAGTCCGGCGCCGCGAGCGGGCGCGACCAGATGCGCATGCTCCGCCGCCTGCCGAAGCTGCTGCGCTTCATTCCCGGAACGGCGCAGGATGTCCGCAGCTACTTCCTTGGCATGCAGTATTGGCTGGCAGGCTCTGAGGCCAACCTGGCCAACCTGGTCCGCCTGCTGGTTGGCCGCTACGCCGCAGGACCGCGCGCGGGGCTGCAAGGCACGCTGCTGGCAGCACCCCCCGTCGAATACCCCGACGTGGGCCTCTACCATCCCACCGCGGCGACCAGCATCACGACGTCGCGCTGCGACCTGCCCGGCTTCGGCCGCAACGATCCTTCACGCGGCACCGTGGGGCTGCTGTTGATGCGCTCGTACGTGCTGGCCGGCAACGCGGCACACTATGACGGAGTCATCGCAGCGTTCGAGGCGCGCGGGTTGCGCGTGATCCCCGCCTTCGCCTCCGGGCTCGACCAGCGTCCCGCGGTTGAGGCCTATTTCATGCAGGACGGTGCGGTCGAGGTAGACGCCGTGGTGTCGCTCACCGGCTTCTCGCTGGTTGGCGGCCCTGCCTACAACGATGCGAACGCCGCGGAGGAGATGCTCCGTCGTCTCGACGTTCCGTATGTCGCCGCCCATCCGGTCGAGTTCCAGACGCTGGAGCAGTGGGAAGCCGACCCGCGCGGCCTGATCCCGGTGGAAGCGGCGATGATGGTGGCGATCCCCGAGCTGGACGGCGCGATCTGCCCGATGACCTTCGGCGGACGCTCGGAGGCGAGCGGCGACGCGCGCCGGCAGATGTCGCCGCATCCCGAGCGGGTCGCAACCCTGGCCGCGCGGGTGGCCAAGCTGGTGGCGCTGCGCCGCAGCGAACGCAGCACGCGCAGGCTGGCGATCGTGCTGTTCAACTTCCCGCCCAACGCGGGAGCGACCGGGACCGCGGCCTATCTGTCGGTGTTCGAGTCGCTGCACCGCACGCTGCTGGGCCTAGCTGAAGGCGGCTATGCGGTGGAGGTGCCTCCCAGCGTCGATGCGCTGCGCGCACGCGTGCTGCAGGGCAACGCGGAACATTACGGCATGCCGGCCAACGTCGCGGTCCGGATCCCGGCAGGCGAGCATGTCCGGCGCGAGACCTGGCTCGCCGACATCGAGCGTCACTGGGGAGCCAGCCCCGGCCGGCAGAACAGCGACGGCAGCCACATCCTGATCCTGGGTGCGCAGCTCGGCAACGTGTTCATCGGCATCCAGCCCGCCTTCGGCACGGAGGGCGATCCGATGCGGCTGCTGTTTGAGCACGATTTCGCGCCGACGCACGCCTTTTCGGCGTTCTACCGGTGGATGCGCGAGGACTTCAAGGCGCACGCCGTGCTGCATTTCGGCACCCACGGCGCGCTCGAGTTCATGCCCGGCAAGCATGCCGGCCTGTCCGCCGCCTGCTGGCCCGACCGGCTCATCGGCGACCTCCCGAACTTCAACTTCTATGCCTCGAACAACCCGTCCGAGGGCGCCCTGGCGAAGCGCCGGGCCGGGGCCTCGCTGATCTCCTACATGACGCCGCCGGTGGCCAGCGCCGGGCTCTACCGCGGCCTGCTCGACCTCAGATCCTCGATCGACCGCTGGCGCCAGCTGGCACCGGAGACCGACCCGGAGCAGCAGGAATCGCTGGCGCTGCTGATCCAGGCCCAGGCGGCGGCGATCGATCTTTCGCATGCCGAACCGGCCTGGGCGGAGGAGGCCGCGGCCATCATCGACCGGCTTCGGGTGTCGCTGCTCGCGCTGGAGCAGACGCTGATCCCGCAGGGGCGGCACATCATCGGCAGCCCGCCGGAGGCGGCGTCGCGCGGGGAGATGATGGACGCGGCCGGCATCACCGATCCCGAGCGGCGCGCCGCCATCGACGCGCTGCTCGCGGTCGACCACGAGATCCCGGCGATGATGCAGGCGCTCGACGGCCGCTACCTGCGTCCGGCGCCCGGCGGCGACTTCCTGCGCACCCAGGACGTGCTGCCGACCGGTCGCAACCTGCACGGGCTCGATCCGTTCCGTATTCCGAGCGTGTTCGCCGTGCAGGACGGCGCGCTGCAGGCCGACCGGCTGCTGGCGCGCCATGCGCAGGCGGGTTGCGGGCTGCCCGAGACGATCGCGATGGTGCTTTGGGGCACCGACAACCTCAAGACCGAGGGCGGTCCGCTGGCGCAGGTGCTGTGGCTGCTCGGCGCCGAGCCGCGCCACGACAGCTATGGACGGCTGTGCGGCGCCCGCCTGCTGCCGCTGGAGCGGCTGGGCCGTCCGCGCATCGACGTGGTGGTGACGTTGTCGGGCATCTTCCGCGACCTGCTGCCGATGCAGACCCGCATGATCGCCGAGGCGGCGCTGCTGGCGGCCGAGGCTGACGAGCCATCCGATCAGAACTATGTCCGCAAGCACGCGCTCGCCTTCCAGGCCACCCATGGCGGCGACATCGCCGCCGCAGCACTGCGCGTGTTCGGCAATGCCGAGGACGCCTACGGCACCAACATCAACCAGCTGATCGACCATGGCGGCTGGGACGACGAGAACGAGCTGGCCGACGCCTTCGTCAAGCGCAAGGGGTTCGCCTACGGCGTCAGCGGCAAGCCGCGCCGCGAGGACGCGCTGCTCAAGCAGATGCTGGGCACCGTGGCGGTCGCCTACCAGAACCTCGATTCCGTCGAGCTCGGCGTCACCACCATCGACCACTACTTCGACACGCTGGGCGGCATTGGCCGGGCAGTGCAGCGCGCCCGCGGCGAAAAGGCGGAGATCTATATCGGCGACCAGACGCGTGGCGGCGGCGTGGTGCGCAGCTTGTCCGAGCAGGTCTCGCTCGAAACGCGCACCCGTGCGCTGAACCCGAAATGGTACGAGGGCATGCTGGAGCATGGACACGAGGGCGTCCGCCATATCGAGGCCTGCGTCACCAACACGCTCGGCTGGTCGGCCACCACCGGCGAGGTGGCGCCCTGGGTGTACGAGAAGCTCACCGAGACCTTTGTGCAGGAGCCGGTCATGCGCGAGCGGCTGCTGGCGCTGAACCCGGTGGCGTCCGCACGGATCGTCAACCGCCTGATCGAGGCGAGCGAGCGTCACTACTGGCTGCCGGCAGGCGACACCCTGGACGATCTGCAGCGGGCCCGCGACGAGCTGGAGGACCGGCTCGAGGGCATCACCATGGGAGCCGCGGCATGACCGTTCTTGCAAGGCCGAAACGGGCCGCCTCGACTGGCTGCTCGAGCTGCGAGGACGGCGAGGGCAGCGTCCAGGTGCGCATGGAGCCTTCGGCGCGCACCGGCACCGCAAAGGTGTTCGCGATCTACGGCAAGGGCGGCATCGGCAAGAGCACGACCTCCTCGAACCTTTCCCTCGCATTTGCCCGGCAAGGGCGACGGGTGCTGCAGATCGGCTGCGATCCGAAGCACGACTCCACCTTCACCCTCACCAAGCGGCTGATCCCGACGGTGATCGACGTGCTGGAAGGCGTGGACTTCCATCCGGAGGAGTTGCGGCCGGAGGACTTCGTGGTCGAGGGCACCGGCGGCGTGATGTGCGTCGAGGCGGGCGGCCCGCCGGCGGGCACCGGCTGCGGCGGCTACGTGGTGGGGCAGACGGTGAAGCTGCTCAAGGAGCACCATCTGCTCGAGGACACCGACGTGGTGATCTTCGACGTGCTGGGCGACGTGGTCTGCGGCGGCTTCGCAGCGCCGTTGCAGCATGCCGACCAGGCGCTGATCGTCGCCGCCAACGATTTCGACTCGATCTTCGCGATGAACCGCATCGTGGCCGCGATCGAGGCGAAATCGCGCAACTACGACGTGCGGCTCGGCGGCGTGATCGTCAACCGCAGCGCCGACACCGACCAGATCGACCGCTACAATGCCGCAACCGGCCTCGGCACGCTGGCACGGCTGCCCGACCTCGATGCGATCCGCCGCTCGCGCCTCAAGAAGGCGACGCTGTTCGAGATGGAGGCGACGCCGGAGATCGAGGCGGTGCAGAACGAATATCTGCGCCTGGCGGCGAGCCTGTGGGCGGGCGTAGCACCCCTGGCGGCGAAGCCGCTGAAGGACCGCGACATCTTCGACCTGCTTGGTTTCGAGTGATGGCCAGCCTCGTCTACGAGCAGCGCCGCGCGGCACTCGAGACCTATTTCGACCGCACCGCGTTCGAGGCCTGGAAGCATCTCACCTCCGACCGGCCGCTGGGCCGCATCCGCGCCACCGTGCGGGCCGGACGCGAGCGCATGCGGGCCACCCTGCTGGACTGGCTGCCGGCTGACCTGCACGGGCGACGCGTGCTTGATGCCGGCTGCGGCACCGGCAGCCTGGCGGTCGAGGCAGCGCGGCGCGGCGCCGATGTGGTCGCGGTCGACCTGTCGCCAACCCTGCTCGAGCTGGCGCGCTCGCGCCTGCCGACCGGGCTTGCGGGGTCGGTGCAGTTCCATGCGGGCGACATGCTCGATCCGTCACACGGCCGGTTCGACCACGTGGTCGCGATGGACTCGCTGATCCATTATCCGGCCGCGGAGATGGCCGAGGCGGTGGCCGCCCTGGCCGCGCGCAGTTCGCACTCGACCCTGTTCACCTTCGCGCCCCGCACTCCCGCACTCGCGGTGATGCACCGCGTGGGCGGCTGGTTTCCGCGCGGCGACCGGGCGCCGGCGATCGAGCCGGTGTCGCCGCACCGGATCGCGGCACTGCTTGAGCGCTCCGGCCGGGTTCCGGCGCGCCGGCTGCGGGTCGGCTCCGGCTTCTATATCTCCGAAGCGTTCGAGCTGCGCGCGCCATGAAATCGGACGCCATCATCGCCCGCAACTGGAACCGGATCGGCTTGCGCTACCTGCCGATCGCCGACCCCGCGACCACCGGCTTGCCGCTGGGACGGCTGCTCCGATTGTCGCTGTTCCAGGTTTCCGTGGGCATGGCGCTGGCGCTGGTGATCGGCACCTTGAACCGGGTGATGATCGTCGAGCTCGGCGTGCCCGCCTGGCTGGTGGCGGCGATGGTGGCGCTGCCGCTGCTCCTGTCGCCCTTCCGCGCCATCATCGGCTTTCGCTCCGATACCCATACCTCGCTGCTTGGCTGGCGCCGCGTGCCGTATCTCTGGATCGGCACGATGCTGCAGTTCGGCGGCCTCGCCATCATGCCGTTCGCGCTGCTGCTGCTTTCCGGCGACAGCCACGCTCCGAAGATCGCCGGTCCGATCGCCGCGGGCTTCGCCTTTCTGCTGGTCGGCGCCGGCCTGCACACCGTGCAGACGGTGGGGCTGGCGCTCGCTACCGACCTCGCACCCGCCCGGTCGCGACCGCTGGTGGTGAGCCTGCTTTGCGTGATGATGCTGGTCGGCATCCTGACCAGCGCGCTGGTGTTCGGCCTGCTGCTCTCGCATTTCAGCGAGATGCGGCTGATCCAGGTGGTGCAGGGCTCGGCGGTGGTCACCGTCGGGCTAAACATGGCGGCACTCTGGAAGCAGGAGCCACGCAGCGCCTCGGCGGTGATCCCCGGCACAAAGGCGCCGTGCTTCCGCGATGCCTGGTCGGCACTGGCGCATGAAGCGCACGCACGCCGTCGTCTGGTTGCGGTATGGTTCGGCACCTTCGCGTTCGGCCTGCAGGATGTGCTGCTCGAGCCGTATGGCGGTCAGGTATTGCATCTGCCGGTGAGCGCCACGACGTCGCTCACGGCGTTGCTGGCGCTGGGTGGGCTGTGCGGGTTCGCGCTGGGCGGCCGGCTGCTGGCGCCCGGCCGCGACCGCTATCGGCTGGCCGCTCTCGGTGCGCTGGAAGGCGTGTTCGCCTTTTCGCTGGTGGTGGCTTCGGCGCCTGCGCAGTCGGCGGTGATGTTCGCCGCCGGCATCGTCGGCATCGGCTTCGGCGCCGCCTTGTTCCTGGCCGGAACCCTGTCCGGCGCCATGGATGCCTCCCGTGCCGGACGCAACGGCCTGGCGCTTGGCACCTGGGGTGCGGTGCAGGCGTTCGCCGCCGGTGCCTCGATCGCGGCGGGAGGCCTGCTGCGCGACATCGTCGCATGGTTCGCGGGCCAGGGCCGTCTCGGCCCCGTGCTGCAGGGTCCGGCGATCGGCTACCAGGCCGTCTACATGCTCGAGATCGGCCTGCTGTTCGCGACCCTGGTTGCCCTCGGACCGCTGGTCCGCTTCATCCCCTTCGCGTCCCCGTCCCTGCCCCAAAAGGAAATCAGGCCATGCTGAAAGGCGCCCTGACCGGCTACGTCGACGTCGCCCAAGTCGCACTCTACGTGTTCTGGGCGTTCTTCGCCGGGTTGATCGTTTATCTTCGCCGCGAGGACCACCGCGAGGGCTATCCGATGGTCTCCGAGATACCCGGACGCACCGAGGAGGCCTCGATCGAGGGGTTCCCGTATCCAGCGCCGAAGATGTTCCGGCTCTACCATGGCGGCGAGTCGTTCGCGCCCTCGGGACCCCCGCCGCGGCTGCCCGAAGGCGCCAGGCCGGCCGGACGGTTTCCGGGCGCGCCGCTGGAGCCCACCGGCAATCCGCTGATCGACGGCCTCGGTCCCGCCTCCTGGGCCTTTCGCCAACAGGAGGGGCCGGACCTGACCATCGACGGGACGGAAAAGTTCAAGCCGATGCGGCTGGCGCTCGAATACCGCGTCGATCCGCACATCCCGCATCCGCAGGGCATGCGGGTGATCGCGGCGGACGGTCTGGATGTCGGAAGCGTCATCGATATCTGGATCGACGAGATCGAGCACGAGGTCGTCTTCCTTGAGGTCGAACTCGCCGGTGTCCCGGTGTCGCCGCGCATCCTGATCCCGCAGATGTACGTGCGCTACCGGCACCGGCTGCGTCAGGTGCATGTCCGCGCGCTGGTGGCCGAGCAGTTCCTCGATGTGCCGCGCACCCGGCATCCGGACAAGTTCACCCGCCAGGAGGAGGAAAGGCTTGTCGCCTATTTCGGCGGCGGCTCGATCTACGGCACGCCGGCCCGCCTGGGGCCGCTGCTGTGAGCCGGCTGCGCGTCGTCCGCGACCGCAAGGGCGCGCAGCCGTATGGCTTGCCCGGGCCGCTGCCCGCAGGCGAGACCATGCTCTGGCAAGGCGCGCCGAGCGGCGCGGTGCTGGCGCGCCGGGTTCTGCACGTGCGCAAGATCGCCGTGTATTTCCTGGTGCTGGCGCTCTGGTGCGGCGTTTCCGCCTGCATCTCGGGCTCGCCCAGGCTTTGGTATTCGACCGTGACGCTGTTGATCCTGGGCGGGATCGCCACCGGCCTGCTCAGCATCTTCGCCTGGCTGATCGCACGCACGACGGTGTACACCCTGACCGACCAGCGGGTGGTGCTGCGGATCGGCGTTGCCCTGTCGATGAGCATCAACCTGCCGTTCTGTTCGGTCGACTCCGCGTCGGTGCGGCTTTATCCGGATGGCAGCGGCGATATCCCGCTGCTGCTGAACGGGCCGAACCGCATGGGCATCACGCTGCTCTGGCCGCATGTGCGGCCGTGGCGGCTGCGTCAGGTGCAGCCGATGCTGCGCGGGGTGCCGGATGCGAAGCGGGTGGCGACGCTGTTGTCGCGCGGCCTCGCCGCCAGCG
>CAXUNX010000095.1:0-12342 GCA_964252545.1 uncultured Acetobacteraceae bacterium | reverse complement strand
CAGCGATGCGGGCGCAGCCAAGGGCGCCCTGTTCGACGACGGCGTTGATCTCCGCCGGCTGATCGGACGCCCCACCACCCCCCTGGCGGCAAGCGTCGCCGCCGCGCTCAGGGCCGCCTGAACCCTCGCGCATCACCCTGTCGCGACCATTCCGGAGCAGCCCGATGCGTCCGCCTATCCTGCACGACATCCATGATCCGCTTTGCGGCTGGTGCTACGCCGCCGCGCCCCTGGTCCGGGCCGCCGTTCGGAACAAGGTGCCCGTCGTCCTGCATGCGGGCGGGCTCTGGGACCCCGCCATGCACGCCACCGACGCCAAGCGGCGGATGATGCGCAAGACCGATGCCCGCATCAGCCGGCTGACCGGCCAGACCTTCGGTCCGGCCTATCTCGACGGCCTGCTGATCGACCCGGCAAGCGCTGGCGGAGGCCCCTGTCGACCGGCACATCCAAGACACGCGCACGCTGATGAAGAGCCACGCGCTCCGCGGCTTCCCGAGCTTTCTCCTCCAACGGGATGGCGCGTTCGAGCGCCTGCCTCACGAGGGCTGCTACGGTCGCCCGGACAGCTTCATCGTCCTGATCCGTCAGGCGGCATCGTGCAGGGGGCGGGAACACGTCGCGCGATGCCGTCCGGCGGCAATCGTGCCAGCCTCGGCTGCGACCGCCCGCTCGACGCAGTTCATGGTGGAAGCTCGCGCGGGCTGAACATCTCTCATCATGCCGGGACGGCCAGGAAACGATGCAGAGCTCGATCTAGATCCGATGCGAGTTGCTCCCCGACGCGACCTTTCATCGATCGGAAGCCATGTGGAGCGCCGGGATAGATATGTGCTTCAACCGACACGGCGGCGCGGGTAAGCCGCAACGCATAGGCGACGCTTTCTTCAAGCAGGAGATCAAGCGCACCTACGGCGATGAACGTGTCTGGTAAGCCGGACAGGTTTTCCGCCAGGGCGGGGGCATAATAACCGATCGCTTCAGATGCAATGGTCCCGGTGGGCCGCAGTTGCTCCCAACCATACCGGTTCGTTTCCCGGGTCCAAACGAACTGCCCGGTGGCAGCGTTGTTGATCGGTGCTTCGGGCGTTCCGGTTCTCGGATCGAGCATCGGGTAGATCAGCAACTGGGCCCGCAGCTTGTGCTCCGCGCGATCACGCGCGAGCAGCGCCAGCGCTGCCGCAAGGCCGCCACCCGCGCTGCCGCCCATGACCGTGATGCGCGCTGGGTCGACGCCCAGCTCCTTGGCGTGGATGAACAACCAGTCGAGCGCTGCATAGCAATCTTCAATAGGTTCCGGAAACGGGTGCTCCGGGGCGAGGCGATAATCTACCGCGATGACGATCGCAGCGTGTTTGTCGCAGATCGACCGGCTCTCCGAGCCCACCATCTCAGCCGTGCCGGAAAAGAAGCCGCCGCCATGCAGATGAATCACGGCCGGCATGCCCGGCGTCACCGTTTCCGGCCGGTAGAGCAAGATCCGGACTTCCGGAGCACCGTCACGCCCGGGGATCCGGCGCTCCTCATAGTTCAGGGGTCTCGGAAGCGTTCGTCGAGAATACGTGTCGGCGACGATGCGCCGGTAGTCGGCAAGAGATTGGTTTGCCGGATCGAATGAGGGGAACGTCCGGACAAAATCCTGCGCCGAGGGATCCAGAAGATGCTGCGTGTCCATGAGTGCTGTGCCGCTTCCGTGAGATGGCCACGCTATGCAGGCGCGTATGGCATTCGGACTACCGAGTGGTGCAAAGCAGATGCGCTGTCCAGCAGAACGAGAGCATCGCTTCGACCGATCCAGAATGTTCCTCCACCCGCCTGATCCTCAACACCGGATCTCCGGGCCGGCGGCAGCTGGCATGCCCTTTGTTCAGAACGACCCCCGGCATCCGCGTCACCCCGTCCCGCGACGACACACCTAGTCGCCGGACGGGTGCAGCCCGGCAAACAGCGGCGCAGAGGCGGAAAGCCTGCGCGCCACGAACGCGGTGAAGAGCCGCACGCGCGTCGTGTTGCGGGTTTCTCCAAGCGTCAGCAGCCACAGCGTGCCGTACAAGACGAGGCCGGCGCCCGGCGCCCGGACCAGCGACGGGTCGCGGTCGCCCACGAAGCAAGGCAGCATCGCCATCCCGAGCGACTGCCTCAGCGCGATCACCTGCCCCCCGGTATCGCTGGTCCTGAACGGCACCCCGGCTGCGGGCAGCTCGCCGGCGCGTGCCACGTCGGGGAGGCCGCCGCCGCGAGGGTCCTGCACGATCCAGCGGATGCGCCCGGCCGTGCCGGCCCGCCACGCGGCGAGAAGCTCGCGCGAAAGATAGGTGCCGCCGAACACCTCCGGCCCCTTCAGGCCGTGCAGGTTCTGCGGCAGGGTGCTGCGCTGATAGACCACGCGGATGGCCACATCGGCCTGACGGTTGGTGAGGTCCACGAGCTCGTCGGAAGGCAGCACCTCCATCTCGATCTCGGGATGCAGCCGCGCGAACTCCACCAGGTCCGGCATGAGCAGGTGTGCGGCCAGCGGCGGCGGCAGCGTCACCCGCAACGATCCGCGCACGTCCTGGTCGCGGCCCGCGACACGGGCTTCCAGCTGGTTGGAGGCGCTCTCCATCTGCTCCGCGAGATGCTGGATCTCGGCGCCCGCCCCGGTCAGCTTGTAGCCCGCCGGCAATCTCTCGAACATCCGCGCCCCGAGGCGCTGCTCCAGCTGGGCGATGCGCCGCAGCACGGTGGAATGGTTCACCCTGAGGCGCTCGGCGGCGGCCCGGACCGAGCCGCCACGCGCGACGGCGAGAAAAAAGCGGACATCGTCCCAATCAACCACCGCTGGTTCCTGCTTGATCCCGAGCCGCGACCGGAAACCGCCATCGGGTCCGGTTGGAAAGCGCGCCGCCGGACTGCGCATGTTCGCACCGAACGGTTGAGCACGGCGAGCCTACCTCGATCCCGGGAAGAACGGCGGCTGAACCGGCGTCAGCTCGGGTCCTGCTTGCGGCGCGGCAACAGCGCCGGCTCGAACATCAGCGTGGCAAGCAGCGTGCAGGCGAGGCTCATCAGCAGCAGGCGGCCCATGCTCGCGGTGCCGGGATGATGGGAAAGTGCCAGCGACCCGAAGGCGGTGCCGGTGGTCAGCGCGGAAAACAGGATCGCCTTGGCGGTGGGAGAGGCGAGCGGATTGCGCAGTCCCTCGCGCCAGTTCATCACGAAATAGATGTTGAAGCTGACGCCCACGCCCAGCAGCAACGGCAACGCGATGATGTTGGCGAAATTCAGCGACTGCCGGAGCACCACGCAAAGCAGCACCGTCAGCATCGCCGAAAGCAGCAGCGGCGCCAGCACCAGCGCCATGTCGCGCAGCCGCCGCAGCGTCGCAAGCAGGATCAGCGCGATCATCGCCAGCGCCGACAGCGCTGCCGTCTTGAAGGCGGAGACGATGGTGTTGGCGCTCTCGACGATGGTCACCACGGAGCCGCCGACATCCGGCCAAACGCTGCGCACCTCCTTCAGGAACTTGTGCAGGGTATGGCTGTCCGAGGCGCCGCCCTTGATATGCACCTCCATGTGCGCCCGCCCGTCCGGAAGGATCCAGTCGCGGGCGATGGCGGGCGGAATGTCGCGCACGCTGACCGGACCCGCCTGCAGCAGGATGCGAAGCTGATCGAGCTGCGCCGGCAGGAAGCGCACCAGGGCCGCGTCGGCGGCGAGCAGCCCGGCATCCGGCCCGGCCGCAAGCCGCCGCAAGGCGTCGACGATCACCCGCAGCGGGTCGTCCGGTTTGAGCTTGGGCAGCACCGGGGAAAGCTGCGCCACCGTGCGGATCGCCGCAGCGCGGATCGCCGCCGCGTCCGGATGCGGCGGCACCGCCGTGGGGACCATCGAGGGCAGCAGGAGCGAGGCCGCATCCTGGATCATCGGCAGCTTGACCGCCTGGTCGGCCGGAACGAAGCTCTCGAGCGTCATCACGTCGTGCACCAGCGGCAGCTTCCGCAGCCGCTGGCTCAGCGCCCGCGCCTGATCGAGGTTCGCCACCAGCATCTCGGCGCTGTAGGGGCTGGTCAGCGGGTTGGCCATCAGCAGGTGCAGCGCCACCATCGCCGGTGACCGCGGGTTCTTGGTGTGCAGCGGGTCGCCGTCGAACTTGAGCATCGGCAGCATCGCCGCGCCCAGCACGCCCAGCAGCGTGAAAGCCGCGACCAGCGGCCGGCGATAACGGCGGATCATCAGGTCGGCGGCGCGCGCGCGGGTAAAACCCTCGTCGCGCCCTGGCGAGCGGAACCCAAACAGGCTGAGCAGCGCCGGCAGCACCGTCATCGAGCAGGTGAACGCGATCAGCATGCCGATGCCGGCGATCAGGCCGAGCTGGGCTACCCCCTTGAAGGCGGTGGGGGTGAAGGCCAGGAAGCCGGCCGCGGTGGCGAGGGCTGCGATCAGGATCTGCACGCCGGTCTCGCGTCCGGTCGCGGCAAGCGCCGCCTGCACCGGCAACGGCCGGCCCGCGGAGTCGCGCTGGGCGCGGAAGCGCACCGAGAACTGGATGGTGAAATCCACCGCGATGCCGACAAACAGCACCGCGAACGCCACCGAGACCAGGTTGAGCGTGCCGACCGCGAGTGCTGCGAACCCGGTGGTGAGCAGCAGGCCAAGCAGCAGCACGGCGACGATCGGCAGGATGATGCGCCAGCTCCGCACCGCCAGGAACAGCCACAGGGTCACCAGCACCAGCGATCCGACCAGCTCGCGCACCGCCCCCTCGGCGACGGTCGCGAACTCCTCGTCGTCCAGCGCCACCTGGCCGGTGATATAGACCTGCGCCTCGCCCGCCTTCACGTCCGGAAGTGCCGCGATCGCCCGCTTCATGGCGTCGGTCGCAGCGCCGCCGGGCGCGAACGACCCGTAATCCAGCTTCGGCTGGGTGATCACGAACTGGTAGTGGCCGCCCTGCTTCAGCAGCCCGCCCCCCAGCAATCTCTGCCACGAGAGCGGGGTCGGGTGGCCGTTCGCCGCCTGCGAAAGATTGGCGGCGAAGCCGCGCAGCGGCGCCTCGAACGAGGCAAGGTTGGCCTGATTCCTGGCAACCCCCTCGCCGATCAGCCCGAGTGCCCCGAACAGGCCCCTGGACGAGGGATCCGAGGCGAGCTGGCCCAGGAAGGGCTGCGCGTCGATGGTCCGGTCGAGCAGCGTCTGCAGCGCCGCCGGATCAAGAAACAGCAGGCCGTTGCGCAGCAGGTAGGGATCGGCGTCCGGCACCCGGACGTAGGTGAAGAGTGCGCGCTGTGGCGCCAGTGCCGCGGCCAGCGCGCGGGCGGTCTCCTGCGCCTCCTCCGGGACGTTGCCGCCGATCACCGCAACCAGCAGATCATCGCCCTGCGGGAACTCCCGCTGCAGCATGTTGGCCCGCCTCTTCCACGGCAACGAGGCGGAAAACAGCTGGCCGGTGTCCGTGCTGACGCCCAGGCGCGTCCGGGTCGCCAGCAGCGCGCCGGCTGCGAGCAGGCCGGCGAGTGCGATGATCAGCCATGGGCGGCGCGCGCAGAACGCGACCAGCCGCCCCAGGGGCCCGGCTAGCATCCGCCTCTCCTAGATCATGAACCCGGACAGCGTCGCTGCGCGACACCGACGGATCCGACAACGTGCTGGCGCGCGCGGGAAGCCCGGCATGATCGGCGCGGTCATCGCCGAACCGAAGCAGAACAGCGACCGGCGTCAACCGCCGGGTGGAGCTCGTTCAAGAGGCGTCCCCGAACTCGAGCGCGCCGCCGCCATGCGGATCCGCCAGGGTCGGTTTTGCCAGGGCCGGTTTCACCAGCGCCGGTTGCGGCAAAGGCCGGCGCTCCAGCCACTGCCAGCTGGCCAGCGCCGGCAGGCCGAGCGCGATCTCGCGCAGCCGCTTGACCAGGGCAAGGGCAATGGAGATCTGCGGCGACAGCCCGAACAGCGCCCCCACCATGATGAAGCCGCCTTCCGACACTCCGAGCGATGCCGGAACCGCAAAGCCCGCGGCCTTGACGGCCTGGCTGAGGCTCTCGATCACCAGCCCCTGCGCCAGACCCACATCGTGGCCGAGCACGTGCAGGGCCACGCAGATCTCGACGGATCCGAGCAGCCAGGCGATCATCTGGTACAGCAGCGCCAGCGTCACCCCGCGCGGCGAGCGGTACAGCCCGATAATGGCATCCTGCAGGCCGCCGATCTCACCCATCCCCTGCCAGCCGAACCGCGCGGCCAGACCCGCGAGCCCGCGCTCCAGCAGCGAGGCGAGGCCGAACCACTGGCCGCCAACCAGAACCACCGCGCCGATACAGGCGACGCCGAGGCCGCCCAGCACCTCGTCGGTCACCCGGCTGCGGCCCAGCAACCCGAGCAGGGCGAGCAGGCCGGTGAGCGTGAACAGGATCTGCGTCACCGTCTCGGCGGTCAGGTCGCAGACGGTGCAGGCGGCGGCACGCGTCAGGCTCATGCCGCGCCGCCGGAGCAGACGGGTGCAAACCAGTTCGCCGCCGATCTGCGCCACCGGCAGCAGATTGTTGACCGCCTCGCGCACCCAGCGCAGCAGCACGAACTGCGCAAGCGACGGCGCCCCGCGGCCGGCGATCGCCCGCCATGCGGCACCCGAGAACACCACCTGCACCAGGTGGAAGCCGATCACCAGCAGCAATCCCCACCCCGCCTGGTGCAGCAGGGCCAGCACGTTTCCAAGCCCGAAGCGGTGCAGCAGCCAGACGGCGAGGGCGGCGCCGGACACACCGCCAATCAGGGTCAGAAGCTTCATGCCTGCCTTTCGTCGCTCACGCCGGTCCGGCAAGCTCGGCTCTGCTGCGCGCGCGCCCGTCAGCATGTATCGGAGCATTCCTGCCTTGAGAAGGCTGCACCGCATCGCCGCGCGCGATGGCGGCGCCGGATTGCGGCTGCCGGGTTGCGGGCGCCCTTTGGGTCAGGCCAAGCTTTCGGAGGGCCAACACACCCGAACTGGAGCATAGCCATGACCGAGCCAGACATCGCGCGCACCGAGATCGCCGGCAGCCATCGGGAAGCGCCGGCGCAGGCACGCCAGGTCGGCGCCGTGCCGAAGGAGCAGCGCGTCGAGATCAGCATCTACCTCAAGCCGCAGCACGCGCGCGCCGCCTCGCTCGGCGGCAGCATCGAACAACGCCGCAGCACCCTGGCACGCGAGCGCGCGACCGTGCACGCCGCCGATTTCCGACGCGTCGAGGAGTTCCTGTCCGCGCACGGCCTGACGGTGATGGGGATCGATCCCGGCCGCCGGCTGATCCGCGCCGCCGGCGCCGCAGAGGACATGAGCGCTGCGTTCACCACCAAGCTCGACATGTACGAGCAGGGCGGCCGCAGCTTCCGTGCCCGCAGCGGCACCCTGACGGTGCCGCACACGCTGCATGCGGTGATCGAGTCGGTGCTCGGCCTCGACGCCCGCCCGGTCGCCCATACCCGGATCGTCCGGCCCAAGCTGGCGCAGCCCGCCAGCGTCGAGCCGAACCAGCTTGGCCAACTCTATGATTTCCCCACCGGAGTGACCGGTGCGGGCGTCACCATCGCCCTGATCGAGCTCGGCGGCGGCTTCAAGACCAAGGACATCACCAAGGCGTTCAAGGCCATGAAGCTGAAGGCGCCGCGCGTGGTGGCGGTGTCGGTGGATGGCGGCACCAACGACCAGTCCGGCTCGGACGCCGACGGCGAGGTGGCGCTCGACATCCAGGTGGCGGGCGGGGTGGCGCCCGGAGCAGAGATCGCGGTGTATTTCGCGCCCAACACCGATGCCGGCTTCGCCGACGCGATCTCGCAGGCGGCCCACGACACCACCAACAAGCCTTCGGTGATCTCGATCTCCTGGGGCAGTGCCGAGTCGCAATGGACCGGGCAGTCGGTCACCACCATGAACTCGGTGCTTCAGGACGCAGCCTCGCTCGGCCTGTCGGTTTATGTCGCCTCTGGCGACAACCTCGCCACCGACGGGGTCAGCGACGGCCACGCGCACGTCGATTTCCCGGCCTCCTCGCCCTACGCGACCGGCTGTGGCGGCACCCACATCACGGTTGACGCCGGCAAGATCACGCAGGAGGTGGTGTGGAACGACGCCACCAGCGGCGGCGGCGGCGGCATCAGCGACCTGTTCCCGGTGCCTGCGTTCCAGGCCCATGTCGACCTGCCTCCCAGCAACAATGCCGGCCGCAAGGGGCGCGGCGTGCCCGACGTCGCCGGCAACGCGGCGCCGGCCAGCGGCTACGTGGTGGTGGTGGACGGGCAGACCGAGATCGTGGGCGGCACCAGCGCGGTGGCGCCGCTATGGGCGGGATTGACCGCGCTGATCAACGAAAAGGCGACGCAGCCGCTGGGCTTCCTGCCCAACGCCCTCTATCCGGCCGCAGCAAGCAACAGCGCGCTGACCACGCAGATCACCCAGGGCAACAACAAGCCGCAAGGTTCCAGCATCGGCTATGACGCGGGTCCCGGCTGGAACGCCTGCACCGGGCTCGGCCGTCCGAACGGACAGGCCTTGTTTGATGCGCTGACCGGAACGGCCGGCGCGTCGGTCTAGGTCACCGGCACGGATCGTGCCCCACGCGGGGCACGATCCAGGCTCGGCCTCAGATCAGTTCCCGACGAACTTGTTGGCGTTGTTCTGGAGATATTCCGCGGACAGGTTGGTGAAGGTCAGGGTGGTGTTGTCAGACAACTGGATGACCGAACCGCCCGCGACATCCTTGGCGGTGGCGAGCGCCGTCGCCACCTCGTTCGCGCCGAACCCGAACAGGCCCACCAGGTTGCCCGCGGCGCTGCCGAAATCGGTGATGGTGAAGTTGCCGCCCTGCGCCGACTTGGTGAACTCGAAGAAGTTCTGCTGGCCGCCGCCGCCGGTCAGGGTGCTGTTGCCGCTGGCCGACAGGAAGGTATCGGCACCGGTGCCGCCCGCCACCGATTCGTCGGTGCCGACCAGGTCGACCAGCAATCCCGTGGTGGAGCCGAGCACCGTGCTGCCCGAGCCGTTCAGGGTGATGGTGTCGCGGCCGGTTCCGGCGAGGATCGTATCGCTGCCGTTCGACGTGACCAGGTTGTTGCCTGAGCCGAGCAACATCGAGCTGTGGCCGGTGCCGTTGGTGATGACGTCGTTGCCGCTCAGCGCGAAGATCGTGTCGCTGCCGTTGCCGAACGCCAGGGTGTAGTTGCCGCTGTTGGTGGGAAGGCTGGTGAACAGGTTGTTGCCGCCGCCGGCCACGAACTCGCCGCCGCCGGAGCCGCCCACCAGGATGGTGCCGCCGGTGCCGGCCAGGATGCTGACGGAGGAGGCGACCCCCGCCTCGACCAGGGCGACCGGGCCCTGGGCGGCGTCGGTGATGTTGCTGAAGCCGCTGATGCTGTAGAATCCGGCGCTGTTGATGACCGCCTCGCCGACGCTGCCGGAAGGCACGGTTGCGGAGGTGAAGCCGGGGGACACGTTCTGCGCGAACAACGTGCCGCTCGATGCTTCGCCGTTCACCACGGCCGCATAGGTCTTCGCCAGCGAAAGCGCTGCGGCGCCGTTGATCGATACGGCGACGTGCGTACCGGATGCGCCAACCACTGTTACAACCGCCATGTCAGTCTCCGTGTCAGCGTGATGTGAAACATTTCTGCCGAGGACCGAAACCGCAAGGATCGGGAGGCTGAACTGTCTGGTCCTGGGAGCACGGCTAACGGATGGCTCTGCTGCACTGCAACTAGAAACCCTCGCTTACACGGAAACTTCACCGTATTAAGATCATCTCCTAACAAGAACTAACAACATCCGGCTATCCATCACAATGAACTAACGATCCAATAACGATAGTGACCATCGTTTTGGTTAACATGTCGCATCGAATACGGGCCGTTAACCAACCTGTTGTTGATTGAAGCGGGAGCTGTCAGCCCGAACGGCCCTCGGTGATCCGGTAGTCGATCACGGCGTGGTCCGGCTGCGGGTAGCTCGCACTCGGCGTCACCGTGGCACCGATGTTGGCCTTCTTGTACAAAGCCACGATCGCCTGCAGGTTCTGGCTCACCTTGCTGTTGTCCACCACGTCTCCGGGCTTCAGCGTGATCGCCGAGGCGATCGCCTCGGAACCGATCTTCTTGTTGCCCTCGAACGTCACCTTGTCGACACGAAGTGCAGCGGGCGCGGGGGCTGCCTGCGGCGCCTGTTCCGAAATCATGTACTCAACCAGCACCTGCCCAGGGCGCGGGATGGTCAGCCTCTGCTTGAAGCCGGCGCCGACGTTGGCCTTGCGGTAGACATCCACCAGCGCATCGAAATTCGCCGCCAGGTCGGATCTGGTGACGGTTTGTCCGACCTGCACCGTCATCGCCTGCTTGATCGCCGCGGTCGGAACCTGCTTGTTGCCGGCGAAGCCCAGCCTCAGCAGCTTCATCGGGCGGCTGGTGGCGGCACTGCTTTGTGCGGCCGCAGGCGACACCAGCATGCCCGCCGCGACCGGAGGCGCCGACCAGGCCACGATCGTCGCCAGCAGAATCCGGCGCCAGCACTTCAACACCATGCCACTTCCCCTTCTCGGTTCGCGGCCAGCATACAAGCTCACCCGGTGCGGTCGAGAGCCGCCTGATACAACGTCTCGCCGCGCGTGCCGATGAAGCGGAAATCGAAACTCGAACGCGAAACCGAGACCGCCATGAAGCCGTGTTGCGCGCTCGACCAGCCGCCCGCCTGCGCCGGATAGGTCCGCGACAACCTGGAGCCGGCGCCGTTGGTGATGAAGTTGACGCCGCCTGCGCGCACATGCTGCAGATTGTGGATGTGGCCGTTGATGTAGATGCGCACCCGGTGCCGCTCGAGCAGCGGCTGCACCGCCGCGATCAGCTCCGGCTCCTCGGTGGGAGCGCCGTCCGCGGTATGGATCGGATGGTGCCCGATCACGATCTTCCAGTCGGCATCGGACTGCCCGAGCGCCTGCTCCAGCCAGGCGAGCTGCCGCCCTGCATCCTGGCCGTCGATCCGGACCTTGCTGCCCCGGTAGCGATGGAGGAACGGGTTCGTGTCGAGGTGGAACAGGTCGCAACGGGTGCCGCAGGCCAGCCGCTCGCGGCGCGAATAATATCGCGCCGGCATGCTCCACCGCCGGTCGCGCGCCGCGCCATATTCCAGCTGCGCCTGCACGCTGCCGCGGTAGTCGTGGTTGCCGAGGATGCTCCACCAACGGCGCCGGCGCAGCGCCGGCGCGTCATAGATCCGCTCGAACGAGTCCTGCCATTGCGGGTCGTCGACGCCGCTGACCCCGTCCTCATAGAAATTGTCGCCCAGCGACAGGGTCCAGGCGGTGTCGCGCCCGCCCGCCCACCGGCCCATCGCGGCGGCCACCGCGCGCTGCTCGTCGTGACCTTCCCGGCCCCAGTCGCCGATCATGGTCACGTCCAGGGAAGCCTCGCGCGCCTGCGCGGGTAGTGATGCCTCTTGCGCCTGCGCGGGAAGCGACGCCTCGCTTGGGCGCGCGGGCACGGAGCGGCACAGCAGCGTGCAGGCCGCAAAACCGAGCGCGCTGCGCCTCGGCAGCGGCATGGCTAGCGGGCTGGCCGGCGATGCGGAGCCAGAACCCGGCCGGCGCCCGCGGCTGCCGGTTCCGCCACCGGCCTCACCCTTTATGCTCCTTGAGCCTGGGCATCAGTTCCACGAAGTTGCAGGGCGAATGGCGGCTGTCGAGCTGCCACACCAGGATGTCGTCCCAGCCGTCGCGCACCGCCCCCGTGCTGCCGGGCAGCGCGAACAGGTAGGTGCCGTTCGCGACCCCGGCGATCGCGCGCGACTGGATCGTCGAGGTGCCGATCTTCTGGTAGGACAGCATGCGGAACAGCTCGCCGAACCCCTCGATCCGCTTCTCGACCACGCGGTCATAGGCTTCGGGCGTCACGTCGCGTCCGGTGACCCCGGTGCCGCCGGTGCTGATCACCACGTCGATCGCGGGATCGGCGATCCAGCCGCGCAGCCTGGCGCTGATCGCCTCGGCGTCGTCGCGCGCGATGGCGCGGTCGGCGAGCACATGGCCCGCCGCCTCGATCCGGGCGGCGAGGATGTCGCCAGAGGTGTCGTTCGCGGCCTCGCGGGTGTCCGAGACCGTCAGCAGCGCGATGCGCACCGGCAGGAACGGCAGGCTGTGGTCGAGACGGGACATCCGGGAAGATCAACAGCGGCCGGCAGGCAAGGTCAACCGGCATCCGTCGCAACAGCCTGTGTGGCCCCCACCTGCTGCACGCCCGCCTGCTGCACGCCCGCCTGCTGTACCCCGGGCACCAGCGCATGGTCGGTCGCCGCCTCCAGCAGCGCCGCCCGGTCGGCGGCGGTTGGCGACAACCGCACCACACGGGCGC
>CAXUNX010000094.1:8971-12533 GCA_964252545.1 uncultured Acetobacteraceae bacterium | reverse complement strand
GCGTCGTGCTGTCGGCGCGGGTGGCCGGGCACCTGTCGCCGGTCCCGGGCGAGCATGTGCGTCTGCTGGTTGAGGGCACGGTGGTGGCGTTCCCGGCGCAGCAGCCCCGACTCGGGCATCCGGGTTGACGCGCTTCTTGCCTCCAGCTAGTTGAGAATGATTATCATGAACAACTCGGTTGGTGCTTGAACCATGATCGTCAGATCCTGAGATGCCCTCGAACGCACGCTTCCCACAACGCCTGCCGGCGGCCTGCCTGCTCGCCCTCGGGTGCGCCGGCCATGCGGCGACCCTGGCGCGGGCACAATCCGCGGCAGGATCGTCGGGAGCGTCGCCCGCGCAGTCGCAAGGGCTGGCCGGGGCGAGCAGCCAGCAGAACCCTTCCCCGGGTTCGGGTAGCAGCGGCGGCGGCAACGGCGGGAGCGGCACGGCAAGCGGGAACCCGTCCCCGGGCGACCCCGGCTTCACCACGCAGCTGTTCGCCTCGTCCCGCAGCACCCTGCTCGGCAGCATGTGGGGCCTTCGCCCG
This sequence comes from uncultured Acetobacteraceae bacterium, assembly GCA_964252545.1. Classification (GTDB taxonomy): domain Bacteria; phylum Pseudomonadota; class Alphaproteobacteria; order Acetobacterales; family Acetobacteraceae; genus Lichenicoccus. Next base: position 12,004 of record CAXUNX010000094.1, on the reverse strand, counting down.
GCACTCGGCCAGGCCGGCATCACGGTCGGGCTGCTGGAAACCAGCGAGGTGTTCGGGAACATCAGCGGCGGCATCCACCAGGGTGCCGACTATGACGGGCTGACCCAGATGAGCCTGGGGCTGGATACCGGCACGGCGTTCGGCTGGCCGGGCGGCACCTTCAACATCAGCGCGCTGCAGATCCATGGCCGCAATCTCAGCAGCGACAATCTGGATTCGCTGCAGACCGCGAGCGGCATTGAGGCCCAGCGCGCCACCCGGCTGTGGGAGCTCTGGTACCAGCAGGTGCTGCTCGACGGCAAGCTGGACATCAAGATCGGCCAGCAGAGCCTGGACCAGGAGTTCTATGGCAGCGCCGGGTCCGGCCTGTTCATCAACACCATGATGGGCTGGCCGCTGATCCCCTCGGTGGACCTGTATGCCGGCGGACCCGCCTATCCGCTTTCGTCGCTCGGCGTGCGGCTGCGGACGCAGCCGGTGAACAACGTCACCTTCCTAGCCGGGGTGTTCGACGACAATCCGTCCGGAGGCAGCTTCAGCGACGACGCGCAGACCCGGGGCGCCGAACAGTCCGGGACGGCGTTCAACCTCATGACCGGGGCGCTGGTCATCGCGGAGATCCAGCTTGCGACCAACCAGCCGGCGCTGGGATCGATGGATTATGGCGGCGGCGGCGGCGGGTTGCCGGGCGTCTACAAGCTGGGCGGCTGGTATGACAGCGGCGCCTTTCCCGACCAGCGTTTCGACACCGACGGCTTGTCGCTGGCGGACCCGAACAGCAACGGCAATCCGCGGATGCGCCGCGGCGACTGGAGCCTCTACGGCGTGTTCGACCAGATGCTGTGGCGTGCGGGGCCGCAGTCGGCGCGGGCGGTGAGCGTGTTCGCCCGCATCATGGGTGCCCCGGGCGACCGCAACCTCGCCGATTTCAGCATCAACACCGGGATCACGCTGAAGTCGCCCCTGCCGGACCGAGACTCCGACACGCTCGGCGTCGGCGCCGGGGTCGCCAAGATCAGTCCGCGCGCCACCGAGCTCGACGCCGATCAGGTGACGTTCAGCGGGCCGGCTCCGGTCCGCTCCAGCGAAACCTTCATCGAGCTCACCTACCAGGCGCAGCTGGCACCCTGGCTCGCCGTGCAGCCCGACTTCCAGTACGTGTTCACGCCCAGCGGCGGGGTGTCGAACCCGCTCGAACCGGGTCAGCGCGTGGGCAACGAGGCTGTGTTCGGCATCCGCACCGGCATCACCTTCTGATCCTCCCGAGCCGCGTCTGAACGGGCGAGGCCGCAGTGAAGGGCTTTCAAATGCGATTCATTCGCGCTATCACCACGCCTCGAAAAAGAGAATCGTGGTTCCCCCTTCCACCTGCTCGCGGGGCGATGGCTGCCTTGACCCGGTCCGATGCAACTCCTGCCAGCAACGGCCTCGTACGCTCCCTGGGCGTGCTCGGCTGCCTTGCGGCGCTGTCGGCACCCCTGGCGAGTGCCGCGGCGGTTGATCCGCGCGGCTTTCTGGAGACCGTGCGTCGCCATACCATGCTGACCTCCACGGTTCCCGCAAACGGCGACCAGAATCCCTATGCGGTGGTGGTGGCGCCGGTGTCCGCCGGCAAGGTGCGGCAGGGTGACGTGCTGGTCACCAATTTCAACAATAGCGGCAACCTGCAGGGTCTCGGCACCACCATCGTCGACTTTAACCCGGCCACCCGGCAGCTCAGCCAGTTCGCGGCGCTCCCCCGCCATCTGCCCCAATGCCCGGGCGGCATCGGCCTGACCACGGCGATGACCATGCTGCGCTCCGGCTGGATCATCGTCGGCAGCCTGCCAAGCCAGGACGGCACCACCGCGACCAAGGGTGCGGGCTGCCTGATGGTGCTGGATCCGCAGGGCAAGCTCGCCGCCACGCTGGCGGGCCCCAACATCAACGGGCCCTGGGGCAACATGGCGGTGGTGGATCGCGGCAGCTCCGCCACGTTGTTTGTCAGCAACACCGGCTTCGGCGTCAACGCTCCCGGGCAGGGCATGGTCAGAAAGGCCACGGTTCTGAGGCTTGAACTCGCCGTCGCCCCCGGCCAGATACCGCGCATCAGCAGCGAGACGGTGATCGCCGACGGCTTCGGCGAGCAGGCGGACAAGGATGTGTTCGTGATCGGCCCGACCGGGCTGGCACTGGGCACCAACGGCACGCTCTACGTTTCGGACGCGCTCGCCAACAGCGTGGTCGCCATCGACCAGGCGCTTACCCGGAGCAGCAGCGCCGGCACCGGGCGGGTGGTCAGCAAGGATGGCTTCCTGCGTCGGCCGCTGGCGCTCGCCATGGCGCCGAACGGTCACCTGCTGACGGTGAACGGCCTGAACGGACAGGTGGTGGAGATCGACCCGGCCAATGGACATCAGCTTTATGCGCAATGGATCGATCCCAACAAGGCGCAGACGCCGCCGGGTTCCGGTGACCTGTTCGGCATCGCGATGACCCCGGCGGGCGACGGCTTCTACTACGTGGAAGACGAGATCAACGCCCTGCTGCTGGCGCATCGAGGCTGAGATGAGCGGTTGTCCCTTCGCGTCCCGGCGGGGTTTTCTGGGTGCGGCCGGCGGCCTGGTCGCGGCGCTGGGCACTGCCCGGGCGGCCGGATCGGGCGAGCCCGTTGACAATGCCGCAGACGGCGGTGCTGCGGCCCACAGCACCTTGGGCCGCACCGCCGGCCGGACGCTGCAGGAGCCGTTCTACGGGCCCAACCAGGGCGGCATCGTCACCGCGCGGCAGAACCATACCTATTTCGCGGCACTCGACCTCCTCACCGACAAGCCCGGCGAGGTGGTGCGGCTGATGCAGGTCTGGAGTGCGGCTGCGGCACGAATGGCGCGCGGCGAGACCGCGATGCCGCTGGGCGGGTCGCCGGATGCGCCGGCGAGCGACAGCGGCGTGCTGCTGGACGACATCACCAACAACACCAGGCCGTCGATCACCGGCACCGGAACGGCGGGCGATACCGTGACCCTGCTGGATGGCGGCATCGCCAACGGCACC
>CAXUNX010000094.1:0-8961 GCA_964252545.1 uncultured Acetobacteraceae bacterium | reverse complement strand
CGATGGGCCTGGGCGCCGCCCGGCTCACCCTCACCTTCGGCTTCGGCAGCGGACTGTTCGAGCAGGCAGGAAAGGATCGCTTTGGCCTGCGCGCCAAGCGTCCCGAGGCGCTGGTCGAGCTGCCGAAATTCAACGGCGACCAGCTGGAGCCGGCCCGCACCGGCGGCGACCTGTCGATCCAGGCCTGCGCCGACGATCCGCAGGTGGCGTTCCACGCGGTGCGCCAGCTTGCCCGGCTGGCCAGGGGCGCGGCCCGGCTGCGCTGGGTGCAGGCCGGGTTCAGCGCCAACGCCGCTTCGGTGGGCACCTCGCGCAACCTGATGGGGTTCCGCGACGGCACCCAGAACCCGCTCTCCCGGCCGCCGAGCGAGACGGCACGGGGGGTCACCCGCTCCGATCCGGCAAGCCTCGAAGAGGTGGTGTGGGTAGCGGACGAGGGTCCGGCCTGGATGCGCGGCGGCAGCTACCTGGTGGTGCGCCGCATCCGCATGGCGCTGGAGCACTGGGACGCCACCGAGGTGTCGTTCCAGGAAGAAACCATGGGCCGGCAGAAATATTCAGGTGCGCCGATCGGCGGCAAGCACGAGTTTGACCCGATCGACCTGGACGCGGCGGATGCCGACGGCAACCCGCTGATCGCCCAGAACGCGCATGTGCGGCTGGCGGCGGCCGCCAGCAACGGCGGCGCGCAGATGCTGCGCCGCGCTTACTCCTATAATGACGGCATGAACCTGATCGCCGAGCGCTGGCCGCCCTGGCACCAGGGGCTGGAATACGATGCGGGCCTGCTGTTCATCTGCTACCAGCGCGACCCGCGCACCAGCTTCATCCGGATGTTCGAGCAGATGTCGAAGCTCGATGCGCTGAACCAGTACACCACCCATACCGGCGGCGGCCTGTTTGCGGTCGCGCCCGGCGCGTCCGAAGGCGGGTTCGTCGGTGAGGCGCTGTTCTGACGCGCCGGCCCTTTTGGATCGCGGTTGTGGCCGGCCCGGCAGCGGCGAACTGGATGACGTGACTTCGGCGAACTCGTCGCCGGCCGCGACACTCTGCGTCGGCTGCCGGCCAAACTCGGCAAACGTTACGGGCGCGTCTCGGGTGCCCGGTAAAACGCATGACGCGGTGCGCGACCTCCTTCGCGCGCGACCTTCCGCGTTGGGGGCCCTGCGTCGCCGCCAGATCACCAGGTCGATGACCCTGCCTCCCGGATGGATCTTCCATGCCACGCCACTGACGGCCGGGTGCCGCCGCGTCAAGATCTGATCAGCAACGACCGGCCGCGCCGCGACGCGGACCGGCTTGCCGCCGATCAACATACGAACGAACCAATAAAGAAATAGCTGATATTTATTTGATTGCTGATCGCGCTGAGTTGTCGCCACTCCAAGAGTTGGCTGCCTAGACTGTGGTGGAGGGTTGTTGACTTAGTTCGCAGAGGTTTCGGTGTATCAATTTCATGGCGAATGGTACTTTTTGAGATCCGCTACTTTTAACATTACTGGTGGCATGCGTTATATCATGCTGATCAAGAGATGCCCGTTCATCTCCGGGCACCCTTCCCTGGAGCCGGATCTGGCGGGAACCTGTATCGCACGCACCGCGGCGCAGGTGGACGCCCTTGCCCTATCGTTCATCCGGCAAGCCGTGAGCAACGGCGTGGTCCCGTGTAGCCCCTACACCACGCTTGATGATGAGAGGCTTCCCGCGGCGTGATGGCCTGCCGGATGTGTTCAGGAGGTTTCGCTATACCTGAGCCGAACCACCATCGGCGAACAGTTCGCTGCCGGTGACGTAGCTGCTGTCGTCCGACGCGAGAAACAGAGCCGCGGCGGCTATCTCGTCCGGATCACCCATCCGGCCGAGCGGAATCGCCGCTTCCGAAGCGGCCACGAACGCCCGGTTCTGCTGTTCGGTGCTTGAAAGACCATGGAAGCCTGGCGTGGAGGTCGCGCCCGGCACCAGCACATTCACGCGGATGCGGCGTGGCGCCAATTCCCGGGTCCAGCCCCGGGCGAAGTTGCGGATCGCCGCCTTGCTCGCACTATAGACGCTGAACGATGGCAGCCCGGTGTTGCCGGCCGTCGATCCGGTCAGGATCACCGACGCACCGTCGCGCAGCAGCGGCAGCGCTTTCTGCACGGTGAACAGCGTGCCCTTGACGTTGCTGGAGAAGGTGCGGTCGTAATGCTCCTCCGTGATCTCGGGCAGCGAGGCAAACGCGCCGCCACCGGCGTTTGCAAACAGCACGTCGATCAGCCCGGCCTCCTCGCGCACCACATCAAAGAGCCGGTCGAGATCGGCCAAGTTCGCGATGTCGCCCTGGACGCCGCGCGCATCGCCTCCCACCGCGGCCACCGCCGCGTCGAGTTCAGGCTTTCGGCGGCCGGTCATGAACACGCGCGCGCCCTCGCCGGCGAAGCGCTTCGCACTCGCCAGCCCGATGCCGCTGTTGGCGCCGGTGATGACCGCCACCTTGCCCCTGAGTCTGTCCATTCGCCGTCTCCCATGCTGACCGACGCGATATGGATCAGCACCCTCGATCAGGGTAGAACCTACCTCGAGGTAAGTGTAGGTTCGGGCGATGACGACGACCGAACCTGTGTGCGGCCTCGATGTGGCGCTGGCGGTGATGGGCGGGAAATGGAAGCCGCTGATCCTCTACCACCTCAACTCTGGCGGGAGGCGGTTCGGGGATCTCAGGCGGTTGGTGACGGGCATCAGCGAGAAGGTGCTGATCCAGCAGTTGCGCGAGCTGGCCGCGGCGGGCGTGCTGGTCCGGCACGATCATCAGCGGGTGCCGCCGATGGTGGACTACACCATGACCCCGTTCGGCGCGACGCTGGTGCGAGCGCTCATGCCGCTGTGCGCGTGGGGCAACGCGCATCGGGCCGAGGTCGAGCAGATCATGTCCGCGCGGGCCTCGGAACAGGAACTCCGGGCACGCTGAGTTCATCTCCCATCCGAACCAGCAGCCAGGAAGATCCGCGCTCCGCGGCCTGAGCGAGCGAGGCGGCTGCAGGCCTGGCGGCGGCCGCTTGCCTCGACCCGCCAGGTCGCCTTTAGTGGTCGCTATGGACAGGCAGGTTCGATCGCGACGTGGCGGCCCGCGGACCTTTGACCGGGACCTGGCGGTCGACACCGCGATGCGCCTGTTCTGGCGCCATGGCTACGAGGGGGTGTCGATCAGCGACCTGACGGCCGCGATCGGGATCGCGCCGCCCAGCCTCTACGCAGCATTCGGCAGCAAGGCCGGGCTGTTTCGGGAAACCCTGGACCGTTACCAGGCCGCGTCCGGCACCCTCGATGGATTGGCGCAGGCCGGCAGTCTCGAACAGGCGGTGGCCGGGCTGCTCCATGCGGCGATCCTTGCCACCACCGATCCATCGCGCGAGCGCGGCTGCATGGTGTCGAGCGGGATGCTCCAGTGCGCGGCCGAACATGGCGAGCTGGCACGCGACCTTTCGGCGCGGCGCCGATCGATGCGGGATGCCATCGGCCACGCCCTGTCGCGTTGGCTGGCCGAGTCGGCCGGCGAGGCGCTCGCTGGCACCCTCGCCGTCGTGCTGCAGGGCTTGTCGGTGCAGGCCCGCGACGGCAGCAGCCGGGAGGAGCTCCGGCGTGTGGCAGACGAGGTGGTGGCCGGCGTGCGGGCGCGATACGGTGCCCGCCCGACCCGGAAACCGAACAGGCTCGCTCACCGGAAGCCGAACTGAATACCTGCAAACACCCCGAAGCCGTCGCCGGGCTGCAGGAAGGCGCAAGAGCTGGAGACGCCGTGGCAGCTATAGGTCGGTTCAACAATGGCGGCGTAGTGCGTGTTCTCGAGGTTGTTGAGCGTGAGGAAGACCTGACGTCCGTTTTTGTCGTCATCATACCCGAGGGTCGCGCCGATCAACTGGTACGCCTTGGAGAACACCGAGTTGGCGTAGTCCACCGGCATGCCGGACGCCACCTGCGTGTTGAAGGAGCCATAAAGGCCATCCCGAAGATCGACGCGGATCTCTCCCTGATAGAAGTTCTTGGGGATGCCGGGCAGCTGGTTGCCGCCGAACACCGGGTCATGGCTGAAGTTGAACTGGCTGAAGGTGTAGGCCTGGCGAAGCGAGACCTTCCATTTCCTTGCGTCCCAGAGCACCGATGTGAGCGAGGCCTCCACCCCTTGGTGCGTCGTTGGTGAAGCGTTCGTGTAGGTCGCAAAGCCGGTGAGCTGGGTCTGCAACGTGCTGATGCTGAGAAGTTCGTTGTGGACGGCGGAGTGGTAGTAGTCGACGGACCAGATCTCGCCCTTGAACGTGCCCGAGGTGCCGATCTCGGCGGTTGTTGCGGTCTCGTTACGAAGACGGATGGCTGAGGTCGGAAAACCATTCAACGGGCCGCTGGTGGCGACGTTGCCGCCCACGAACTCCCAGTCATTAGGAGGTTCGATCGAGCGGCTGAGGTTCGCAAAGGCCCTGATGTCAGGAGTAAAGGCGTAGACCAGGCCGACACGAGGCACCAGGTTTGCCGCGTCCTGGTGGTAGGTGGGCGTGTCGGCGACCGGAATGGACACGTTCGCGGCGCGCGTATCGTAGACCACCGCCCCGCCGAGGTTCAGCCAGAGACGCTTCCAGATGTTGGTGTTGCTGCTGAGATGCAGATCATTGTCCGAGCCTTCAAAGGTCTGGCGCTGCACGAGTGCCCCGAACGGCTGCACCGGAGTGAAATCCTGAGGAACACGTATGGTGACGTTCTGGTAGCCGTTGAGGTGGGTGGTCGAGAAGACGCCAAGGTCGGTGTCGCTTTCCCGGCCGAAGATGAGGTCGTTGCGGGTATACTGGACGGATTCGGTGAAGTCGTCGTATCCCCAGACGCCTTCCTGTGGTCCTTCACGGATGTCGATCGGGTAGTTGTGCCAGTCTTCCCCGATCACCAGCTTCGACTCGTCGTCGAAATGGATCGTGGTTTTGTTGCCGAGCCATTCGCTTCCAGGCTGGATGCGGGTCGCGTTGAAGCCGATCATGTTGAACGGGGCAACCGACTGCCTGGGATTTTGCGCGATCTGATTGGGTGTCAGGTCGCCCGGATACAGGTTCTCGGTGTTGCGGTAGCGGAAATAGAACCTGGTATCGATGTCAGCATTGATCCTGTAGCCGAGATTCGCAACGACGCCCGTGCTGGTGGCGCGCGTGTGATCCTGGTAGCCACTTCGATAGGCGTTGGTGAAGCTGATGTAATAGTCCCAGGGGCCGACCACCGCGCCGGAGCTGAGCTGCTCCTTCTGGTAGCCGAAGGAGCCGAACTCGTAGCGGGCGAGCAGCGGCAGCGCCGTGTAGCCGGTCTTGGTCACGTAGTTGATCGCACCGCCAAGGTCCACCGAACCTGCATCGAACGCGTTCGCTCCCCGCAGCACCTCCGTGTAGTCGAGGCCCAGCGGCTCGAACAACTCGTACGGAGTGCCTCCTGGCCCGGTCACTGGCAATCCGTCGAACATGACGTAGATGCCCTGACGGAAATAGTTGGTGCCCGCGTCGATGCCGGAGCCGCGGATGGAGATCTTTAGACCGTCGGCTCCTCCTGAGGACTGGGCATAGACGCCAGGCTGGAAGGCGAGCACGTCCTGGTCGGTCATCACCCGAGACTTGGCGACCAGCTTCTGGTCGACCACGCTGGTTCCTCCGGGAACCTTTTCCAGCGCGACCCGCGCGGAGTCGGCGGGTGATCGGCGTGCAGCGGTGACGGTCACGTTTTCCGCCGACGGCCCTGCAGGTGTCTGGGAACCGGGATGCGCCGGCGCAACCGGATTGCTCGTCTCCACCGGGGGGCTGGTCTGTGCTGCGGCCATGGAGCTGGCCGTCATGCCACATGTGGCGAGGATCATCGGCAAGGTGCACCTGCGCACAACGGATCGGTTACGGGCGCTGCGCGCCAACTGGAGCAACCGGCTGTCGGCATGTGTTGCGATGGCCCATCGTCCGGATCGCGGGCTCGGCGGTTGCAACAAGACAATCCTTCCAGAACCGGCGCGAGCAACAGCGAGGGGATCTCGCCCTGAGGCATTCGGTCCTGCCGAGCGGCTTATTGTACGCTCAAAAACGTGTCAATCTGATTCCACTAAGAAAGTAGACAGTTTCAGAAATACACGGTCAAATGTGCATGTTGAACGGCGTTTGGGGTTGACATGGGCCGTTGACTAAAGAACGACAGGTTTCGAGTAAAAGCTTGGCGTGCGGAGAAACACGTCTTGTGTTAGTGGTTTTGATGAGGGGTGCCATGCATCGGACGCGCACTGATGGCCATCGGAGCTTGGCCAACCCGCGACCCGCCACCACCTGGGGGCGTCTCACCCGGGTTGGCGGTGACCGATGAACGCCAACTTCCGGCATCCATCCCGCGCGGACGACCAGGATCAGGCCGAGGATCGGGCCATGCTGCTGGAGCGCTTCAAGCCCATCTTCGAGCGCATCAAGGCCGGTGCGGTGGCGCGCGAGCAGGAGCGCACCCTGGCGTTCGATGCGGTTGCCGTTCTGCGCGAGGCCGGGTTCGGCGCCCTGCGCATCCCGCTGGCCGAGGGCGGTGCCGGCGTCTCCCTGCCGCAATTGTTCCGGCTGCTGATGGCGCTCGGGGCCGCCGACTCAAACCTGCCACAGATCTTCCGCGCGCATTTCGCCTTCGTCGAGGGCCGCCTCAACACCCGTGATCGGGCTCGTCCCGATCCGTGGCTCGAGCGGATCGCCTCCGGCGCGCTGTTCGGCGCCGCGATGGCCGAGCGCACGGAAGCCACCGACACCAGGGTCACGCTCACCCGGCATGGCGAGGGCTGGCAGCTTCACGGCACCAAATACTACAGCACCGGCACGATCTATGCCTCCTGGATCGCGGCGGTGGCGCAGGATGGTGACGACCGGGTTCTGGTGGCGCTTCCCGCCCAGGCACCCGGGGTGCGGATCGACGATGATTGGGACGGCTTCGGCCAGCGTCTGACCGGCAGTGGCACCACCTTCTTCGACAAGGTGGCCGTGTCCGATCCGCAGATCATCCGGCGCTTCCCGGCGAACAAGCTTCCGTCCGACAATTACCTCACCGCCTTCTACCAGCTGTTCCACCTCGCGGCACTTGCCGGCATCGCGCGGGCGGTCTGCGACGATGCGGTCGCCTTCGTGCAGCCGAGAACACGCACTTTCGGGATATCGGGTCTTTCAAGCCCCCGCTCCGATCCGCTGGTCCAGCGCGTTATCGGCCGGTTGTCCGCGCTGGCCTTTGCGGCCGAGAGCCTGGTCGAGAGCGTGGCCGCAGCCGCCGAGCACGCCTATCAGGCCTGGTGCCATCAACAGGATACCCAGGAGATCTATACGGACGCCGAAATCAAGGCCTTTGAGGCCCAGCAGGTCGCAACCGATCTCGTGCTGCAGGCGACCACATTGCTGTTCGAGGTCGGGGGCGCGTCAGCCACCAGCGTGCAGCGGCGGCTCGACCGGCACTGGCGCAATGCCCGCGTGCTGGCTTCGCACAACCCGGCGATCCAGCGGGAGCGCGCGATCGGTGACTACCGCCTGAACGGCACCCTTCCGAGCTCGGCATGGAACCCGGACCCCGACCGGAAGGCCCAGGAGCGCCAGGATGCCTAAGCAGCTGCACGTCAACCTGTTCGAGATGAACTGCGTCAGCCACATCATGCATGGCATGTGGGTGCATCCCGACAACAACCGCCACCGCTTCAACGACCTCGATTTCTGGACCGAGCTCGCGCAGCTGGTGGAGTACGGCACGCTCGATGCGGTGTTCCTGGCCGACGTGATCGGGACCTATGACCAGTTCCGCAATGGACCTGCTACGGCATTGCAGGAGGCGATGCAGATCCCCTCCAACGATCCGCTGCTGGTGATCCCCGCGATGGCAGCGGTGACCCGTCATCTCGGCTTCGGCGCCACCTTCTCGACGACCTATGAGCCGCCGTTCGCGTTTGCGCGCCGCATGTCGACCCTCGATCACCTGACCAAGGGACGCGTCGGCTGGAACATCGTGACCTCCTATCTCAGCAACGCGGCCCGCAATTTCGGCCACGACGACGAGGTGCCGCACGATCACCGCTACGAGATCGCCGACGAGTATCTCGACGTGCTCTACAAGCTTTGGGAGGGCTCCTGGGACGACGATGCGGTCCGGCAGGACCGGGAGCGGCGCGTCTACACCGATCCTGCCAAGGTGCGCTACATCAACCATGTCGGAGAGCACTACCGGGTCGCCGGGCCGCATCTGTGCCAGCCCTCGCCGCAGCGCACGCCGGTGCTGTTCCAGGCATCCGGCTCACCCGCGGGGCTCGAGTTTGCCGGCCGCCATGCCGAGGTGCTGTTTATCGGCGGCCTGACCCAGGCGGCGGTGCGCGCCAACATCGCCAGGACGCGCGAGCGCCTGGCGGCGCATGGGCGTCCCCCTGACGCCGTGAAGTTCCTGGTGATGGCCGGCATCATCGTCGGGCGGAACGATGTCGAGGTCGCAACCAAGCTGCAAACCTATCGCGCCCTGGTCAGCGCCGAGGGCGCGCTGGCCCATTCGCTGTCGGCGGTGGACCTGCCGGCCCTGGCACCGGATCTGCTGATCGGCGAACTGGTTGCACGCGGCGAACCGGGAGCGGACACCCTGCTGCGTCGCTTCCGTCCGGAGCAGACCGTAGGCGAGGCGCTGCGGCAGATGGCCGGCCTGCACGAGGACCGCTTCTTTGTGGCGGGCACGCCGGACGTGGTCGCCGACCAGATCGAGATCTGGCTCGACCAGGACGGCATCGACGGCATCAACCTCCGGCAATATCTGAGCTTCGAGACGGTGCGCGACTTCATCGAGCTGGTGGTGCCGGAGCTGCGGCGGCGCGGACGCTTCCGCAGCCGTTACGGGGACGGCGAGACCTTGCGGGAGCGTTTGTTCGGAGCCGGGCGGTCGCGTTTGCCGGACGAGCATTTCGGCGCGCGGTATCGGGCGCCGAAATGC
>CAXUNX010000093.1:0-12536 GCA_964252545.1 uncultured Acetobacteraceae bacterium | reverse complement strand
AGCGCTGCCCGATCTGAGCGATGTCCATGCGGCTTCAACCGCGCGGCCGGTGCTATGTTGCGTGCGCAGGAACGATTGCCGGGTGGCCAGGCTTCACCGCCGCCTGCGCTCGCCCGCCGCCGCGCGCAGATCCACAACCAGCCTGGTTCCGATCTCCCGCGTGTTGTCCCACAACGGCTTCATGCGCCGGATCAGCACCGCCTGCATCTCCGGCGTGTCGTTGTTCTGGTGCAGGCGGTCGAGATCGTGCTGCAGGCCCTGGCTGAAGGTCAGGAAGCGGGCGACCCGGAACGGCAGGTCGCCGCCCAGACCGCCGAGCTGGTTGGCGTAGGACAGGGTGATGGCCCGGAACGGAGCGTTGTCGCGGATCAGCGACCCTAACTCGACGGCCTGCCCGGCTTCCAGCCTTTCCAGCGCCTCCCAGATCTCCTCGGTCATGTTGCGCATCTCGATCAGGCCGAGCAGCGCGTCGATGGCGCCGGCCAGCGCCAGCGCCATCCCGAGCCGTTCCCGCCGCCACTTGGTGGCTTCGACCGCCAGGCCGCCACCGAAGATGGCGACCGCGGTCGCCACGCTGCCGAACAGTGCTGCGAGCGTCGGCGTGAAGGTCACGCGCCGGCGCGGCCGCCGGTGGCCGCAAACAAGCCGGCTGCCCGGCCCGGCCCGTGGCGCCGGTTGATGCGCATGCCGACAAGCAACACCACGATCTCCCCGTCCGGCTCCCCGCAGACTCGCTCGGTGATGATGTCCGGCACCAACTGTCTCCTTCAGGTTCCCGGCCGCGAGCGGGTGTTGCCCGGCCGGCCGCTGCTGATGCCGGTGGCCGCGTCTTTCCGGGTTGCTCCCGGCACCATAGCATCGACGCCGTTTCGACGCGCTGGGCAGTTTGTTTGCGCCGGGCCGGGCGCCGCGTTCCTGTCCGGGTGGGCACTTCGATCCCGTCGCGGATCGCACCGGGCATCAGCATCCGTCCCGCCACCCTCTCGCGGGGAATCGCCGCGCGATCTAGGGTCTTGATCAAACGCACCGGTGAGATGGTGGTGCGAAGCAGGAGTGTAGAGATTGAGCGATCCAGCGCAGGCAAACTCCAGACCGGTTCGGTGGGGCGTGCTCAGCACGGCCAGGATCGGGATTCACCATGTCATTCCGGCAATCCAGCGAAGCCCGCTCTGCGCGCTCGCGGCGATCGCCTCGCGCTCCCGCGACGCCGCGGAGCAGGCCGCGGCATCGCTGCGCATCCCTCGCGCCTATGGGAGCTACGAGGCGCTGCTCGACGATCCCGAGATCGACGTGATCTACAACCCGCTGCCCAACCACCTTCATGTTCCATGGACCATCAAGGCGATGGAAGCCGGCAAGCATGTGCTGTGCGAGAAGCCGGTTGCCCTGAGCGCGGAGCAGGCCGGGCTGCTGGTCGAGGCCCAGGCCCGCACCGGCAAGCTGGTCGCCGAGGCGTTCATGATCCGCCATACGCCATGGTGGAAGCGGACCCGCGAGCTGGTGCGGAACGGAACCCTCGGCGAGATCCGCGCGATCCAGACTTTCTTCAGCTATTTCCTGGAAGATCCGGCCGACATACGCAGCCAGGCCGATATCGGCGGCGGCGGCCTGATGGATATCGGCTGCTACGCCATCGCCAGCGCCCGCTACGTGCTCGGGGAGGAGCCGACGCGCGTGGCCGCGCTGATTGAACGCGATCCCGGATTCGGCACGGATCGCCTGAGCAGCGCGCTGATCGCGTTTCCAGCCACCCACCTGACGTTCACCTGTTCAACCAGCGCCGCGCCGTTCCAGCGTGTGGTGATTGTTGGCACCCGGGCGCGGCTCGAGGTCCTGGTGCCGTTCAATCCGGCCGCGGACGCTTCCTGTCAGATCCGCATCGACAGCGGCGATCCGCTAACCGGGACCGCCGCCGTCACCGAAAGCTTCGACGCCGTCGATCAGTACACGCTGCAGGCGGAGGCATTCTCCGGGGCGGTGCTTGGAAGCGCGCCGCTGGAGTTCCCGATCGAGGACGCCGTACAGAACATGCGCATCATCGAGGCGGTTTTCGCGGCTGCCGCGAGCAACCAGTGGCGCTCGATCTGAGTCCGGCCGTGGCAGTGGCGGCACAGACCAAGGTTGCCGCACCCTGCCCGGCAGCCTGCTGCAGTGGCTCAACAAGCATCGGCAGGTTGAGCCAGCAATAATGTGCAGCGCCAGTTTTCCATCGCCAGCTCGTTTTACTTCACGATGAGGTGTGATACTCTGAATACCGGGACACGCATGATGAAAGTGTGGGCTTATCCCGTTTTGGTTACGGTCACTGCAAGGCAGATGGAATGCAAGACACCAGCATGGAAACTGAGCAACCAGCTGCACGGCCCCGGCGGCCGGGCGCAGGCAGGGCCGTGGAGGCGCAGGCCAAGGCGCTTCCCGGCACTCCCGGCATCAATCGAAGCGTCGCGCGTGCCCTTGCCCTGCTCATGGACGTCACACGAAACACGCGGCCACTCAGCTTTGCCGAGCTGCAACGGCGTCACAAAGTACCAAAGGCCACGCTGCACAATCTGCTGATCACCCTCGAGACGCTGAACTTCCTGCGGCGCGACGAGGATAGCGGACGCTACTTCATCGGGCTGGCGGCGCTGGAGCTGTCCGCGGGCGGCGCTGCAACGGTGGAGGACCTGCACAGCATCCTGTCGCCCGTCCTGCAGAAGCTGGTGCGCGATCTCAACGAGACGTGTCACCTGGGGATCATTCATGGCGGCGAGGAAGTGATCCTGAAGCGGTACGATCCTGCGGACCAGATGGTGCGGCTTGCGACCATGATCGGGCGTCGCCATCCGATCTACGCTACTGCCGGCGGCCTTGCGGCCCTGGCGGCCGGATCCGACGAGACCGTGCTCTCGACCCTGCCCGAGAAGCTTCCGCAGCTCACGAGAAACACGATCAACAGCCGCAAGAAGCTCATCAGCCGCCTGCAGCAGATCAGGGAGCAGGGCTATGCGCTGGACCTGGAAGAAGCCTATGTGGGTGTGCGCTGCGTCGGGGTCGCGGTTGCCGTTGCCACCTGGCCCATCGTGCATGTCAGCCTGTCGTTGCCGCTGCAACGCGCATCCATCGAGCGCCTGCACGAACTGGGAGAGCCGCTGATGGATGCGGCCGTCAAGATCAAGAAGATCCTGACACTCACCCCGCGCGGATGACGGCCGACCGCGCCGGGCGGCGGCGTCGCCCGGCCACGTGCGACGCCGCGCCGCCTGTGCTGCTGGGCAGAGTGTGGCAATCGCCTCCTGGCTTCAGGTGACACCTCGGCTCTGCCGCCCGGAGCCGCGCAAGCGCGACAACAATCTCCGTGGCCCGTCGCCGCTCGAGAAGAACACCGCCACCAGAATAACCGCACCCTTGATCACCAGCTGGGGCTGCGACTCGATGCCGACCAGATTCATGATGTTGAGGATCGCCGCGATGATCAGGCCGCCGATCACCGCGCGCACCGGATCGCCGGTTCCACCGAACAGGGAGGCGCCTCCGACCACCACGGCGGCGATCGCGTCGAGCTCGTATCCCTGGCCGATCAGCGAACTTCCCTGCAGAAGCTGCGCCGCGAGCATGAGCCCGGCCAGCCCGGAGAGCGTGCCCGAGATCGTATAGGTTGCGAGCAGGTCGCGGTTGAGCGGCAGCCCGGACAAGCGGGACGCCTCCCGATTGCCTCCGATCGCATACAGCTCGCGGCCGAACGTGGTGTTGTTGAACACGAAATAGGTCACGATCATCACGGCAAGAAAGATGATGATCGGGCTTGGAATCGAGGCGACCGTTCCAGAAAAGAAGTCCACGAATGGATCGTTCGAGATCTGGATCAGCGTGCCGGACTGCACCATGTAGCTGATCCCCTCGGCGATGCTCAACATTGCCAGCGTTGCGATGAACGGGGTGATCCGGCCGTAGACGATCACCAGGCCGTTGATCAGGCCGGCGGCGCTGCACGCCGCCAGCGCGGCTACCACCGCCAGTGCCATGGGCACATGGTGATCCAGCAGCACGGCGATGAGCACCGTCGAAAGCGCCACCAGGGAGCCCACCGAAAGGTCGATGCCGCCGGTGACGATCACGAAGAACTGCCCGATCGCCAGCACCGAGGTGATGGAGGCGGCGGTGACGATGTTGAGCAGGTTCCGGCCGGTCAGGAAGAACGGGGAAACCGCCGCGCCGATCACCAGGATACCGGCCATCACCAGAAACAGGTAGCTGCTCGACAGGATGCGTCGCCACTGGAACTCGGGCCTGGTGCCCGACGTGCCCTCGGGCTTGTCGATGGTATGGGTCGCCATGGGCGTGTTCCCTGCGCTGCTCGTTTATTGGTAGAGGTCGAGGATGGCGTCGCCGCCGGCATCGATCTGCTTATGGTCAACCTCGCCGGCGATCCGGCCGCGCGCCATGACGAGCACGCGGTCGCACATCATGACCTCCGACAATTCGGAGCTGACCAGAAGTGCCGATCCGCCCGCGGCGACAAAGCTGCCGATGAGGCCGTAGATCTCCTCCTTGGCGCCGACATCGATGCCGCGTGTCGGCTCGTCGAAGATCAGGATGCCGGCCGTGCTGAACAGCCATTTGGCAACCACGACCTTCTGCTGGTTGCCGCCGCTGAGCTGGCTCACGGTCTTGTCGATGTCGATGGTCCGCATCGAGACCGAGCGTGCCATGTCGAGCGTCAGGCGCTTTTCCTTGTCCTTGTTGAGAACCGACATCCGGCTGACGGCGCCGAGGCGCGCCATGCTGATGTTCTTGGTGACCGACATGCCCGGCACGAAGCCTTCATGCTTGCGGTCCTGCGGCACCAGGCCGATGCCGCCGCGGATCGCGTCGCGCGGGCTGCGCAGCCTGATGGGCTGTCCTCCGGCCTGGACGCTGCCGCCGGAGAGAGGCTGCGCCCCGAACAGGCATCGCACGAGCTCGGTCTGGCCGCTGCCGATCAGCCCCGCCACTCCCAGCACTTCGCCGCGATGCAGATCGAACGACACCCCCTTGAGTGCCGCGCCGTCGGAAAGCTCGCGGACCGCCAGCACGGGCTCGCCGGTCCGCCCGGTGCCGAGTCTCGGATGCTCGCCACTCTCCAGCGAGCGTCCGAGCACCGAGTTGGTGAGGCCGCGACCGATCATCGCCCGGATGATCTCCGAGGGCGACGTCTGGTGGAACTTGCGTGTTTCAACAAGCCGCCCGTCCCTGAGGACGCTGACGGTATCGACGAAGTCCTCGAATTCCTCCATGCGGTGCGAGACGTAGATGATGGCGACGCCGTGGTCCCGCAGCGTCTTCAGCACCTTGATCAGCCGCGCCACGTCCGGCTGCGGCAGGGTGGCGGTCGGCTCGTCGAGCAGCACGACCTTTGCGTTGCGATGCAGCGCCTTGGCCAGTTCCACGCCCTGCTGCTGCGCGATCGGCAGCGACGCCGCCTGCGCCGTCACGTCGATGTTGAAGCCGAGCCATTCGAGCGTCCGGCGCGCCTCGTGCTGGATGCGTCGCCAGTTGATGATCGGCTTTCCGGCCCGGGTGAGATCGCCGAGGAAGATGTTCTCCGCCACCGAGAGCCGCGGTATCAGGCTGAGCTCCTGGTGGATGGTGACGATGCCGGCGCGCTGCGCGTCGGTCGGCACCCTGAACGTGACGGGCCGGCCATCCACGCTGATGTGGCCACCGTCCGGATGCTCCGAGCCCGAAACGATCCGGATCAGCGTCGACTTGCCAGCACCGTTATGCCCGGCGATCGCGTGCACTTCGCCGGGTTCAAAGGAGAGGCTGACGTCCGAGAGCGCCTTTGCGGCGCCATAGGTTTTGGTCAGCCCGGATACCGCCAGACTCGACATGCCGCTCCTCCGATCGGTGACTAAGCGCGCGACGCCCGGCTACTCGGCATAGGCCTTGGCGGCGCTACGCGAGGCGACCGGATCAACCAGGGTCTTCTCCACCAGCTTCTCTGCCGTCATGTAGGCGAGGGCCTGCAGGGTGACGGTGGGGTTGTAGCCGCCATAGGTCGGAAACTGGCCGCCGCCCACCACGTACAGGTTCTCGCACTCGTGCGACTGCCCGAACCGGTCCACCACGGAACTCAGCGGATCGTCGCCCATGCGGTGGACACCGGTCTCGTGCGTCGACAGGTGGTAATAAGGGTCGGTGTCTTCCTCCCAGGTGTGGGTCAGTCCCATCTCGCGGCCGATCTTGCGCTTGATGGTCAGCAGGAACTCGACCGAACGCTTGTCCAGATCCTTCCAGGCATGGGTGATCCGGAGCGCCGGCTGACCCCAGGGGTCGCGGTGAGTCGGATCAAGATCGACATAGCATTCCTCGTAGGGAAGGTTCGAGGTTTGCGAATACATGCCGTACATCCGGCGGTAGTTGTCCTTGAACCAGCTCTTCATCTCCCGGCCCCACCGCCGCACGCCGGGCGGCATGCCGTGCACGGCCTCGATGGGCTGCAGGTCGCCCGGCCAGCTGATGATCGGCGCACCCCAGATCGCGCCCTGCTCGTTGTCCGGGATCAGCTCCCCGCTGACATCCTCGATGGCGCTTGTTGCCGTGAGCGGGCCCATGAACGGGTTGGCCCATTCGGGCGTGAGCCCGGCGAAATAGCCGAACGCATGGGTCATGAAATACTTGCCCACCATGCCGTTGCGGTTGATGCCGGAGGCCAGCAGCAGCCTTGCGTTTTCGAGCGAATAGGTCGCGAGCACGACGATGTCCGCGGACATCGTCTGCGAGCGTCCGTCGGCATCGAAGTAGGAAACGCCGGTCACCCGACCGGTGCTGGCCGCCCGCTCGACCCGATACACCCGGCAGAACGGCTTGATCTCCAAGTTTCCGGTGGCCAGCGCGCCCGGTATGGTGGTGGTCTGGGTAGTCAGCTTGGCGTTCACGTGGCACGGGAAGCCGTGGCAGAAGCCGCAATAGGTGCAGCCCGGCCGACCGTTGTACTCCACCGAGTTGATCGCCGCCGCCTGCGGGAACGGATGGTAGCCGAGCCGCTGGCAGGCCTGGATGAACTGCTCGTTGGCGGCACCCTGCCGCAGCGGCGGCATCGGGAACCCGCGGGCGCGAGGATCCTCGAACGGATTGCCGCCGGCGATCAGGGCGTCGCCGACCCGGCCGGCCTGGCCGGAGATGCCGAGCTCCCATTCCACCCGATCGTAGTACGGCTCGAGTGCCGCGTAGTCGAACGGCCAGTCGACGATGCTGGTGCCTTCGGGGATCACCTGCTTGCCGAAACGTTCGATCAGCGCGCTGCGCATCCGGAACTCGCCGTTGCGGAACCGCCAGGCGGCACCGCCCCAATGGATGGTGCCGCCGCCGGTGCCAAGCGAAGGCGGCAGGTGGAGCGGATCGCCCGATCCCAGCGGCCCCGACGCCCAGGGCAGAAGCCGTGCCTGGTCGGAGGAGGTCGGGCGCCAGGTGATCGGGTCGGTGCTCATCTGCGGCACCATGCCGCCGCGTGCGTAGTAGCGGATCTCATCGTGCTTGAAGGTGAAGTCCTCGTCCTTGTAGTCGGGGCCCTTCTCGAGGGCGACCACCCGGGCGCCGGCCTTGGCGAGTTCGTTGGCGATGAGGGCGCCCGCCGCTCCCAGGCCGACCACGATCGCGTCCACGTGCTGGCGCATCAGATACTGTCCTTTGCAGAGGCGGTGTTGTCGCTGCCGAGGCGCGCACGGCGCAGGTCGGCAAGCGACTGGATCTCGATGGTCTGGGCATCAAAGCCGGATTTCATCTGTTCCTCCGTGTATCCCCATTTGGCGCCGGGAAAGCCCACCAGCCGCCATCCGACGAAGTCACGATTGCCGCCATACATCGGATCGCAGAACATCCCCTGGATGGTATGCTCCCGCACCGCGGCAAAGAACGAGCCGAGCAGCGGGCCGCTGATCTTGTCACCGGAATCGCCGCGCCCGCCGCCGTGATGCCATTGCTCCATCTGCAACAAGAGCCGGTCCTGTTCCTCGGCATCGAGCTGCAGAAAGCCGCGACCTGCGAAGCTGTCGGACGCAAACTCGTCGAGTGCCACGATGCCGCGACGATAAAGGCGCTGCAGCTGCACGCCGAAGCCGCCAAGCACGCGGTCGATGTAGAGGACGACGCCCGCCGCCGTCGCGCCAGGCCCGAGATCGTCGGTGGGGAAAAGCCGCTCGGCGAGCGCGGCGACGACTATTCTTTCATGTTCGTTGAAGAACATGAAAGCATGGTCCAGGTAGGCCTCGGTTTCACCCATGATGTTCTCGCTTCCTGCTTGGCTCTGCCCGGTTCGCGGCAAGCCGCCTCATGGCGCCGACTGCACGTAGGAATGGGCGGGGTTGTAGTATTGCTTGGCGTTCTCGGGGGTGACGAGCACGGTCTGCACGTAGCGCGTGCCGCCGGCGCAGCCCGAGTGATCGCCCTTCATCGCCGCGGCCAGCATCTGCATGGCGAGCACGCCCTGGTCATAGGGCTGGTTCGACGCGTCCGCCCGCACGGGACCGTTCGGGTTGTCGATCATCGACTTGATGGTGTTCATCTGCCCGTCATAGGTGCCTTCCAGGATGTGCGACCAGATCCCGGCCTGCCGCAATCCCTGCTCGACGCCGGCCTGCATCACGTCGCTCTCGCTGAACACCACCTTCAGGTCGGGGTTCGAGGTGGCGATGTCGCGGATCGGGCCAAGCGCGCCGTCCGGCAGCCAGTGGCCGTAGCGGATCGGAAGCATGCTGATCTTCGGTCCGGGATGGTTCTTGAAATAGCTCTGGTAGCCCTGCGCGAAGCCGCTGCGCCGGAGCTCGGAGAGCACGTCGCCCGGATAGCCTCCAACAACCGCGAGCTTGATGGTGTCGGTCGGCTTGAATTTCTGCGACAGCTCGGCGGCGATCGCGGCACCCGCCTTTGCCCCGGTGGCGACCTGATCCTCGGCGACATAGCAGGCGACGAACCGGTCCAGCGATGGATCCAGATTGCTGTTCACCGCAACCACCGGAACGCCGTCGCGCTTGGCTGCGCGCAGCGAGGAGGCGAGGCCGCGCGGGTCGTTCGCATTCACGATGATGCCGCCGACGTTTTGGGTAAGGAACAGCTGCACGTCGGAGTTCTGCCGCACGGTGTCTCCGCCGGCGTCGGTGACCATCACCTTCATGCCGAGCTTCTGGCCTTCGGCGACGGCGCCGGCAACCAGCGTCTTGTACCAGTCGCTTCCCGCCACCCGCCGCTGCGAGAAGCCGACCACGAGCTGCTTTTGGGTTGCGGCGGCGGCCGGGGTGGACAGGGGAAGCGTGGCCGTCGCCGCAATCAGCACGGCCGCGGCCGCCAACCTGCAAGTCATTTTCCTGCCCCTCGCTCTACGAGCTACATTAAGAACTCTGTTCGTCTGGGCGAACTGACTGCAGCGGCTATCATAGCCCGGCGTGACACGTCAATCACCCGCCCATCAAAGTAATGGGATGGAAATCTGCTGCTGCCGCAAGCGGAAGTCTACCGCACCGCACCATTCACCTTGTAGCCGGGAGTCGTATCCAGCCGGACATCAAGCCTGCTTTCCGGTGTTCCGCCGTGCAGCGGCGCCGTGCCGGGTCGAACAGCGAAATTGAACGTTCGTTTCAAAACCAGCCAGATCTCCAACCGGCGCGAAACCCGAAGCAAGCGCAACACTGCTCGAAACCTGCGGCAGCAAGCCGACGCATGCGTGCGCAGGCTCAGACGTGGAATTTCTGCCGACCGACCTTGCCGCTTTCGTATAAGCGAACTAAGTTCGCAAAACCGACTTTATGATGGTCAACGACGCTGCATCAGCTGGTGATGATCCGTCTTGGTCGGTGGCGCTCTCCCGGTGACCGGGCTGCGAGTTTCGAGCCGGCACGAGGGTGGATTGCTGCGCTGACCACGGCCGCCGGTAACAAAAGGAGGATGATCCAATGGTTGAACCCTACGTCGTCACGGCACTCTCGCCGCGCAACTTCCCGATCAAGAAGAGCGAGGATTCGCTGGAGAACCTCAAGCGGATCAGCGATTTCATGGACCCTGCCGTTGCAGTCTCAAGCATGGGCGGGCCACCGGTCCGGCTCATCGTACTGCCGGAGATGGCGATCCAGGGAATGATCCTTGGTTTCCGGGCAGGCAACAAGGAGGATTTCGCACGATACGCGACGTCGATCCCAGGCAGGGAAACCGAGTTCCTCGGAAAAAAGGCACGGGAGCTGAACGCCTTCATCGCCGCCGAACTGCTTTTCGTCACCGACGAGGACTTCCCCGGGCACCTCTTCAACGTCGCCTTCATCGTCGACCCGAAGGGCGAGGTCGTGTATCGCCGGGCCAAGGCCACCAGCGACGCCTACGAAGGCGGGATGCTCGGAACCACCAACCCGCATGATCTATGGGACGAGTGGATCGAGAAGAAGGGCAACGGCAACGTCATGGACGCCATCTTCCCCGTCGCCAAAACCGAGCTTGGCAATATCGGCTACTGCATCTGCCATGAGGGCGCTTATCCGGAGATCTCGCGTGGACTCGCCATGAACGGGTGCGAGATCATGATCCGCGCGACCTTGATCGAGCCCCAGGTCACCCAGGGCATGTGGGAAATCTCCAACCGCGCCCATGCGATGTTCAACCAGATGATCGTGGTGGCTCCCAATCTGGGACCGCAGATCGGCAAGGATGGTGGCTCGTTTGACCTGTTCGGCGGCCAGTCGATGATCCTGGACCATCGCGGGCAGTTCATGGCCCGGCAGCCGGGACATGCCAACGGCGATTCCTTCGTGAGCGCCACCATCGATATCGACTATCTGCGCAAGGCGCGCATGACCAACGGGGTGGTCAACTACTTCAAGGACCTGCGCACCGAGCAGTATGCCGCGATCTATGCAAAGCCGCTCTACCCGAAGAACCAGTATCTCGCGACGCCTCCCACCGAGGGGTGGCTTGCGCGCGAGGAGCGGACGCGGGCGAACAACATCCAGACGCTGATCGAGCGCGGAGTCCTCACGCCGGTGTCGTGAGATCGTGAACCCGCAGCCAGGGTGATCCGAACGCAGCCCGGTCCATGGTTCCGCCGGTCCGGGCTCGTTCTTCGCCTGCCTGGCAGGAATGCGTCACCACAGGCATCGGCCCGGGATCTTCGCCTTCGCCAGCAGCCATGATCGTTTCGCCTGGACGGCGTCGCCTTTGTGGAGGAGGCCTGCCGGCTCCCGCGAGCTCTGGGCCAGGCTGGCGCCGCTGTTGCAGCCTGGCCGCAAGGGCATGCTGCGAAGCGCCTCGCCGTGCGCTGAGGGCCGCGCGGATCCCGCCGTTGTTTCAGGCGTTGGACCGAAGCAGGAGCAGGGCATGACATCTTCCAGCGTTCCCGCCGTGTTGACACGGCAGAACTGGCCGATCGCCGCAGCGATGATCCAGTACGCCAACATCCTGCCGGACGGACGCTCGGTCCAGGACCAGTCCGCCGAGGAATGGGCGCGAACGCTGGCCGAGATCACCGATGCCGGCTTCACCGAGCTCGACCCGACCGATTGCTGGCTCCGGGTCGCCGACCTGTCGACCGGGCGCCGGGAAGCCTTCCAGCGCGTGCTGGTTGAGGCCGGCCTCACCGTGCCCGCGATCTCCACCGCCCGGCGCAGCATCATCGATCCGGAACATGGCGACGCCTATCTCAGCTATTGCCACCGGGTGATCGATGCGGCCGCCGATCTCGGCGCGCGGTCGGTCTGCTTCGGCCTGTTCGGCCCGCTCACCGAGGCGCAGAAGCAGGTGTTGTGGTTCTGGACCGTGGACGGGGTGCGCAATCCCGACGACCCGGCGACCTACCAGCGCGCCGTGCGCGGCATGCGCGAGCTCGGCCGCCACGCGCAGCAGCAGGGCCTCGATATCGGCCTGGAGATGTACGAGGACACCTATATCGGCACCGCCGACGGCGCGGTGCGCTTCATCCATGACGTGGACCATCCGGCGGTGGGGCTCAATCCGGACCTCGGCAACCTGATCCGGCTGCACCGGCCGGTGGAGCACTGGGCCGCCATGGTCGAGAAGACCGCGCCCTTCATCCGCTACTGGCACGTCAAGAACTACCTCCGCATCGAGGACGAGGCCAAGGGCGTCATCCTGAGCGCGCCGGCGCCGCTGGAAAGCGGCCTGATCAACTACCGGGTGGCGGTCAGGCAGGCCATCGCGCACGGGTTCCGTGGCGCGTTCTGTTGCGAGCATTACGGCGGCGACGGGCTGAGCGTCAGCGCCGCCAACCGCGACTACCTCCGGCGCATCCTGCCGAAGCGGGTCGACCCCGTGCTCCGGGCGGAGTGAGCCATGACCCATGTTCTGGAAGATCCCGACAGCTTCGCCGCCAGCGCGGTGCGCGGCTATTGCGACGTGCATGCGCGGCTGGTGCGGGCGACTCCCGGCGGCGTGTTGCGCGCCACCGCGACCCCGCGCGGCAAGGTGGCGCTGGTGATCGGCGGCGGCAGCGGCCATTACCCGGCCTTCGCGGGCTATGTCGGGCCGGGCTTCGCGGATGCGGCGGTGGCCGGCGACGTGTTCGCCGCGCCGGCCACCGC
>CAXUNX010000092.1:0-12731 GCA_964252545.1 uncultured Acetobacteraceae bacterium | reverse complement strand
CACGGACGTGGCCGCGCGCGGCAAAGCCTGCGGCAGCGGGTCGTTGGCGTTCTCGCGGGTGGTGAGGTTGCGCTGTCGCAACAGGCTCGCGGTCACCGAGCGGCGCAGATCCAGCGAGGCGACGGGCGGCGCGCTCGCCGGCGTGGTGCCGACATGCGGATAGGGATCGTTCACGCCCGGCGGCGGCGGCCGCTGCTGGGCGATGGCGCCGCCCTGGAGCTGGTGCCACCAGGCGACCGGGGTGTCGACCACGTCGCGATGCGCGCAGCCGGCGAGCCCCAGAGCCGCCAACCCCAGCACCACGCATCCCAGAACCTTACGTCCAAAAGCCTTACATCCGAAAGCCATGCGGCCCGGAACCATGAACGAGGGGGGCGCCGCATCCGGCGGCTTCCCTGCTCCTGGCTGCCCAACCCTTGGCTCCGGCGCACAACCGCCCATCTGTTCCTCGATCGCGATCAAGCAAGGGTTTAGCGCGGCGTCGGCTCGGCGCAAGGGCAGCCGGCTTGGAGCAGGTCGCGAAACAGGCTACCACCTTCCTATGAACGATCCGGCTGCAGGGAGATCATCATGAACGGCATGTCGCCGCCAGGGCAGGCCCGCCGCGGGCCGGCCCCGCTTGAAAGCGAGGCTTCGGTTGGCAAGCGCACGATCCGGGACCATAACCGGCTGCGGGTCCGCGCCGACGACGAGGATGGCGACGAGGATCCGGACGGCCCCGAGGTTCCCGAGCCGAACGGCCCGGAGCCCAAGGAGCCGGATGACAACAAGACGCTGTCCTCGCCGGTCAACGAGCTCGAGAAGCGGCTGTTCGACCAGCGCAAGGTGCTGATCTTCGGGGCCATCAACGACAAGGTGGCGCGCGACGTCACCGGCCGCCTGCTGGCGCTGGCCGGCGCCTCGGACAAGCCGATCGACGTCTACGTGAACTCGCCGGGCGGCCATGTCGAAAGCGGCGACACCATCCACGACATGATCCGCTTCGTCGACGCGATGGCGCCGGTGCGCGTGATCGGCACCGGCTGGGTGGCGAGTGCCGGCGCGCTGATCTATGTGGCGGGCATCAAGGAGCGGCGCGTCTGCCTGCCCAACACCCGCTTCCTGCTGCACCAGCCGATGGGCGGCGTCCGGGGGCCTGCGGTCGACATCGACATCGAGGCGCGCGAGATCATCAAAATGCGCGAGCGCCTGAACCGCTTGTTCGCGCGCGAAACCGGGCAGTCCTTCGAGAAGGTCGCCAAGGACACCGACCGCAACTACTGGATGAGCGCCGAGGAGGCGGTGGCCTACGGCATGGTCCACCGGATCGTCGGCAGCATCAACGAGCTCTGACCGGGAGCGAGGCACCGACGTCCTGCTCCCCCGGGCGCAGGACATGGAGGCCGGAGCCGGCGTGGTTGAGGAGCCCCGCGGGGAGCGCCGGCAGGAGGCCGCATTCCAGCCGAGATGGCTGTCGGTCGATGATCTCGCTGCGGCCATGCTGTGAAGGTCGCAGGCACGACGCCGGCCCACACCGCCGGCGTCGCTGCCGACGGCTTAGGCAGTCGTGAAGACGATACGTTCGCCGTTGTTTTCATCCCACACCGCCGCGACGTCGGCCAACGCTACGGCGCGATGATCGAGCGTGAGTGCGGCCGACGGGCCGGCGGCAAACATGCTCCCGGTCGCGGACATCAGCTGTTGTAGCGACAGGCTACCTATACCGCTGCCCAGGAGTTCGATCCCGGACGAACGCAAGATGCCTGCCGGAAGCGCGATCTCCTCGCCGCTGACTGAGCCGATCTGTACGAAGCGCACCGGCACGCCCCTACGCCCAGCCGCCGCCGCCAGCAGCAGCGCCCGCGCGCTCGGCCCCCACAGGTAATCGAGCACCACATCCACTCCGGCGCCGAAATGCTCGGAAACGGCCGCCCTTATCGCGTCCCCATCCCCGTCCAGTCGCACCACCGCGTCGGCGCCGAGCTTATCGAGCACGGCTTGCTTGCGGCCCGTCGCGATCACCCGGCTCGCGCCGAGGTGGCGAGCGATGCGAACCGCAAGCTGGCCGGATGCACCGGTGGCGCCGTTCACCAGAACCGTCTCACCGGGTCGAAGGCGCGCCCGCTCGGTCAAGGCCGCCCAGGACGACATGCCGGCATTGGCGATCGCCGCTGCCGTCCGATCGTCGAGATCGTCGGGCAAACGCAGCCATTGGTTGTTCGGCACCGTCACCCGCTCCGCCATCGCGCCTTGGGGTGCACGAGGCATCACGAAAAAGGCGCGTGTGCCATCGTCCATCCGGCCGACGCCGTCCACGCCCGCGATCAGGGGATAGGAGCCGCCCGCGCTGTAATGGGTGCCCGCCGCGCGCGCACGGGCCAGCGGGGTCAACGCCGCCGCGGTTACGTTGATGCACACTTCGTCCGGAGCGGGCGTCGGCTCCGGAAAGTCCCCATAGCGGGGCCTCTGTCCTGCCTGCTCGACGATCGCTGCCTTCATGTTCTGCCTCGAGTGGATGGGGGGTGACGAGAGTGGTGAACTAAGAATGCGGCTCTGCCGGCGAGGGCAAGGTCGAGCTCTGGCACGGGAGGTTTTCAGGGCCACCCGGTGTGGCCGTGCGTGGCGGCTTCTCGGAAACGATGCCTGCGGCCTTCAAATTCCGTGCGGACGCTGCCTGCAATGGACATGATCAGCCCTGGACCGCTTGAGCGATGACGGCGTTGAGCTTGCCGGGATCGTAGTGCCGGTCGATGGCGGCCTGTTTCAGCCCCAGGCCACGCAAAAGAAACAGCACGGTGCTCGCCGTCAGCGCCTGCTGGCTCATGCCATAATCGACGATGTCGCCGCCCGACAGGCTGACGAGGTGCAGCGTGTTCGCAAGATGGTGGACGAACCACAGCTCGGCCTTGCCGGCGTGGGCGCCTTGCTCCATGTCGCCTGCCGCCCTGGCTGCTTCAAGGCAGTCCGCGAACAGGTCGACCCATGGTCGGACGTTGCGATCAAGGAAGGCCTTGGCGAACTGCCCGTCCCCGAGCAGGCTCGATGTCACGAGGCGCTTGGTGTCGTCGTGCGAACCCGTGCTGCTGATCCCTGGAAAGACGGCTTGCACCAACACCGCCACCCCCATGACCAAGGTGGCAGTAGACGGCACCGCACCGTCGAGCAGTCTTGCGCCGACCGCGTTGGCCTCGACGCAATGCCGTTCGAGTTGGGCGTAGAGCGCGTCCTTGGCCGGGAAGTGCTTGTAGAGCAGCGCCTCCGACACTCCCGCGGCCTGGGCGATGATCTTGGTGGTGGCACCGACCCGGCCCAGGCGCGCGAACACGGGTGTTGCGGCCACCACGATGGCGTTCCTGCGATCCATCGCCGGCAACCGCTTTGATTGCTGAGGCATGAAGTCCTCCCGGCCCTTAGTAAGTGATCGCTTACTCACCAGTCAAGGCGCACCACAACCGATGGCGAGAGCCCATAGCCGCGTCTCGCCTCCTTGAAGTTTGCGCCTAAAGGGGGAAGCCCGCTGGTCCGCCGAGCATCAGCGTGATGTTTTGGATCGCGGCCCCCGACGCCCCCTTGCCGAGATTATCCAGCCGCGCGGTCAGCAGCACATGGCCGCTGCGTTGGTTGGCGTGCACCGAGACCTCCATCCGGTCGCTGCCGGCGAGCGTGTCCGCGGCGAGCTCGGCGGCCGGCTCGGTGAACCGCACCTGGCCGTTCCGGTCGTACCATCCGGCCAGGCAATCGCGCAGCCCCTGCACCGTGGCGCCGGTGCCAAGCCGGTCGAGATGCAGCGGGATCGAGACGATCATGCCCTGAGGGAAATGTCCCACCGAAGGCACGAACACCGGCGGCGTGCGCAGGCCGGAATGCAGGGTAATCTCCGGCAGATGCTTGTGCTCGAGGCCGAGCGCGTAGAGCGAGAAGGCCGGTCCGCCGCTGCTCTCGTGCGCCTCGATCATGCCGCGTCCGCCGCCCGAATAGCCGCTCACGGCGTTGACCGACAGCGGATGGTCGGCCGCAAGCAGGCCGCCTGCCACCAGCGGCCGCAGCAGGGCGATGGCGCCGGTGGCGTAGCAGCCCGGATTGGACACCCGGCCGGCGGCGGCGATCGCGCCGGGCCGGGCGGCATCCAGTTCCGGAAAGCCATAGGTCCAGCCAGGGGCGGTGCGGTGCGCGGAGCTCGCATCAAGCAGACGCGGCGGCCGCTCCAGCGAGGCGACCATGGAAGCCGCCTCGCGCGCGGCGTCGTCGGGCAGGCAGAGCACCACCAGGGCCACCGAGCGCATCAGCGCGAGCCGGTGCTCGGGGTCTCGCCTGCGTTCGGGCTCGACCGAGCGCACGACCACCGGCAGCGACCGGAGCCGCTCGCGTATGCCGAGGCCGGTGGTGCCCGCCTCGCCATCGATGAAGATGCTCGCCGCCATGTTCTGGCTCCGGGCGGGTACGGTGCGGGGAGACGGTTCCGGCTAGCGCTTGGAGAACTGGAACGAACGACGCGCCTTCATGCGGCCGTACTTCTTGCGCTCGACCACGCGGGAGTCGCGGGTGAGGAAGCCCGCGACCTTGAGGATGCCACGCAGCCCGGGATCGTAGTAGGTCAGCGCGCGGCTGATGCCGTGACGCATGGCCCCGGCCTGGCCCGACAGCCCGCCGCCGCTCACCGTGCAGAACACGTCGAACTGGTTGTAGCGATCCGCCACCAGGAATGGCTGGGTGATCAGCATGCGCAGCACCGGGCGCGCGAAATACTGGCCGACCCGCTTGCCGTTGACGCTGATCTCACCGCGGCCGGGCTTGATCCAGACGCGGGCGATGGCGTTCTTGCGTCGGCCGGTGGCGTAGGAGCGTCCCAGCGTGTCGCGCTTGGGCTCACGCACCGGCGCGTCCGGCTGGGTCACCGCGACGCCGGCGCTGGCGGCCATGTCGCGAAGGTCGGCGAGGGTGCCGGTGCGGGTGGGGGATGTGGTTTCTGACATGATCAGGCCGCGATGCTGCTGGTGGAGTTGGCCGCCTTGCCGACGGAGTTCTTGCGGTTCAGCGCCGCCACGTCGAGCGGTTGCGGCTGCTGGCCGTCATGCGGGTGGGAAGCGCCGGCATAGACATAAAGGTGCTTCATCTGGGCGCGCTGCAGCGGACCGCGGGTGATCATGCGCTCCACCGCCTTGCTGATCACATGGCCGGGGTTCTTGCCGCTCAGCCGCTGCTCGATCGTGCGCTGCTTGATGCCGCCCGGAAAGCCGGTGTGGTAGTGGAACAGCTTCTGCCCGGCCTTGTTGCCGGTCAGCCGCACCTTCTCGGCATTGATCACCACGACGTTGTCGCCGCAATCCACATGCGGGGTGAAGTGCGCCTTGTGCTTGCCGCGCAGGCGCTGGGCGATCAGCGAGGCGAGGCGGCCGAGAACGAGGCCGTCGGCATCGATCAGCACCCAGCCCTTTGTGACCTCCGCGGGTTTCAACGAGAGGGTGGTCTTCATGGTCAGCAGGTTCCAACAGAGAGGAGGCGGGTTATCACCAGCAAGCCCGGCTTTCGTCAAGCGAAAGCTGCATTTTTTACAACGGTAACCCGATACCGCTGGCGC
This sequence comes from uncultured Acetobacteraceae bacterium, assembly GCA_964252545.1. Taxonomy (GTDB): domain Bacteria; phylum Pseudomonadota; class Alphaproteobacteria; order Acetobacterales; family Acetobacteraceae; genus Lichenicoccus. The sequence continues at coordinate 7,174 of CAXUNX010000092.1, read as the reverse complement.
TCAGCGCCGGTGGGCAAGCGGACGCCCGATGGCCGCCGGCATCAGCGCAGATCGTCCGACCGCCGCGAGAACAACGAGTGCCGTGAGGTAAGGAAGCATCTGCATCAGATACGGGTTCGCTGCCATCCCGCCCGCCTCCAACTGAAGCTCGATCGCCTGCGTGCCGCCGAATGCGAGGCAGGCCAAGGCTGCCCCGACCGGATGCCAGCGGCCGACGATCAAGGAGGCGAGCGCGAGATAGCCGCGGCCGCCCGTCATGTCGTCGGTGAAGGTGCCAACCTGCTGCAAAGGCAGAACGGCGCCGCCGAGACCGGCGAATGCGCCGCAGAGGATAACAGCGGCGATGCGAAGCGCCATGGGATCGACGCCGGCCGCGAAGGCGGCCTCGGGACTTTCCCCCGCCGCGCGAAGCGCGAGCCCGGCCGAGGTGCGGCGAAGAAACAGCGCCAGGGCGGGAAGCAGCAGCAGCGCAAGCCAGGTGAGCGGCGGCTGAACAAAGAGCGGACCGATCAACCGGAGACCGCGGAGCACCGGAACTCCGATCAGCGGCAGCGGCCGAAGCGAGCCGGCGCCGTGCGCAAGCAGCCGAAGCCCATAGCTCGTGCCGCCGACTGCGAGGATGTTCGTGGTCAGGCCGGTCACCATGTGATCGGCACGAAAGCGGACCGCGACAAGCGCCACCACGAACCCGATCGCAGCTCCCGCGGCGACCGCCGCTGCTATGCCGCAGGCCACGCCTCCCATCGTCGTGCCGAGGACGGCGCCGAAGGCGCCCGCCAGCATCATGCCTTCCAGGCCGACCGCGAACACACCGGCCCGCTCAGAAAGAAGGCCGCCGCTTGCGGCCAGCACGAGCGGCGTTGCGATCCGGATCGCCGCCGCCAGCAACACCACGGCCATGACCATCGCGGTCAGGCCCTGATCCGGCGGGAGATCGCGGACAACATCGCCAGCACCGTGACCGCTTCCAGCACCAGCACGACGGCGGAAGGGACTCCGGTTTCGCGCTGCATGGAGGCGCCGCCGGTCTCAAGGAAGCCGATAAGAAGCGAGGCCGGCACCACCGCGGCCGGCTCCAGGAACCCAAGCAGTGCGACGGTGACCGCGCGGAAGCCGAAGCCGAGCGAGAAGCCCTCCACCAGGCGACGATGCAGCCCGAGTACCTCCACTCCGCCGGCAAGGCCCGCGAAAGCGCCGGCGATCAGCATGGCGGTCGCGACCAGCGCGGGCGCGCGATAGCCCGCGTAGAGCGCCGCCGAGCGGGACTGGCCGAGAACGCGCAACCCGAAGCCCAGCCGCGTGCGCCAGAGCAGCCAGGAAAGAGCGCAGGCCAGGATAACGGCGAGCGGCAGGCCGGCAGGCGCGCCGAGCAGCGGCAGCCGCGGAAGGCGCGCGGCGGGCGGGATGGGAGGCGTCTCGAGAAAGCCCGCGCCGGGCTCGCCGAGCGGTCCCGCGAGAAGGAGCTGCACAAGAAGGAGTGCGACGAAGTTGCCGAGAAGCGTCACCAGCACCTCGTGCACGCCGCGGACGATATGGAGCAAGGCGGCGAGACCGGACCAGATCGCGCCGGCCATCGCCGCACAGGCGAGCGCTACCGGAATAGCGACCGGCGGCGCGGCCGGCCCGGCGTGCAAGGCGGCGGCGGCGGCGGCGAGACCACCGAGCGCGATCTGTCCTTCCGCGCCAATATTGATGATGCCCGCCCGGAAGCAGAGTGCCACTCCGGCTCCCGCGAGGAGATAGGGCGTGCTGCGGTCAAGGCCTTGGTCGATCGCAGCCCTCGTGCCGACCGCGCCGGCAAGAAATGCGCGAAGGGCTGCCACCGGATCATGTCCGGCGCCGACCACCAGAACGGCCGCGAGCGCGCAGGCAAGGATAATGGCGACCGCCACGCGGCCGCCCAGCGCCCTCACAGATCACATCCGCTGGACATGGAAAGACCGAGGCGGACCAGATCGACGGCGCCGCGCGCGACCGGACCGACGACCCGCCCCTCGAACATCACCATGATCCGGTCGGCGACCGCCAGGATCTCGTCGAGCTCGGACGAGATGTAGAGGATGGCCGCGCCCGCGTCGCGAAGCGTGGCGATCTGCTCCAGCACGAAGCCGGCGGCGCCCGGATCCAGCCCAGACGTCGCCTGATGCGCGACCAGGACCAGCGGTTCGGCGCCTATTTCGCGGGCGACCACGATCTTCTGCTGGTTGCCGCCCGACAACAAGGCAGCCGGCACCCGCGATCCCTTGCAGCGGATATCGAAGCGGCGCATCAGCGCGCCCGCCTCCGGCAGCACGGCGCGTCGGCGAAGACGGAGATTGTCGGCCACGCTCATGGACCGGACCAGGCTCGTGCGCGACCGGTCGGCGGGCATGGTGGCAAGCCCCGCCTTCATGCGGCCCGCGACCGAGGCATGGGTGATGTCTCGCCCGTCGATCGCGAGCGTGCCAGACACCGCCCGACGCATGCCGGCCAGCAGCTCGACGAGCTCGACCTGGCCGTTGCCGTCGACCCCGGCGAGGCCGAGCACCTCGCCCGCGGCAAGATCGAGATCGATCTGGCCGAGACCCGGCCCACGAAGCGCCCGCGCGCGGAGCCGGACGAGCGCGTCGTCGCGGCCTACACGGGTCGGCCGGCGAGCGGGCGGCGCGAGATCCTGTCCGATCATGGCGCTGGCGAGGCTCTCCCGCGATGCGCCGGCTGCCGCGATCCGGGCAGCAACCCGCCCCGCTCGCAGCACCACGATCTCGTCGCACACCGCCATCACCTCGCCCAGCTTGTGCGAGATGAAGACCACGCCGGCGCCGCCGTCCCGCAGGCGACGAAGCACCGCGAGCAGGCGCTCGATCTCGGGCGGCGCCAGGTTCGAGGTCGGCTCGTCCAGGATCATCAGGTCGGCCCCACGCAGCACCGCCTTCAGGATTTCGACCCCCTGCCGCCGCCCGAGCGGGAGATCGGCGACAACCGAGGCCGGATCGAGCTCGAGGCCGAGGGAGGCGCTCGCTTCGCGGATCCGCTCCGCGACCGCGTGGCGCCGCAGCACCCGCCCCGCCACGTCCCAGCCGAGCATGACGTTCTCGACCACGGTCGCCGCCTCAACCAGCGTCAAATGCTGGTGGATCATCGCGATGCCGGCCCGGATCGCGCTCGCGGGGGTGTGGCAGGAAAGCGCATCGCCCTTGAACACGATCCCGCCCGCATCCGGGCGGGTCATGCCGAACAGCACCCGCATCAGCGTGCTCTTGCCGGACCCGTTCTCTCCCAGCAGGCCGACGATGGATCCTGATCCGACATCGAGATCGATCCCGTCATTGGCGGCGACGGCGCCGAAGCGCTTGACGATGCCGCGCATGGACAGGATCGTCGGCCTTGACGCGATCACGAGCCGGCTCTGGCATCCTTCCGGCTCGGCTTGACGACCAGCACGCCGGTGCGGAACCGCGTCTCGAGCGTGCGCAGCTCCGATTGCACCGCGGCCGGGACCACCGGATTGAACGCGTTCGTCGCGTCGTAGCGGAGGGCGGCACCCGTGACCGGCGCCGTGTTGTAGCCGTATTCCGTGAAGGTTCCGGCGAGCTTGCCGCTTCTGACCTGTTCCGCGACGGGCCGGAACATCGACGGCCAATCCTCGATGATGTTCGTGAGCACCGCCTGCGGCGCGTTGGTGGTGTCGTCAAGCGAGCGCCCGGTAACGAACACGCCCTTCTCGCGCGCGGCCTCCACGATCCCGGCCTGGGCCGCGTTGAGCTTGCCCGTGAGAACGTCGTTGCCGTCCGAGATCAGGGCGAGCGCTGCTTCCTTGGAGGCGGCCGCATCCTCCATGTCCTTGACGTAGACGATGGTGACCGCGGCTCCCGCCTTCGCGGCACAGATCCGGAAGCCTCCGGCCTGGGCGGTGATGTTCGGCACACCCTGAAGCCCATAGATCCCCGCAACCTTGTGCGTACGGCTCATGCGCGCGGCCAAAGTCCCCAGCTCGCAGCCGAACTGCGCGTTGTTCCAGTCGATCGACATCACGTTGGGCGGCATGCCGCTGTCACCGGACGTCACGATGAACTGGGTGCGCGGAAAGTCGGGCGCGACATCCTCCATCGCCGACATGAAGCGCCCGGAATGGCCGATCACGATGGCATCGCCGCGTCCGGCATCGTCGCGAAGCGCGTTCTCCTCGTCCGCGTCGGTCACGTTCTCCGAATAGCTGACCGCAAAGCCCTGGTGTTTCAGGCTCTGCAGGATGGCGAAGCCGAGCGCGTTCCAGCTATGGTCGCCGATGCTGCCGGGCAGAAGGATCGCAGCCTTCGGAGCGGGCGTTGCGGCGGCGCAGAGAAGCCCTCCAGCCAATGCCAGAACGCCGTTCCACCATGGTTTTTGCATATCCGACCTCCCGATGCTTGACGGGAGATCACTGCAATCCGCGTGCCGCAACCCGGAAGGTCACGCGGTTGGCGTCGTCGGCGAGCCAGCACCGCATCGCGTCCGCGCTCGAAAGGCGACCAGGCGGCGGCAGGATGCGGGCTTCCGCCTTGAAGCAGACCCTTTCGGTCCGAAACGGCCAGGGCGACAGCGTGAAGCTCGGGACCTCCTCGTCCTCCATCGAGACCGTGATCGAACCATAGCCCGGCGCCTCGATGGCAAGCGGCGTCACCAGTTCGCCGCAGAACGCGAGCGACAGCGTGTCGGCAAACGCGATCAGCTCGCTGTGGCGGGCGAGCGCGGCATCGTCGAGCCCGAGCGCCTCCGCCCAGGCGGCCTCCCTTGGAGCCTGCTCGCGAAGGAAGCGCTCGGCGGCGAGGGCGTCGGCCGGATTGAGACGGTGCCGGTCGGTGAAGCGCCGATAGATCACGCCGCCATGGCGCGAGATCATCAGCGCCGGATGCATGCCCCAGGCGTGGAGCGCCCGCTCAACGCCGGCTGCCCACATCGGCGCGTGGGCGGCGGCGCCAACGGCGCGAAACAGAAAAGGCCGGTTGGTTGTGGGATCAAAGCCAGGCGCGCGTTCCCAGTCGAGCCAGGCGATGTCGTGCTGCTCGCCGGCGAGCACGAGGGATCGCGGCAAAGGCGGATTCCAGTCGCCGAGGATTTGACCGGAGATCCAGGCGTGGGCCGGCTGGCTGATGGCCAGCACGCCCGAAGCAGTTTCACGAAACAGCATGGTGGCGTTTAACATCAATCGTCGCGCGTCGAGAAGCAGGGAGGCTCCGTTTGGAAATCGACTCTCCGGAAACCGTTCGGGAAGTCAGCGCTGAGTTCGCACGCTACGAGGCGGCGTTGGTCGCCAACGACCTCGAGGTCCTGGATGCGCTGTTCTGGCCGGACAAGCGAACCGTGCGCTTTGGCGTGACTGAGGCGCTCTATGGCTTCGAGATGATCCAGGAATTCCGTCGACGACGGGCGGCGACGGGCCTTGACAGGACGCTCCGACGGACGGTGATCACGACGTTCGGCCGGGACTTCGCGACGGCGAGCACGCTGTTCTCCCGTGCGGGAGCGCCGGGACAGGTCGGACGCCAGCAGCAGAGCTGGGTGCGGTTCGCCGACGGATGGCGCATCGTCGCCGCCCATGTGAGTCTCGCTCCGGACGAGGGTAATGGCGACATGCTCTAGCGGCGCGCGTCCGGGGCTTCCGACCGCTGGGCGCGGAACAACTGCCGCGGGCGGCGATCCGGCCCGGGATCAGGTTTCGGGAGCGGTTTTTGCACCGGCCGCCGGCGTGATGAGCCGCCGGCCGACCGGTGGGGCACGGTGGGCGTGAAGAAGCTGGCGGCGGTGGTGATCCTGGCGGTGGTGCTGGCTTTCGCCGGGTTCGCGGCCGAACGCATCGCGCAGCACCGCCTGCACAACGCGGTGGCGCTGTTCCGCTCCAAGCTCGGCCCGGGCGATTCCTTCACGTACCGGAGCGCAAGCCCGGCATTGTGGCGGCTCGGCGCCGATTTCACCGAAGTGCGGCTGCGGCGCGGGGCGATGCTGCTCACCGCACCGGAACTGGCGCTCAGCCATGTCGGCGAGCGGCGGGTCGGGCGCGCGGTGCTGCAGGGCGCGACGCTGGCCTCGGGCGGCATCAGCCTGCATGCCGAGCGCATCGAGATCAGCGATGCCCGGGCCACGCGGCCGGGCGACCTCGATGCATCGGGCGCGCAGCTGGGCAACGTGCGGGTCGGCGGCGTGCGGATCACCGGGATCGACGCGCGGCTGCCCGCCGCCGCCGCCGGGCTCGGCGTGCGGGTCGCCAGTTTCAGCTTCGATCAAGCGCCGGGCCCCGGCGGCCTGAGCCAGCGCTCCGGCGCCGAAGGCCTCGAGATCCGCGATCCGGACGGCGCCAGCCTGTTGAGCGGCGCGGGCGGGAGGCAGGCGAGCAGCACCCGGGGCGACGCCACCGTCTCGCAGTGGCGGTTCTACGGGCTCAGCACCGGGCAGCAGGGCATGCTCGCGCAGGCGGTGGGCCAGCTCGGCTATCACGGCCTTTCGGGCGACGGCAGCGGCACGGCGAGGTTCGGCGCGAGCAGCGGCCGGCTCGATTTCGGACCGGCGATCGAGCGGTTCGACGGCGTCGGCCGGATCGAAAGCCGGCTGGCGCTTGAGGGGGTGTCGTCGCGCACGCTCCCAGAGCTGGACCCGGCGTCGTGGGCAAAAGCGTCGCTGACCGGAGGAAGCCTGAGCTTCGAGGATAGGGGCCTGGCCGCGCGCCTGCTGCGCGTGTTCGCAAGCCGCAGCGGCATGGCGCCGGACCAGTTCCGCGACGTACTCGTCGCCGCCCTGAGGCAGCGCCTGGCGGCCGGCCCGCAGCCGATGTTCGAGCAGGCGTTCGAGCAGGCAGCACTCCGCTTCCTGGCCGATCCGCGCCGGTTCACCGTCACGCTGCAGCCGCCGGCGCCGCTGCCGCTGGCAGCACTCGCCACCCTGCGTGACCAGGCGGCCTCCGATGCCGCGCGCAGCCTCGGTCTCGGCATCAGCGCGGAGTGATGCCGCACCCCCCCGTCCACGTGAGCGGCGCTTCCGGCCGTTCGGGCGCAGCACTCTGCCGGGCGCTGGCGGCCCGCGGCCGGAGCTTCCGGCCGGTGGTGCGCGATGTTGCCCGCTGGCACGCCACCGGCATCGCAGGCAGGCCGGAGCTGGCCGACCTGGACGACCCCGCCCGCCTGCTGGCGGCGCTCGCCGGCGCCTGCGCCATCGTCAGCAC
>CAXUNX010000091.1:948-12971 GCA_964252545.1 uncultured Acetobacteraceae bacterium | reverse complement strand
ATGGTGGGGCCACGGGCAGGCGAACCCGGCGGGCCCCAACAGCACGCCGGCGGGGCTCCGTTCGCGGTTGTGGCATGGCCCGCGAGCACCGCCAGTGCGAGCAGCGACGCCGCGAGCCGACGACCCTTCACGCCGGCTGCATCACGCCCGGGGAGGATCGAAGCTGGCCCGGACGGGGGTCGGATCGGGCCGGCACCGCATGCATGTCGTCGTGGTCGCACGTGCCATGGGTCGGTGCCCGCTTGATGCCCGGCCGTTCCTTGAGGGGCGGCCGGGTGGTTTCTCCTACCAGCAAACCGGCCTCCGGCAAACCCGCCGCTCCGGATCCAGGCAACCCCGGGCACTGCACGGCTTTGTGGCAACCAACCAGGGCTGGAGCGGATCATGAGCGACGGCAAGATGCACCGCCGGGATTTCAACCGCGTGGTGACGGGGCTCTCCTTGTCGCCCGGGCTGGGCGCGGCCGGCGCTTCGGCTGCGGCCTCCATCGAGACGCTGGCGCTGGGCGCCAACGGCTGGGTTCCCAACAACCCGCATCTGCCGGTGCTGCTGTACCGGCGCGTGCCGGGCATCGCAGGCGGCGGTGCGGCCCGGTTCGAGGCGCTGGTGCAGCGGACCGGCTGGCCGGCGCAGTGGCGCAACGGGATCTATGACTTCCACCATTACCACTCAACGGCGCACGAGGTGCTCGGCGTGGTCCAGGGCACGGCGCAGGTGGTGCTTGGCGGCCCGGGGAGCCACGAGCTGACGCTTGCCGCAGGCGACGTCGCGGTGCTGCCGTGCGGCACCGGCCATTGCCGGATCGCCGCGAGCAGCGACTTCCTGGTGGTCGGGGCCTATCCCGCGCAGCAGCAATGGGACATCTGCCGGGAAGCGCCGAGCGCCGGCATGACGGCGCAGATGGCGGCGCTGCCGTTCCCGGACTCCGACCCGGTCGCGGGCCCAGGGGGCGTGCTGACAACGGCGTGGCACAAGCCGGGCTAGAGCATGTTGCGTTCGCACGGGCCCACGGCTCGTGCTCCAGCGTGTTGTTTGGGCGCATGATCCGCCTGGCGTCGCCGGGCGGCGGACCACCCGGGCGATCATGCCAGCCTTTCGCTCTTTCGCTGCCCGCGCGCCTGGTCAGAGCCCGTGTATCGAGCAAAGCGCCCGTCGCCTTGGCTGTTGCTCACTTGCCGCCAGTGACGTCGAGGAACGTGCCGGTGATAAAGGAAGCCTCGGCGCCTGCCAGCCACAGGATCGCCCGCGCAACCTCTTCGGGCTGGCCGCCTCTTCCCATCGGGATCGAGTGCTTGACGCGGTCCACCCGTTCCGGCTCGCCGCCGCTGGCATGCATCTCGGTGTAGATGTGCCCAGGACGGATGCAGTTGACGCGTATGCCGTCCCGGGCGACCTCCTTGGCGAAGCCGGTGGTGAACGTTTCCACGGCACCCTTCGACGCCGCGTAGTCGACATATTCGTTTGGACTGCCGAGCCGGGCCGATGCCGACGAGATGTTGATCACGGCGCCGCCCCGCCCGCGGTGACGATACGACATGCGCCTGGCTGCCTGCTGTGCGCAAAGGATCGGGCCGATCGCGTTGACCGCGAAGATACGCTGCATCCGCTCGAAGCCGAGATCCTCCAGCCGGGACTGCGGCGCCAGTATCGCTGCATTGTTCACCAGCACATCGATGCGGCCGAAGTTCCGGTCGATCGCGGCGAACAGCTGAGCGACCTGCTCGGGATCGGCGCTGTCCGCGCGCACGGGCAAGGCCCGGCGCCCGACAGCTTCCACATCGGCCGCCACCGCGAGCGCGGCAGCTTCGCGGGAGAGGTAGCTTATCGCGACATCGTAGCCTCGCGCGGCAGCAAGCCGCGCGGTCGCAGCACCCACGCCGCGACCTCCACCGGTGATCAGAATAAGCGGCGCCTGCGGGTCGGTATCCATCGAGCGGTCCTTCATGGGGTGGCGGGATCAAACGGGTGTTTCGGCCGACCCCGCAGGGGGGCTGCGCAGATGCGGCCTCAGGGTGAGAACGAGCGGGCCGATCAGCAGGGCGGTTGCCGCCGAGGCCAGCACGCCGATCGCCTGGCTGCTGTGGTCGGCAACCGCGCCGTAGAAGATCGGCGCGATCCCTCCAGAACCGATGACGCTGGTGTAGAACACCGCGAAGGCGCGCCCGGTATCGCCGCCCGAGAGCTCCGGCACGGTGCCGTAGAGCACCGAAGACGTGCCGTTGAGCACGATGCCGAGCAGCGGCAGCAGGACGAGCATCGGCGTCAGCGGGGTGAACAGGGTCGCCACGATCAGCAAAGCCGTTGCGGCTTCGGTCACCACGACGCTGGCCACGACACCCAGCCGCTCCCCGAGCCAGCCGCATGTCGCCTTTCCGAACGCGCCACCGATGAACAGCAGGGCGAGCGCGATCCCGACGGTGGGCGAGCCCCCGTGCCGTGCATGGATGAGGAAGGGCAGGAACAGGAGGTAGCCCATGCGGGTCGCGGTATCGAGTGCTCCGATCGTGGTGAGGATGCCGAAGCCGCCGCGGCCACCGCCCGACGCCGCCGCCGCTGCGGCCTCTACCTTCCTGACAACCGGAGCCGCCGGCGCCAGCGACACCAAAGCTGTCGACAAGGCGATGCCGAGGCCCGCCATCAGGCCGAGCACCGGTCGCCAGGCGAGGATCGGCAGCAGCACCGCGACCAGCGCCGGCAACATGGCTTTGCCGAGATCGCCCGAGAAATTATAGATGCCGAGAGGACGTCGCGACGCTTCGCCATAGCTGTCGGTGACGAGCATCGAGCCACGCGGATGCTGGATGCTTGATCCGATGCCGGCCACCACGAGGCCGACGCAAAGACCCGCGAAGCCGAACGGCAACGCCATGATCAGCAGGCCGGTCGACGCGACCAGCGTCGACAGGATCAGCGCCGCTCGCGGCGACACGCTGCGCAGGGCCCGGTCGGCTGGGATCTGGAGGCCTCCCATGGTGGCGGAATAAAGCGCGCGAACAACCGCAAGCGCTGCATAGGACAGGCCGAACTGCCCCTGCCACACCGGCAGGAAGGCATAAAGCGCGTCGGTGTAGCCGTCGTGAAGCACATGGCTGAGGCACGCGGCGAGCAGGCTGCGCGACCGGGTCGCAGCCGACGGGAGGGAGCCGGCCGCTGTCGCATGGAGGACGTTCGAGGTTTCCATGGCGCGACGTTAGATAAGCCAGGAATCTTCAACCAGCCGGTGCTTGCTCACCATACACGTCAGCTTTAGTCACGGTTGTCATGCGTCGCCTGCCATCCCTCAATGCGTTGCGGGTGTTCGAGGTCGCCGCCCGCACCGGCAGCTACGCCGAGGCGGCGACGCAGCTCGGCGTCACCCACGGCGCGGTGAGCCGGCAGATCGCGGCACTCGAAAGCTGGCTGGGGCAGAGGCTCTTCACCAGGCAGGGCCGCCGCATGGTCGCAACGCCAATGGCCAGCGTGTTCGCAGCCGAGGTCGGTCTCTCGTTCGACCGGCTGGCGGTTGCGGCGGAGGCCTGCGGCCGGCCAGGGGCGCGCCGCATCCTGCGCGTGAGTGCGCCCACCAGCTTCGCGATGCGCTGGCTGATCCCACGGCTCGATCGCTTCCACGCCGGTCATCCGCATGTCGAGGTGGCGGTGACGACGGTCTCGACCGTGCTCGAGGAACTGCGCGGCGGCGTCGATGTGGCGATCCGGCGCGGTGTCGCCCGGCAGCATGTCTGGCCCCAGCATCACGTCGTTCCGGTGCTGGACGACGTCGACACGCTGATCATAAGTCCCGCGCTATTCAGCCGTCGGCCGATCCTGCAGCCCGCCGATATCGAGGGACATACGCTGCTCGCGAGCGAGACCCGCGCCGGCGACTGGGCGGACTGGCTCGAGGCGGCAGGGCTTCAACACCTCGCCGGACTTCCCCGCCGGATCTTCGACCATTTCTTCGTGACACAGCAGGCGGTGGAGGATGGGCTGGGCATCGGCATCGGCCCGCTGCCGATGCTGCAGACCGACATCGCCCGCGGCAGGCTGATGACGCCGCTGCCGGAGATCCGGGTCCCGCGGACCGGTTATGTCGCGATCATCCCGCGTCAGGCCGATGTCGGGAACCTGCCTGCCGGCTTCGTTGACTGGCTTGCCGGCGAGCGCGTGTCGCAACCACCTCGGCAACTCAGGAGACCGGACGACCTGACCTGAGAACGCTTCAGCCGCCAGGCGGCTGCTCGCGGCGCGGCGCCTCGACGATATCGGGCCAGCGGCGCGCGTCGTGCTCCGGAAACTCGATGCGGATGCGGACCAAACCGGGCAGCGTGTTCTCGTGCCAGCTGCGCTGCCATTGCTTCTCCGCATCGGACCAGTAGCTCAGCTGAAGCGCGGCCACATTCTGCAGCAGCACGTCGACATGCGGCGAGGGCGCCGGCTGCAGGCGGCGGGCATGCAGATGGGGCAGCCACGACAGGATCAGCCTTCCCTGGTGGTCGAGCATCAGGCTGATGTCGGCTTCCGTTAACGCCCCGTCGCGACCGATCGGCAGGGTGGAGGTGAACGCCATCGCAGCCGGGCGCCCGATCAGCCTGCCGCCGTCGCGCTCGGTGCCCGGATCGAGCTGCTCGATCAGCCGGCGCAGGATGCGGTCGGTGGCCTGCAGCGGTTCGCCGGTGCGCAGCGACTGGTCCTGCTTGTTCCAGGCCGCGAAGCCGAAATGCACGCCCTCCCCCAAGGTCAGCAGGAGCACGCCCAGCACCACCAGAGCGACAATGATCTCCAGCAGCGTGAAGCCCGCCTCGGAGGCACGCCGGGCGGTTCTCATGGCGCAGGCGGCGTCATCGCGGCGCGGCGGCTGATCAGGGTCACGCCGCGCCTGCCTTGCGGACCGCCCCAGCTTTCCGTCACCCGCACCTCGAACATCGTCTCGCGAAGCGGGTGCTGGGCATCGCCGCCGTTCTGGATCAACGGCGCGGTGGCGAGCGGGCGCATCGACAGCGACCAGCCAAAGCCGCTGCCATCCTCGCCCTGCTGCGTCTGGGCGCGCAGCGGGATGCCGTGGCCGACCGCCGCCAGGTGCGAACGGGCACGGCTCAGCGCCTCGCTGCTGCGATCGGCCAGGCGCACCGCGGCCAGCCCTTCGATCGCGCCCTGGAACAGCACGCCCAGTGCCAGGGCGGCTATCACGAAGGCGACCAGCACCTCCAGCAGGGTGAAGCCGGCCGGCTCGGAAGTTCCCGGCTTGCTAGGAGTCATCGTCGCGCCGGACCGGACCCTGGGTGATGCGGCCGGTCAGCCAGTCGACATCGATGCTGAGCCGCTCGTGACCCTCCGCCAGCACCAGGCGGGCGCCGTTGGCGCCGCCGTCGGGATCGAACCGCAGGGTGCCGTTCTCGTGCGGGTCGTCGGCGGGGCTGTGCAGGGCCACGCTGATCGGGCCGGCCGGGCTCCGGCTGGCATGGCGGGCGATGACGCCGCGGAGCGTATCGAGCCCGATCCGCACCGGCTGGTCGGTGGTGATGGCGTGGCCGCGCGCGGCGCGAAGCGCGTCGGCGAGGCTGCGCGAGGCGGCGGTGAGATCGAGGGTGGCGGACCGGGTCGGGCCGCGTGAGACCAGGAGCGACGCCATCAGCGCCAGCACCACCAGCACCACGATGGTCTCGATCAGGGTGAAGCCTCCGTCCGCGCTGGCCGCCCGGCTATTGCGCAAGATCGTTCAGGCTCAGCATGGCAAGCAGCAGCGACGAGACGATCCCGGCCACCGCCGCACCCATCACCACGGTGATCACCGGCACCAGCAGCGCCACCAGCCGCTGCACCCGGATGCGGGTGCTTTCCTCGTGGATCTCTGCGGCCCGCAGCGCCATCGGGCCGAGCTGGGCGGTTTCCTCGCCAAGGCGGAGCAGGTGGATCATGCGCGGCGGGAAGATCCCGCTTTCTCCCAGGGTGCGCGACAGGCCGGCGCCGCCCTTGGCGCTTTCGGTGGCGCGGTCGATCGCGCCGGTTCCCGCGCGGTTGCCGATCACCTCGCGCACGATGCCCAGTGCTGCGATCAGCGGCACGCCGTTGAGCAGCAGCGTGCCGAGGGTGCGGGTGAAGCGCGACGCCAGCACCTCGCTCAGCAACCCGCCCACCACCGGCAGGCGCAACACCAGCGCGTCGAGGCGGGCGCGGGTGGCCGCGCGGCGCAGCGCCTGGCGTAGCAGCAGGACGCCTGCTCCCCCCAGCAGGAGCAGCCACAGGCCGTCACGGCTGATCAGCGCGCCGGCATCGATCAGCAGCTGGGTCGAACGGGGCAGTGCGGCTCCGTTCTGCTCGAACAGCGGCGTGAATTGCGGCAGCACCTCGGTCAGCAGCAGCACGATGGAGCCGACCGCGGCCAGGGTCAGCATCGCCGGATAGATCATCGCCGAGGTGAGCGTCGCCGCCAGCGCCCGCTCGCGTTCCATCAGGGTGGCGATGCGCTCCAGGGTGGTGCCGAGATTGCCGCCCGCCTCGGCGGCGCGCACCAGGCCGACATACAGCCGGGGAAAGCTGCCTGGATGCCGCCCCAGCGCCGCATGCAGGGTGGCGCCGTCGCGCACCTGGTCGCGCAGGGAGTGGATAACCGCGCGCACCCGCCCATTCGGCGCCGTCTCGTCAAGGAAGCGCAGCGCGCGGTCGAGATCCTGGCCGGCACCCAGCATGACCGCGAGCTCGCGGGTGAAATGCGCCACCTCGCCGCGGCGCAGCGTGCTGCGGGAGAACTCGAAGCTGCGCAGCGCCTCGAGCGTGGCGCCCCCGCTGCGCGCAGTCTCGGTGCGCATCGGGATGTTGCCCTGGCGGCGGATGAAGGCCACCACCTCCGCCTCGCTGCTGGCGTCGGTGACGCCGCGCACCAGAACACCGGCCGGGGTGATGGCGGTGAAGCGGTAGCTCGCCACCGAGACTCTCCGCTAGTTCTCCGCCCGGATCGAGCGGGCCACTTCCTCGAGCGTCGTGCTGCCGGCCAGTGCCGCCTCGATGCCGGCGTCGAACAAGGTGACCATGCCGCCCTCGACCGCCGCGCGCTCGATCGCGCTGTGGTCGGTGCGGGCGAAGATCAGCCGTTCGATGGCGGCGTCCGGCACCAGGAACTCGGCGATCGCCTGGCGGCCGCGATAGCCGGTGTTGCGGCAGCCGGCACAGCCGCGCGCATGGAACAGGGTGATCGGACGCTGGGCGGTGCGGCGCTCGAGCGCGAACCGCTCGATCAATTCGGGTGGCGCCTCGAACGGCTCGCGGCAGTCGGGGCACAGCCGACGCACCAGCCGCTGCGCCAGCACCCCGCGCAGCACCGCCGTGAGCAGGTAGTCCTCGACGCCCATGTCGCGCAGCCGGGTGATCGCCGCCGCGGCGGAATTGGTGTGCAGGGTGGAAAGCACCAAATGGCCGGTGAGCGCCGCCTGCACCGCGATCTGCGCGGTTTCCAGGTCGCGGATCTCGCCCACCATGATCACGTCCGGATCCTGGCGCAGGATCGAGCGAAGCAGGGACGCGAAGGTGAGGCCGATCTGCGGCTTGATCTGGATCTGGTTGATGCCGCGCAGCTGGTACTCGATCGGGTCCTCGACGGTCACCACCTTGCGGGTCACCGCGTTCAGCCCGAGCAGCCCGGTATAGAGCGTCGTGGTCTTGCCGGAGCCGGTCGGGCCGGTGACCAGCACGATGCCGTTGGGCAACTCCAGCCGCTCGGTGAGCTGGCCGACCAGCCCGGGCGACAGGCCGAGCCGGGCATAGTCGAAGCTCACCGCCGAACGGTCCAGCACGCGCAGCACCACCGTCTCGCCGTGCAGCGACGGGATGGTCGAGACCCGGAAATCCACCTCCTGGCCGCGCACCGCGAGCTTGATCCGGCCGTCCTGCGGCAGCCGGCGCTCGGCGATGTCGAGCCGCGCCATGATCTTCACCCGCGAGATGATCGCCGGGATCAGCCGCGCCGGCGGGCTTTCCACCTCGGCCAGCACGCCGTCATGGCGGTAGCGCACGCGCAGCCGGTCCTCGAACGGTTCGATATGGATGTCGGACGCCTGAGTCTCCACCGCCCGACCGATGATCTGGTTGACCAGCCGGATCACCGGCGCCTCGCTCGCGAGGTCCTTCAGTCGCTCCGCGTCCTCCTCGAGCGGGCTGGTGTCGTCCTCCCCGACGGTGCCCTCCGCCGTCTCGGACGGGTACAGGCGGTCGAACGCCGCTTCCAGCTCGATCGGTACCGCCACCTCGCGACGCACCGGATGGCGGGTGGCCGCACCGATCGCCGCCGGCACGAAGTCATCGAGCGGATCGGCGCAGCCGACCACCAGGGTGCCGTCCTCGACGGCCAGCGGCAGCGCGCGCACCTCGCGCAGGAAGCGCGGTGTCAGCTGCTCGCCCAGCAGCGGCTCCGCGGGATAGCGCTCAGGGGTGGCCAGCCGCATCCCGAGCAGCGTGCAATAGGCGTCGGCGAGGCCGCGCTCCGACACCAGGCCGAGCTGCAGCAGCACCACATCGAGCCGGCTGCCGCTTTCCTCGGCCACCCGCCGGCCCCGCTCGAGGGTACGCTGGTCGCATTGCCCAGCCTCGAGCAGAAGCCTGGCGAGGCGCTCGACCGGATCAAGGCCGCCGTCCGGGCGGCTGCGGGAACTCTCTAGGATCTCGCTCATGCCGGGACGATTGCCGTTCGGCCGGGGGAAGCGCAAGCATTCTCGCAGGATTCCACGAGGAACGGTGCCATGGATCAGGCCGGTCTGCTGGCATTGCTGGTCGCGCCGTTCATGGGCAGCTTCCTTGGCGTGCTGGCGCGCCGCATGCCCGAGCAGCGGCGCTGGGGATGGTCGCGCTCTGCCTGCGAGAGTTGCGGCCGGCGGCTTTCAGCGCCGGAGCTGGTGCCGCTGCTGAGCTATGCGGCGCTGCGCGGCCGCTGCAGGGGCTGCGGGGCGCGGATCGGCTGGTTCCACCCGGCGATCGAGCTGGCTGCGGTCGCGGTCGCCGTGCTGGTGATCGTCTCGGCTGGCCCGCACCCCGCGACGCTGGCCGCAGGCTGCGTGCTGGGCTGGACCTGCCTGGTTCTGGTGCTGGTCGACTGGCGGGCGTTGCGGCTGCCGGAC
This sequence comes from uncultured Acetobacteraceae bacterium, assembly GCA_964252545.1. Classification (GTDB taxonomy): domain Bacteria; phylum Pseudomonadota; class Alphaproteobacteria; order Acetobacterales; family Acetobacteraceae; genus Lichenicoccus. The sequence continues at coordinate 3,888 of CAXUNX010000091.1, read as the reverse complement.
GGCCTGACCTTGCCGCTGCTGCTGCTCGGGCTGCTGGCGACGGCCTGGCAGCAGCCGGACGCGCTGTTCGATCATGCGCTGGCTTGCCTGCTCGGCTGGCTGGCGTTCCGCGGCATCGCCCTGCTTTATCGTCGGCTGCGCGACGTCGAGGGGCTCGGCGCCGGCGACGCCAAGCTGCTGGCGGCGGCCGGCGCCTGGCTTGGCACGGCGTGGCTGCCGCTGGTGGTGTTTGCGGCCGCTGCCGGCACGCTGGTTGTTGTGCTCGCGCGCGCAGCCTGGTTGCGGCGCAAGCCGGGCGGCAGGCGCCGGATCGCCTTCGGGCCGGGCCTTTCGCTGTCGCTGTTCGGATGCTGGCTGGTGCTGAGCTGGGGGCAACGGTGAAGCCCTGACCCCGCCGCTACTTGTTGCAGATCTGGCTGTCCGGGCTCGGATTGCTCGCCGGTCCCTGCGAGCAGAGATCATAGTCGTGTCCCTCGCGGGCGGAGGGCTCGCGGTAGCTGTAAGGGTGGTTCCAGGGATCGCGCAGCACGGCGCTGTCCTTGACGTAGGGGCCGTTCCAGTTCTCGGCGTCCCCCGGCCGCTCAACCAGCGCCTGCAGCCCGTCCTCGGTGCTCGGGTAGCTGCCGACATCGAGCTTGTACATGTCGAGGATCGATTCCATGCGCGCGATGGAGTCGCGGGCGATCGAGACCTTGGCGCCGCCGAGCACGTTCAGCACCCTGGGCGCCACCAAGCTCACCAGCAGCCCCAGAATGGCGATAACCACCAGCAATTCGATAAGCGTGAAGCCTGCGTCGCGGGAGTCGCCCTCCGCTTCTTCCATGATAATGTGGCCCGAACCGACGCGGGGGTTTGTTCTGGTACCGTATCTGGCCTGCATGACGCTGGTCGCTTCGCTGTATCATCTGCCGCCGCGCGTGCTGCCGGCGATCCAGGGTGTGGAGGGCGGCCGCCCGGGAACCATGCATCGTAACACGGACGGGACGCTAGATCTCGGGGTGATGCAGATCAACACGCGCTGGCTGCAGCCGCTCATGCGCTACACGCGCACGCAGGGGCCGGTGGTGTTCCGTCGCCTGCGCGACGATGCCTGCTACAACATCGCGGCCGCCGGCGCGATCATGCGGGGAAATCTGGATGCGTCGCACGGAAACCTGTTACGGGCGGTGGGCGATTATCATTCCCACACCGTGCAACTCAATCTGGCCTATCGCACCCAGGTCTTGCGCGTTGCGACCATGCTGTTCACGCATCCGCCGACTGCCGTAGGCGATGAGGCGATGCGGAGGAACGCGGCACCGGAATCGTTGCGCGTCAGATCCGGTGTCAACCGGGGCCGGCCGGGCTGATCGCCCGGCCGGAGTACCAAGAACGCTAGGCGATGGTGCCGTTCAGCTTGTTCGGGAAGAACAGGCCGGAGGACGCGCCGCCATAAACGATGTTCAGGACCTGGCTGGTGGTGCGGCGATACACCAGGCCGTTATAGTCGTTGGTGACGAAGTTGTAGGCATTGGTATAGCCGCCGCTCTGCAACAGCGTGCCCTGGTCGTCGGCGACGCCGGACAGGGTGGCACGCAGGTTCGAGATGGCGTCGGTGGCGACGCCCGCGCCGATGTCCGACAGCAGGGTGCGGATGGCGCCGGCATGATAGGCCTCGGTGGCCAGGATGCCTGCCGCGGCGGTGAGGTTGGTCGGGTTGGTGAGCAACGCCGCCGCTCCGGCATAGGCGGTGACGCCGACATCCTCGAAGATATAGGCGCCAAGCAGGAAGCTCACATCGTCGGCGAACGGATTGAAGCTCTGTCCGGAGGCGATCAGGCCGGCCGCCACCGCGAGGGTGGTGAAGCTGCTCTGCAGGTTGATGGCCGGCTGCGCCACCGCCGCCGAGCCGAGCACGGTGCGGATGAACCTGACATGGGCCTGCTCATCGACCGCGATGCGTTGGGCGTAGGAGGCGATCGCAGCACTGCTGAAGGGCACCTGGCTGCCGCCGCTGACGGTGCCGGCGGTACCGACCGTGCCGGAGGTGAGGCTGCTCGGCAGCCCGGTTCCGGTGGCGGCGATCAGATAGAACTGCGCTTCCAGATATTCGAGATTCAGCGCGAAATTAAAGATGTCGGCATCTGTAATGGCAGCAGCCGCTTCGGCCCTGCCGCCCGAAGCCAGAAGACTGCCTCCGGAAAGCGCGCTCACCGCCGCGGCGCCGGCAATCCCCGCGCCGGCGTGTTTGAAAAGCGAGCGACGCTCGAGTTCCGCGCCCGAACGGGCGGCGAGTCTATTGTCCTGGACAGTTTCATTAGGCGACATGTTTGGTCTCCAAGGGGAACTGCCCTACTACGCACCAGACCGCCGTTATGGATGCGTAAGGACCGGTAAACTCCATGACAATCCGGTAACGAGCGCGTGATGCTTCAGCGGGATGCACCGGAACGCACCAGGCCGGTCAACAGCCCGATCAGCCGGCGCGCGATCGGCGGCCAGGCATGCGCAGCGCTCCATTCGGCGGCGTGACGCAGCTGTTCGCCGCGGCCCTGCACATCGTGCAGGATGGTTTCGAGGTCGTCGGCCAGCTCGGCCGCGGTGTCGGCACGCACCCGGAGCACCGCTTCCCCGGCTTCATCGAACAGGCCGATCCGGCTGACCGCAACCGGCACCGAGCTGGTCAGTGCGGTGCGCATCGAGGCACTGGAGGCCTCGCGCGACGGACGATACGGTAAAACAACAAGATCGCACGCGCCCAGCTGTTCCAGCGACTGCTGGTAGGGCAGGAAGCTGGTGACGAACTGCACGGAGTCGCCAAGCGGCTCGGCGAGCACGCGGCAGCGGGCGATCTCGGCATCGGACTCGGCGCCGCCATAGGCCGCGTTGACCAGCCGCAGCTGCAGCCCGGGCCAGCGCTCGCGCAGCAGCACGGCCGCCTCGATCAGCACGTCGATGCCC
>CAXUNX010000091.1:0-938 GCA_964252545.1 uncultured Acetobacteraceae bacterium | reverse complement strand
GATGCCCTTGCCCGGCAGGAAGAAGCCGGTGCTGCCGATCACCGGTGCGTCGAAGCTGCCGAGCGCGCGTGCGGGGCGCGCCGGCAGCGGCGTGCGCACGCCCTGGGGAAACAGCGCCACCTGGTCGGCGAGGCCCAGCCGGGCGAGCCGGTTGAGGTCGTCCAGCGTGTGCACGATGATCCGGTCGGCGCACGCGAGTGCTGCGAGCAGCGTGGCGCGGCGTGCGGGCGGCAGCGCCAGCAGGTCGCGGCTGTTATGCAGCGTCACGGTGAGCACCCGGCCGGCTTCGACCACGCCGTCGATCAGCCGGATCAGCCCCGACCAGGGGAGCAGGCCGGGCTGGTGCTGCACCGCGACGGCCTGGGCGTCGGCGCGTCCGATCGCCTGCAGCAGCTCCTCGACCTGCTCGCTGCCCGCCTGCCAGCAGGGTATGTGCGGCAGCTCGCCCGCCAGGTTGGCGTAGACCGGGGTGCGCCGGTCACACAGCACGGTGACCGAGACCGCCGGATCCTGCTCCATCGCCTCAAGCAGGGAGCGGGAATATTCGGCGACGCCGCAGCGCTGGCTCCAGCTTGTCACCCAGGCCAGGCGAAGCGGACCGGTTTGCGGCTGCAGCAGCAGATCCAGCCCGAAGCCCGCAAGCGCCGGGGCAACCTCGATCGACGGAGGCATCGCCGGTGGCGCCGGCGGCGGATGCATCGGCACCTCCCGACTTGCCTCGAGGAGGGCGCATCCGAGGTCGACGGCGTCGGGTTCGAGCCAAAGCGAATGCGGCGTCGCCAGATGGCTGTGCGAGGGTGCGTGGCGGTAGCGCAACAGCCGGATGCCGCCCGCGGCCTGGCTGCAGAAATCCATGTGCCCGCCGGCGCCGGTGACGATCAGCCGCAGCCCGGCCGCCAGCGCCTCGGCGGCCGGCAGGTTGTAGCCCTCGCCGCGGC
>CAXUNX010000090.1:0-12993 GCA_964252545.1 uncultured Acetobacteraceae bacterium | reverse complement strand
CGCGGCAACCACGAGGTGATGATGCGCGGCACCTTCGCCAACATCCGCATCAGGAACGAGATGGTTCCGGGCGTGGAAGGCGGCGTGTCGGTGCACTACCCGTCGGGCGAGCAGGGCGCGATCTATGACGTCGCGATGCGCTACAAGCAGGAGGGCGTGCCGCTGATCGTGTTCGGCGGCAAGGAATACGGCATGGGCTCGTCGCGCGACTGGGCCGCCAAGGGCACCGTCCTGCTGGGCATCCGCGCGGTGGTCGCCGAGAGCTTCGAGCGGATCCACCGCTCCAACCTGGTCGGCATGGGCGTGCTGCCGCTGCTGTTCCAGGAGGGCACCACCCGCGAGACGCTGAAACTCAAGGGAGACGAGACCATCGACATTGAAGGGCTCGAGGCGATCAAGCCGCGGATGACGCTCAACATGGTCATCACCCGGGCCGATGGCAGCACGGAGACGGTGCCGCTGATCTGCCGCGTCGATACCCTCGACGAGGTGGAATACTACCGACATGGCGGCATCCTGCAGTACGTGCTGCGCGGCATGGCGGAAGCAGCCTAGATCCGGATCGAGCGGGAGGAGCCCGACCGCTCCTCCCATCCCGCACCAGGAGATCCTCAGCCTGGCCGCGGGCGCTATTCCCCGCGCCCGCTCAGCACCCTGTCAGGATGGGGATCGTGCCCGCCAGATCGAAAGGCGGGCGGCGCCGTGCCGCCGCTGCGCCAGCAACGCACCGTCGCCGATCGGCGGATCCTCGTCGCGGGCGGTCTCGGCCACGATCAGCGCATCCGACGCGATCCAGCCGCGGCGTCCCAGTGCATCCAGCGCGCGGGCCATCAGGCCGGCCCCGTAGGGCGGATCAAGGAACACGATCCGACAGGCGGCGAGGGCGGCCGGCGCGAACGGAGGCTGGACGGCGTCGCCCAACACGGTCACGCGCGCTGCGGCCTCCAGTGCGGCGATGTTCGCGTGCAGGATGCTTTGTGCGGCGCGGCCGGTCTCAAAGAACACGGCGCTCGGTGCTCCGCGCGAAAGCGCTTCCAGGCCCAGGGCGCCGGTGCCGGCGAACGCGTCCAGCACCGGGCATTCCGGCCAGGAATACGCCCAGGATGCGTGGCCCAGCATGTCGAACAGCGCCTGCCGCACGCGATCGGCGGTGGGCCGGGTGGCATCCGAGCGCGGCGCCAGCAGCGAGCGTCCCCGCCAGCGCCCGGCCACGATGCGCACCTAGCCCCGCCGCGGCGGCTCGATCCCGGCCACCTGTTCGCGAAGCACCTTGCCGGGCACCTCCTCGAGCTCGCGTCGTTGCAGGGTGCCGAGCTGGAACGGACCGTAGGTGGTGCGTATCAGCCGGGAGACGTGGAGGTTGAGGCTCGCCATGACGCGCCGCACCTCGCGGTTGCGGCCTTCGCGCAGGGCCACGGTGAGCCAGGCATTGTCGCCCTTGCGGCTGTCGAGCCCGGCCTCGATCGCGCCGTAGCGGATGCCCTCGATCAGCGGACCCTCCGCCAGCGCCGCCAGCCTCTGCTCGTCGACCACGCCGAACACCCGCACCCGGTAGCGCCGGATCCAGCCGTTCGAGGGCAGCTCGAGGCGACGCGCCACCGCTCCATCGTTGGTCAGCAGCAACAGTCCTTCGCTGTTCAGGTCGAGCCGGCCGATGCTGACCACGCGCGGCAGTCCGGAAGGCAGCGACGCGAACACGGTGGGGCGGTCCTGCGGATCGCGGTGCGTGGTCACCAGCCCGTCCGGCTTGTGGTAGCGCCACAGCCGCGCGCGGTCCGGCGCTTCCACCACGCGCCCGTCCACCACCACGAGGTCGCCGGGCTGCACAAAGCTCGCGGGATGCTGGACCGGCAGGTTGTTGATCCTGACCCGCGCGCCGGCGAGCATCTTCTCGGCGTCGCGCCGGCTTGCGACGCCCGCCCGCGCCAGCCACTTGGCGATGCGCTCGCCGCGCGCCGCATCCGGCGGGACCGGTGCCTGGCTCACGGACGCGCCGCCTCCACCAGCGCGCGGAACACGCGCCGGTCGCCCGGGTCGATCCCGAACTCGGGGTGCCACTGCAGCCCCAGGCAGAAACGATAGCTCGGATCCTCGATGCCCTCGATGACGCCGTCGGGGGCGAGGGCATTGACCCGTGCCGCTCCCGGATCGCGCACCGCCTGGTGGTGGGCCGAGTTCACCTGCATCGTCTCGCCGCCCACGATCTGGCGCAGCAGCGTGTCCGCGAGCACCTTGACCGTGTGTCCGGGCTGGTCGCGCGGGTTGGGCTGCTCGTGCGGCAACGCGTTCGCCACCTCTTCCGGAACATGCTGGATCAGGGTGCCGCCGAGTGCCACCGCCAGCAGCTGCTGGCCGCCGCAGATGCCGAGCACAGGCATGTTTCGCGACAACGCGCCTCGCAGCAGCGCCAGTTCCGCCTCTGTGCGACCTGCCTTCAGCACCACCGTCGGATGCCGCGCGCCGCCGCGGTACAGCTCGGGATCAACATCGAACGCACCGCCGGTGATCACCAGCGCGTCGATGCGGCCGAGCAGATCGGCCGCCAGGCTGGCATGGTGCGCCAGGGCCACCGGCAGTCCGCCGGCCTCGGCGATGCTGTCCATGTAGTTCTCGCGCAGCGCATACCACGGAAAGCCGGAATAGCCGCCGGGCTGCGCGGGTTCACTGTCGAGGGTCACGCCGATCACCGGCCGGGCAGATGTCATGGCATGTTGCTAAGCCAAATCGCCTACGCTTGAAAGAATTGGCGCTTGAAAGAAACGGCGCTTGAAAGAGGCGGATCATGGGGATGCCCGATGGCGGCGAGGCCTCCCAGCATCCGATGGCGCTGGCGCTGCACGAGGCGCGTGCGGCGGCCGGCCGCGGCGAGGTGCCGGTGGGTGCGGTGGTGCTCGATGCGCATGGCCGCCTGCTGGCCAGCGCCGGCAATCAGGTGGAAGCGCTGCAGGATGCCTCGGCGCATGCCGAACTGCTTGCGCTGCGCCAGGCCGCGGCACGGCGCGGCAGTCGCCGCCTGATCGGATGCAGCCTGGTTGCAAGCCTTGAGCCCTGCCCGATGTGCGCTGCCGCGGCTTCGCATTTCCGCGTCGCCCGCCTGTTGTTCGGCGCCTACGATCCGAAGGGGGGCGGGGTCGAGCACGGTCCGCGGTTGTTCGACCAGCCCGGCTGCCTGCACCGGCCGGAGGTGATCGGAGGCATACGCGAGACGGAATCTGCGGCGCTGCTACAGGAGTTTTTCGCAACTCGACGTGGCTAACCAAGCTTTCATCGACGCGTAGGACAGGCGTTCGGCATCGCGGCCTATGGTGACGAAAGATCACACTCCGTTTCCGACGTTCAGCAGCAGGATCATCATGTCAATCACGTCTCGCGCCCCCTCCTCGACACCGACCGGATCACGATCCGTGCACCGCTGGCGGCGTACCACAGCCGCAGCCCTGCTTGCGGGCTCGACCCTGGGCGGCTTCGCGGTGGTCGGTCCCGGCAGCCAGCCGGCGCTGGCGCAGGCGCAGGCGGGCAAGGAAGCCGGCGCCATCAAGCCGCAGATGCCGTCACAGCGGCTGCCGGATTTCACCAGCCTGGTCAAGCAGGTGAAGCCTGCCGTGGTGTCGATCACGTCGATCCTGAAGGCGGACGCGGTTGATGAAGACGAAGGTGGGGGAGGCGGTGGCGGCGGTGGCCAGCAGATGCCGTTCCCGTTTCCCTTCCCGTTCCAGATGCCGCAAGCCAATCCGCACCGCACAGTTGAGGCGCGTGGTTCCGGGTTCATCATCTCGTCCGATGGCTACGTGGTCACCAACAACCATGTGGTGAAGGGCGCGACTTCGGTGACCGTGACACTCGATGATGGTTCCACCCTGCCTGCAAAGGTGGTCGGCCGGGATTCGCGCACCGACCTCGCGCTGCTCCGGATCAAGCCGCCCTCGGGCAAGCTTCCATTCATCCAGCTGGGTGACTCCGACGATGTCGAGCCGGGACAATGGGTGATCGCGGTTGGCAACCCGTTCGGGCTGGGCGGCACGGTAACCGCCGGTATTGTTTCCGCGCGCGGGCGTGACATCGGCGAGGGGCCCTACGACTCCTTCCTGCAGATCGACGCGCCGATCAATCGCGGCAACTCCGGCGGCCCGCTGTTCACACAGGACGGCAAGGTCGTGGGCGTCAACACCGCGATCCTGTCGCCCACCGGCGGCTCGGTCGGGATCGGCTTTGCGATCCCTTCCGACGTGGTGCGCAACGTGGTGGACCAGCTCAAGGCGCATGGCAAGGTCACCCGCGGCTATCTTGGGGTTTCTGCTCAGCAGATCAGCCCGGTTCTGGCAAAGTCGCTGTCGCTGCCGAGCTCGCTCGGCGATCCGCCGGCCGGAGCGCTGGTGGCGAGCGTCAGCCAGAACTCTCCCGCCGAGAAGGCCGGCCTCAAGCCGGGCGACGTCATCACCGCAGTCAACGGCTCAAAGGTAGCAACGCCGCGTGATCTGGCGATCAAGGTCGCGGGGGTTGCCCCGGACAGCGACGCCAAGCTGAGCGTGCTTCGCAACGGCGCGTCCGAGACGATCACCGCCCATATCGCCAGCCTGGGCAGGAGCTCGAACAGCGAAGCCAACAGCAGCAATCCCGCGAACGGCAACGGGTCCATCGGCGTGTCGCTCTCGGCCCTCACGCCGGACCTGCGTCAGCAGCTCGGCGTCGATGACAGCGTGCGCGGCGTCGTGGTGCAGGACGTGCGTTCCGGCTCAGCCGCCGATCAGGCCGGGATCCGGCAGGGCGACATCATCGTCGGGGTCGGCAACCAGGCGGTGTCGTCGCCTCGCGAAGCGGTCAACGCGGTGCATGCCTCGCTGAAGAACGACCAGAGCGTGGCGCTGCGTATCCTGCGCGACGGGCAGAGCGTGTTTGTTGCGGTGTCGCCAGACGGGGCGGGCAGCGCGGGCGGCGACGGTCAGGCTCAGCCGCCGGGGGATGACGGCTCGTCCGGCGGCGATGCGAACGGCGGCCCGGACCAGGGCGATCAGGGCTGAAGCAGGCAGCTTCTCCCCGGGTGCGGAGGGGCGCGGGCCGGGACACAGCTGGCCGGTGTCGCGCTTATCCGTGCCCGACCTGCCCGTGCGAGAGCTGGCTGTAGATCGAGTCCATCGTCAAGCTGGCGCAGCGCGTCACGCTTGCGAACAAGCGCAGCGCGTCGACGCCGCCCTGGTCGTGGATGACGCCGCTCTCCATCTCGTCGGCGAGCGTCTCGGCGCGGTCGGCGACGATCCGGATCGCCCGGTCGAGCGCAGCCCGCGCGAGTGCCAGCTGATTGCGCTCGTCTAGAGCTTCCCACCCGATATCCACAGCACGTCGCCTGATGATGTTGTGTGATCAGCTTGCGGCAAACAGATTAAGCTTCGGTTTCCGACCCGAAGGAGGCCGCATGATCATCAGAACCGATGAAACCGAGGATGTGCCGACCGCCTCCGGCGCGATGCGGCTGCACCTGTTCCGTCCGGCGAGCGAAGGGCGTTTCCCGGGCGTGGCGCTGTTTTCCGAGATCTATCAGGTGACCGCACCGATCCGGCGCCTCGCTTCGATGGTCGCAGGACTGGGGCACCTGGTTGCGGTGCCGGAGGTCTACCACGAATACGAGCCGCCGGGCACCGTGCTGCAATACAGCCAGGCGGGCACCGAGCGCGGCAACCTGCTGAAATTCACCAAGCCGGTGGCGGGATATGACGACGACGCCCGTGCCGCCTGGGATTTCCTGCAGCGGCATCCGGCCTGCAATGGCCGCCTCGGCAGCATGGGTGTCTGCCTCGGCGGCCACCTCGCCTATCGCGCAGCACTCGATCCACGTGTTTCCGCGGCCGCCTGCTTCTATGCGACCGACCTGCATACCGGCTCGCTGGGTGCCGGCAGGCAGGATAACAGCCTGGCCCGCATGGATGAGCTCAGGGCGGAGGCGCTGTTCGTCTGGGGAAGGGCCGATCCGCATGTGCCCTTCGAGGGACGCCAGCGCATCCGCGAGCGCCTGGAGGCCGTGGGCGCCCTGTTCGAGTGGCACGAGGTCAATGCGGCGCACGCATTCCTGCGCGACGAGGGTCCGCGCTTTGATCCCGCCTTGCTGCTGGCGGCGATGGGCTGGGTACAGGCATTGTTCGCGCGTACGCTCACCCGGTAGGTAACCTTTCCGCCGTGCCATGCGAATGTTGAGCGGGCCTAGGTGAGCGCCGTCTTGGTGAGCGCCGTCTTGGTGAGCGCGGTCTTGGTGAGCGCCCTCTTGGCCCGGCTCCGCCCGAGACCAACTGTGTGATTGTGAAGCGATGCTTTGGGAGAGTTCGATGACAACACGCCGAATGCTGCTTGCCGGGGCCGCCGGCCTTGGCGCAAGCGCCGCGTTCCCCTTGTCTCGCCGGGCCAGTGCGGTGGCGCCGGCCAGCGTGAGCCTGAGCGAGGCGCAATGGCGCCGCAAGCTCACCCCGTCGCAGTTCGAGGTCCTGCGGGAGGCCGGAACGGAGATGCCGTTCTCGAGCCCGCTGGATGCGCAGTTCGCGTCCGGCCGCTATGATTGCGTCGGCTGCGGCCAGAAGCTGTATTCGTCGCGCGCCAAGTTCGACAGCCATACCGGCTGGCCATCCTTCTATGAGCCGTTGCGCGACGCGGTCGGCCGCAGCGGCGACAGCAGCCTCGGCATGCAGCGCACGGAGGTGCATTGCGCCCGCTGCGCCGGCCATCTCGGGCACGTGTTCGATGACGGCCCGCAGCCGACCGGACTGCGCTACTGCATGAACGGCGTGGCGCTGAACTTCGTGCCCGGAGCCACCGCATGAGCCGGCTCGCGCGCCTGGGGCTGCTGGCACCGCTGCTCGCCGGCGGCCTGATCCTGGCCGGACCGCGCCTGCGCGCCGACGAGGCGCCCCGGCTGCTGCCGCCCGCACAGGTCGACTCGCCTCCCGCGACCCAACCGAGCTCGCAATCGATCGTGCTGTCGGGCGGCTGCTTCTGGGGAGTGCAGGGGGTGTTCGAGCATGTGAAGGGCGTGCAGACCGCGCTTTCCGGCTATGCCGGAGGAGCCAGCGACACCGCCAGCTACGAGGTGGTGAGCACCGGCACCACCGGCCATGCCGAGTCGGTGAAGGTCACCTACGATCCAAGCCAGATCTCGCTCGGTCAGATCCTGCGGATCTTCTTTTCGGTGGCGCTGGATCCGACCCGCACGGACGGTCAGGGGCCCGACTCCGGTTCGCAGTACCGCTCGGAGATCTGGACCAGCAGCCCGGCCCAGGCCCGGCTGGCGCGGGCCTATATCGCCCAGCTCGACCAGGCGCATGCGTTCGGAGCCCCGATCGCAACCCGGGTCGATCCGCTGACCGGCTTCTACCCGGCCGAGCGCTACCACCAGGACTATCTCGCCTTGAACCCGGACTCCGGCTACATCGCGGTCAACGACATGCCGAAGGTGGAAGCGCTGAAGCAGTTGTTTCCGGCGAACTGGCGGCCGGAGCCCAAGATGGTGTATGCCCAGCGCCCACCGGCCTGACCCGGGGCGCGCAACCGGTTGACGCGCAGCCCGTGCGGCTCGCTAATCGGCGGCAATGTTCGAACAGCCACGCAGCGTTCATCCGGTCGCGACGATTGATGCCTTGCTCGATCTGGGCATGCAGTCCTCGATCCGCGACTGGCGGCGGATCCTCTCGCCGCCGGCGGTCGATGCCGTGCCGCTCCGGTTCGGGACGCGCAGCCTGGCCGCCTTCGGCCTGAGCGATACCTGGCCGGAGGCCGCGCAAGCCAGGGGTGCCTCGTTCGTGTTCACCCTGCACGGGGCGCGCGTGCATTCCACCTCCGGCATCGTGGTCACCGAGAATGGCGAGGCCATCAGGGAGACGATGCATCTCAGCCGCCCCGAGCGGGACGGGTATGCGGCGATGAGCGAGGCGCGGATCGCGCTGCCGCCTGCTTCGGGGCGGCTGAACGGCACCTGGCTCAGCCTGTTGCTGGGAGGACCCGCCGATCTCTACCGCGTGCTGATGCTCAACGTGGCGCGAGTGGCGCTGCTCAGCCCCGCCCAGCGTTCCGGCCTCGACGGCGTGCTGCTTCCGGCCGGGCTGGGGCCGCTCACCCGGGACGCCGCGGAGATGGTGCTGCACCTCGCGTTCGGCCCGCAGGGGGCGCCCGAGCGGCTGCAGGTGCGGCTGGTCGGGCCGGGCGAGGGGCTCGATGTGGAAACCTTGCTGCTGCCCTGGAACATCGGCTGCGAGGACTGGATCAATGCGCTCGCGGTTGACCTGCTGCGCCCGCTATCGCTGCCGGGCGCGCCGGTTCCGGGAGAAGGGCGGCGCATCTTTATCGACCGCCGTCAGCAAACCGACCACCCGCTGCTGAACGAGGATGAGGTCGTCTCCGCCCTCGAGCGGCTGCAGATCGAGCCGGTGCGGATCGACACGCTCGACCTGCGCCAGCTGGTGGGGCTTTTTTCGCAAAGCGAGCTGATCGTGGGGGCGCACGCCCCGGGCCTCGCCGGCCTGGTGTTCGCAGCGCCCGGTGCTGCATTGTTCGAGATCCGGCCGCATCGGCTGCAAAGCTGGCGTTACCGCAGCCTCTGCGCGGCGGCGGGCGTGAGCTACGACTGCGTCCTCGGCCGAAGCGTGACGGAGGCGGCGGCAAGCGATCCGGCGGAACGCGCCTCGGTGGTTTCGGTGGCTCACCTGACCGAGGCTATCAGCGAGCATCTGGGCAGGGAGGACGCCGCGCCCGCCTGACGCACGACCTGACCGGGCATCGGCGTCCGGCGCGGCGTGTTTCCCGGTGGCGTGCCGGTGGCGCCTCGCCTGGTCAGCGATGCAGCAATGCCAGGGCGACTTCGGCCACGATCAGCATGACAACGGCCAGTTCCATCACCGCGGCGCGTGCGCTGGAGGCTTCCTCGTAGAGTGCTGCATAGGTGTCGCGTATGATCGCGAGCTTGCGGTCAACTGCGGCGCTGACCATGCCGACTCGGAACAGCTCCAACGCCGCGGTGTAGATCCGCGCCAGGTAGACGTCCTCGGTGACCTGCAACGCGTTGTCGACCTTCTCGGTCAGCTCGGTGACCTCGGCGACCAACGCGTAGAGACGGCGCGCCAGCTGCGAGAAGCGGCGCGACGACCCGATCCCGGCGGCACGCCTGGTGGTCTCGACCAGGTCGTACATGCGCGGCAGCTCGTCGTCGAGCAGTTCGTCGTAGTAGCGCATCTCGAGCAACTGCGCGTTCGCCACCTCGAGCACGTCGATCACGTCGGAGTCGCCGCGGGGCTCGAACAGGAAGGCGCGGTCCCAGGTCAGCACGGCAAGGTCGTCGGTGTAATAGGAGAAGCTGTTGCGCAGCAGGTCCTGGCGGGCGGCGCCCGACAGCGCCATCCGTTCGCCAGACAGCAGCGGCACAAGGTCGAGCTGCTCCTGGATCTGCGTCGCCATGACCGGCCGGTCGAACGCGCGTACCAGCCCCACGACATAGTCCTCCTCGATCAGCGAGGCGGCCGGACGCACCAGGGCTGCCTGCATCTGCCGGCGGAGCGCGTCGCCGAGCGTCTGCCAGACGCCGTAACAGCAGCCGCCGGAGCCGAGCGCCTCGTTGACGGCGTTGAGCAGCCCGGAAAAGCCGGTCCAGCTCAGGTCGTGCGCAGCAACCCGCAGCGCCACCGTGATGACCCCGAAATCATACAGGCGGGCTGCCACCCCGGCCATCACCGTGCCGTCCGCCAGCTGCAACGGCACGGCGTCGAGGCTCAGCACCAGGGGCGGCACGTCATAGCTGACCGCCTTGGCCGGAGTGGCCTGCAGCCGCTTGCGTTCGCCGCCGGTGCCGGCGCGGTCGCGCCAGATCGTCTCTGCCTTGGCGAGGTCGATCTCGTAGGCTACGTCGAACAGGCGGTAGACGATGACCTCGCCGGATCGGACCCGCGGCGTCTCGGGCGCGTCCACCGTGGCGTGCTCAGCCCTGTGCCGGCTGAGGCTGAGGTTGGGGCCGGAGCTCGAAGCGTGCAGCGGGCCGACCTCGGCGGCACGCCGCACGCAGCGGGCTCATATCTCGGCTTCCGCCCAGATGCGCGAGGCGTCGCCGCTCCAGGCCGTGCGGTAGCGCTCCAGCCAATGCTCCGCCTGGGTCGGTGCTCCGGCGACGATGCGCTGCAAAGGCTCCAGGTGGCGCCGCTCATCGGCACCTGTTGCATCGGCGATCGCGCGTGCGCGCAACCCGTCCGCTGCGATCTCGAGCATGTCGCGCGCCAGATCGCGCACCTGTCCGGTGCTCCAGGCTGCGGACAGGCCTTCCCGGGGCACCCTGGCGCGCATCGCCACATAGTCCTGCCAGGGACGGCGGCGCACCAGCGCATGCGCCGCCGCGAGCGATGCCTCGTCATAAAGCAGCCCGACCCAGAGTGCGGACTGCGCCGCCATCATCGCCGGACTGCCGGCGTCGGCGCCGCGCATTTCCAGGAAGCGCTTCAGGCGCACGTCGGTGAACACGGTGGTGAGGTGATCATCGAAATCGCCGAGCGTCGGCGTCAGGCCCGCGAGCTTCGGCTCGCGGCCGTCGAGCCAGCGACGGAACGACAATCCGGCCGCGTCGACCAGCCCGTTGTCGCGGCTTGCGAAATACATCGGAACATCGAGCACCCAGTCCACGAAACGCTCGAAGCCGAACCCGTCCTCGAAAAACACCGGCGGCATGCCGGCGCGGGCATTGTCGGTGTCGGTCCAGACATGCGCGCGCGAGGAAAGCAGGCCGCTCGGCTGGTTTTCGCGGAACGGCGAGTTGGCGAACAGCGCCGTCGCCACCGGCTGCAGCGCCAGGCTGACCTGCAGCTTGCGGCGCATGTCCGACTCGGAGCCGTAATCGAGATTGACCTGCACGGTGCAGGTGCGCTGCATCATGTCGAGCCCGAGCGAGCCGACCTCCGTCATGTAGCGCCGCATGATCGCGTAGCGGCTCTTGGGCATCCAGGGCATCTGCGCGCCGGTCGCGGTCGGATGGAAGCCGAGCGGTGCGAAACCCAGCCCGAGCGGGGCCGCGATCGCGCGCAGCTCGGCGAAATGGTGAGCCATCTCGGCTTCGGTCTCGTGCACGCTGCGGAGCGGCGCGCCCGACAGCTCGAACTGCCCGGCGGGCTCGAGCGAGATCGAGGCGCCTGCGTGGGCGTTCTCGCCCTTCAGGCCGATCAGGTTCGTGTGGTCGAAGATCGGCGCCCAGGCCCCTTCCTGCCGGAAGCCGTCGAGGACGCGCTCGATGCCGTCCGGCTGGTAGGGTGGCGGCATCTTGTTGTTGAAGCGGAAGCCGAACTTCTCGTGCTCGGTGCCGATCTGCCACTCCGCTGCCGGCTTGCAGCCGAGCGCGAGGTGGGCCGCCAGCTGCTCGATGAGGCGTCCGCCGCTTCGAGCCGGCGGCTCGATCGGCGTGGCGTCCTGGTCACTTGGGTTCGACATCGGGCTCCGCTGGCATGGATGGCGGGAGCGGGATCTGCTGCCCGCCGCCCGGTGAGGGTTCAAAACCGAACTGCGGCGCCGTTTGCACCAGGTCCCACCGTTCGCGTGCGCCTTGCAGGCGGGCGAGGCCGACCAGGGCCGCCGTTTCCGCCCGCAGGATGCGCGGTCCCAGCGAGATTGGCGTAACAAAGGGTCGGGCGTTCAGCACGTCAAGCTCCCGCGACGTGAAGCCGCCTTCCGGGCCGATCAGCAGGGCCTCCGCCGCAGCCGGATCGAACCGTGGGCGGCCGGCGGGCAGCCGCTCGATGGCGGCGCAGAGCAGGCGCTCCGGCGGCCACTCGCCGAGCACGGCCATCAGCCGTTGCGGCGCTGCCACCCTGGGCACGCTCAGCCGCTCGCACTGCTCGGCCGCTTCGGCGGCGATCGCCTCCAGGCGATCCGTGTTGACGCGGGCGCTGTTGGTGCGTTCGGTGAGCACCGGCTGCAGCGCGGTCGCGCCGAGCTCGGTGGCCATGCGCACGATCAGGTCGGTGGCATCGCGCTTGACCGGGGCGAACAACAGGATCGGGCCGGGCTCGGCTGCCGCCGGCCGCAGCCGCTCGGTGACCACGAACCGGCCGCCCCCGCGCCGGTGCAGGCTCTCGATGCGGGCCTGCCACTCGCCTTGCGGGGCATTGAACAGCCGCACCAAGTCGCCGGGTGCGAGGCGAAGCACTTGGCCCAGGTAGCGTGCCTCGCGCTCGTGCATGGGCAGCAGGTTGCCACCGGCGAGGCCGCGCTCCGGGCTGACATGCAGCCGCGGCTGATCCTGCATCGGTTGACCGCTCCCACCCGTTGAGGCAAGGGGCTCTCGCCCCCGGGTCCAGCACAAGGGTCTGGAGCCGAGCCACCGACGGGTCAAGGGCGGAGCCTTCGCCTGATGCACCATACCGACATCGTCAACACCGGCTGGATCGCCCAGCTGCCGCCGAAGCTGCGCGGCTATGCGCTGCTGGCCAGGCTCGATCGGCCGATCGGCAGCTGGCTGCTGTTCCTGCCGGGGTTGTGGGGGATCCTGCTGCCAACCGCGACCGCGCCGGCCGCCCGGCTCCGGCTCGCGCTGTTGTTCGGGGTGGGCAGCCTGGTGATGCGTTCGGCCGGCTGCGTGGTCAACGACATGTGGGACCGCGACATCGATCGCAAGGTCGCCCGCACCGCCGGCAGGCCGCTTGCGTCCGGCCTGCTCGGGCTCGGCGAGGCCGTGCTGTTCCTGATGCTGCTGCTGCTGTGCGGCCTCGCCGTGCTGCTCTGCCTGCGTCCGCTCTGCTGGGCGCTGGGTGCGGGCTCGCTGCTGCTGGTGGGGCTTTACCCGCTGGCCAAGCGGGTGACCTGGTGGCCGCAGCTGATGATGGGCTTCACCTTCGGCTTCGGTGCGCCGATGGGCTATGCCGCGGCGACCGGCCGGGTCGATGCCGCCTGCGCGATGCTTTACCTGGCCGCGGTACTGTGGGATCTCGGCTTCGACACGATCTACGGCTTCCAGGACATGGCGGACGACGCCGCCGTGGGGGTGAAGTCCAC